>CAZVFQ010000102.1:7246-10973 GCA_964626455.1 uncultured Desulfobacteraceae bacterium | reverse complement strand
TATTTGCCAGCATGCTGCAATATGCAAAGCATGCGGAAAGAAAATAAATGAATTTTAGGGCTGGATTACTCTATACCCGCCATTTTCTTTGCCCTTTTTTTGAATTTATCAGTGTCATAGTTTACCCGGATGCCCTGTTTTAACATTTCGGGTCCGCCGCCGCCTGTAACACACATTGCGTGATACCATCCGGCATGCAGGGAGGATGTCAAATCCTCGACCAGTTTAAAGGCGCGCACCCTGTTTTCCGTGGGAATTTTCTCTTTGACCTTGTAATATTTTTCCATCAGTTTACCGGTCTGCGGGTTGAGAAAATCCTTTTCATTTACCATTGTCTGGACCAGACCTCCCGCGCTGTCCTGCATGAAAAACCGATGTTCCCCCAGTTTTTTTGCGGCAAAAACCTTTCCCGCGCTAGCCGGGACAAGATCGGGGATAAACACCCCTGATTCATGTTTCCTGCCGTTTACAGCAGCAGCCATGGAGCATGCATATACCATTTCCGTATTCATGATCATTTCATTAATATAATTGTTAATATGAGACGCTTTTTTAATTCCGTTGGCCTCGGCTATAAGTGCTGTGGCCCCGATGTCCATTTCCATGGAAGCCGACCTGCAGCCGCATTTGCTCAGCATGTGAAATCCGGTAAATGTGTTCATCAGAAACCCGCAGAACTCATATTCTCCGCACATAAAAACCCTCTCCCAGGGGATAAAAACATTGTCATAGATAACGAATATTTCTGCATGGCCGTATTTTTTGCTTACAGGGTTTTCAAGCTTTTTTTCTTCGGTTGGCGCTGTTGCCGGCCTGCACATAAAGGTTATCCCGTCTGCGTCAAGAGGGCAGAAGAATCCTACGGCAAATTCTTTTTCGTTTTCCCGCAGCGGATAGCTTGGTACAGCACAAAGCATATCAGTGTAGAGTGCAGCCGTACTGTGAGCCTTTCCGCCCCGCACAATTATGCCGTCGTCTCTTTTTTCAACCACGTGAAGATAGACATCCGGATCTGGCTGTTCGCCGGGCCTTAAAGATCTGTCGCCCTTTGGATCAATTATGGTGCCGCCAAGGACAAGGTCTTTTTTTTGGATTTGCTTTACTGTTTCAATCACATTTTTATGATAGTTTGTACCATGTTTTTTGTCTATTTCATAACTTACGGCCCAGGCCGTATTTATCATATCATTGCCTATGCACCGATAAACGCACGGGCATCCGTATTCCCCGCCGACCTCTCTCATGGCTCTGGCTTTGGCGATAGCATCCTGTGCGTTTTCCAGTATGTGGGTCCAGCGATTAATCTTTTCGCCGCCAATTAAAGGCGACTCCAATGTTACAAGATCGCGAAGGTCCGGATTGTGGGCAGCATCAAACGTTGTGCTGATGGCGTTAATGCCGACCCTTATTCGGGGATCATCCACAAAATTATCTATTTTTTTGCCATTCATAAATGCATTAACCTTTTGCTCCCTCAGCCGATCTATATAATCCTTACTGGTTCCGACAGCCATTTCTGACCTCCTGTTTTTTAATTTTTACATGCCCATCAATTTTTATCCCTGAGATTTTTTATTAGAAATATTTTTTCTTCATCAGTTTTGATACCCGAGCGGTATAATCGTATACTTTTTCAGCCATATCCGCAGACATTGTTGCAGGCTCACATGTGGGCGTTATCCATGAGGAGTCAAGGAGCTGCTGTCTGTCAATTCCCCTTGCTGTGACGGCTTCTATGAAGCCTTCCAGTCGTTCGGCAAGGCTTTCCGGCGATTCAGCGGTAATATCGCCGGTCGGCGCCGTAGGCACTATACCCCAGGCGATTGTGCCACCTTTTCCAAGGTAAGTGCTGAGTGCCTCGGGGTACATGGCCATGGTTGTTCCAAACTGATAAGCATCAAAATTAATCGACTGCACTTCTGTCTGCATTACCAGGGACCAGTCAAAATTGGCGCAGCAGTGAATACTTTTTATCCCCTGAATCAGGCTCAGGATTTCATTATAGTCCTTTTTCACATCCTCCCACGCGCCCGTGCCCCCTGCAGAGGAAAATACTGAAAGGGATGCATCACCTGAGGTAACTATGGTCTCTGTGCCGGGGAACAGTTCTCTTGCCTTGTTTTCGCGCCAGCGTACCTTTGCTGACAATCCTTTTATGATAATGTCTTTCAGGTTAACGTCATAGAGGGCAGGGTTGCCCTTTTCGTCTTTTATTAGCAGCCCCCACGTAAAAAGACCGGGAAAATCCATATGTATGTATTTAAGTTCCGGCCAGGGATTTTGCGCATAGAGTTCAGACAGTCGGTATAAGCCCGGGTCGAGCTTCGGGCTGATTGCAAAATAGTCAAAATCCTGCGCCATGTAACGATCATAGAATTCCACAAGCTCGTTTTCCCTGCCCGTTGTCTCAAAGATAAGTTGTCTTTTTTCCCGGTCGATTTTAAGGCATGGGAGGCCTTCTGTAAAAATCCTTCGCGACATGGTGATAAAAGGCACAGGCAGGGCTTCGGGAAAATTGTTCATCATGACCCGGCAGGCCTGGTCGAGATCCCGGTGCGGCATACCCGGCAGGCTGCAGGCCATGAGTTTTGGTTTAAATGCCATATCCTTTCCTAATATCGTTTTGTACGTTATTAACAGCCATAGCCGTTAGCAGTCCACCCGCCGTCAACAGTAAATACGGACCCCGTTGTAAATGAAGCTTCATCGCTTGCCAGATAAACTGCAACTCCCAGCAGTTCTCCGACTTCTCCTATACGGCCCCGGGGCGTGCGTCTTTCAATGAAATCCAGATCGATCATGCCCTTGTCTATAACATTCTGTACCATCTCGGTGCGGATATAGCCCGGCGCTATGGCATTTACCCTGACATTTTCCCCGGCCCATTCGGCGGCCAAAACTTTGGTCAGCATATTTCCCCCTGCCTTGCTTACACAATAGGCGGCGCGCAGCGGTGAGGCTGCGATTCCCCACATGGAGGTTATATTAATTATACAGCCTCCGCCCATCTTTATCATTTCCCTTCCGGCTGCACGGCATCCGTAGAAGACCCCGAAAAGGTCAGTTTCCAGAGTCCTTTGCCAGTCCTCATTTGAAAGGGATATAGAAGGCTGGGTCATTGCTATTCCAGCGTTATTGACCATAATGTCTATCCGGCCGTATTCAGATACTGTTTTGCTTACGGCCTCATCCACGCTTTCAGATTTTGTGACGTCCAGGGGCAAGGCTGTGGCCTCCCCCCCTTGTTTTTTTATGTCTTGTGCAATTTTTGAAAGAAGATCCGTTGAACGGCTGGCAAGGGCTACTTTTGCTCCTTCTGCGGCATATCTTCGGGATATGGATTCACCTATGCCTTTGCTTGCTCCTGTAACAAGAGCAACTTTTCCCTCGAGTTTCATCAGAGCCCTCCGTTTTCTGAACTTTTCGTAATGTTTTTTATTAAGGCCCTCTGGCTGAATTATTCTTTCTGTTTTGCTGCTTCTTTTTCCTTTTCCTGCAGCTGCCGCCACTGAATTTTTCCGGTGCCGCTTTTGGGCAGTGAATTCACAAATTCGATAAGCCTTGGATACCTGTAAGCGGCCATGTTCTGTTTTGCCCAGTCTATGATTTCCTTTTTGTCGATTTTTCCCTTGTAATCATCCTTTAGAACGATAAACGCCTTTACGTTTTCAACGCGTACAGGGTCAGGCACGCCGACAACACAGACCTCCGATATCGCAGGATGCTG
>CAZVFQ010000102.1:0-7146 GCA_964626455.1 uncultured Desulfobacteraceae bacterium | reverse complement strand
AGCATTACCATTGTCGAGCCTGCATAAAGAGGCGCCACCATGCTGTGGGTCAGGCCTGTAACGTGAAAAAGAGGCAGGGTGGTAAGTATCACGCTGTTTGAGAGCATGTTGTGCCATACGGCCGAGCCCACCGAGTTGGAGATAACAGTAGCGTGTGTATGGATGCAGCCTTTTGGAACCCCGGTTGATCCGGATGTGTAGGGTAAAAGACACATATCGGTATGTATCGTTTCGACCGGAGGCGGAGAGGCCTTGGTGCCCCGCAGTGTCTCGGCCCAGGGCAGAACGCTATCTGCTTTTTCTATCTCAGGCTCATTTTTCAGAAATTCCGGCACAGGCAGCTCCGGTTCCTCGGGCAGATAATCCGCATAACGGCCGACAATAATATTTTCCAGGCTTGAGTTTGCGCGTACATTGTGTATACGCTTATAAATGTCTGCGGTGGTAATTGCCACCGTTGCGCCGCTGTCTGCCAGCAGCTGCTGTACCTCCCTTTCCGTCAGCATAGGATTTATGGGCACAACCACGGCGTTTGCCCGCATGATTCCGAACATGCCGGCAACAAAATGCGGGGTGTTTTGCATATACAATGCCGCCCTGTCGCCTTTTTTAACCCCCAGATCTGCAAGCACAGTAGCTGTGCGGTCGATCAGATCGGACAATTGCCGGTATGTGATTTTCCGGCCGTAATAAATGATCGCCGGATGCTCAGGGTATCTTCGCGCCGAGGTTTCTATGAATTCAAACAGCGGCACCTGCGGGAAAAGCAGTTCATAAGGGACCCTTTGGGGCCAGAATTGAAAATGAGCAGTGATTTTCATAACTCCTCCACATGCTAACAATTATATCAGCGGATGATTAATGAGATGTCTTGGCATTGACGGCACCTAAAAGCCCCGGGGGCTTTATTTATCCGTTTTAATTCCCGCAAGCCCTTTAACAAGTTTTTTCCGGTCAGTGATATTGTACTGGGTTGTGATTGCGATCTGTTCCATTATAGGAGATCCTCCTCCGTGATAATTTCCATAGGTCATGCTTCCTGCGGCACCCGAACATGTCTGGTCAATAAAGTAGAGCCAGAACTTGATCTGGTCTTCAACAGGAAAGTCCGGGTTGCGTTTGAGGTATTTTTTCAGCAAATGTTTTATTTCCGGGTTTTTGATGTCATTTTCAAAGGGAAATGTTGCGGGAAAACCTCCGGCTATATTGCAGAGCATTTCCAGTTCGTGGAAAACCGCTTCTCCTGTCAGGCATCGGCCCACGTTTGCGTATATGGAATCCGGTATATAGCTTCCCGGACCGTAAGGAGCCCTGCCAACCCCGGGAACGTATACCTCGGGTTTGCCAAGATCAGATGCTGTATAGCCTGCTGCATAACCCAGTTCCGCAACCTTGATTATTTCAGAAAACATCTCCCTGACGTGGGGGGTTTTTTCAATGCCGTTGTATTCTGCGGCATTGGCGGCCAGACCCAGCAGTACATCGCCAAGGGCGGGCTTGCACCCCGAGTAGCTGTGCCGGTGAAACAGCGCGAAGAGCAGGGCACAGATGCCGCCATGATCATGTTCTCCGCACATAAATACGCGTTCCCAAGGGATGAAGGCATCATCGAAAATGACGTAGGAATCAGTACTTCCGCCGTCAAAACCTTTTTTGAAATGATCTCTGCGTCTGGGATTGTGAGGATGAACAACCTGAATAACCCCCTCATGGTCTGCGGGCACTGCAAAAGCAACTGCATAATCCTTTTCATTGGACCGCAGGGCCCTTGTGGGTACAACAAGTATTTCATCTGCTACGGATGCCTCTGAGATATGAAGCTTGCAGCCACGTACCACGATCCCGTCTTTTTTCCTTTCTGTGATGTGAAGATACATATCCTCATCTGTTTGATCTGCAGGCCTTTTTAGTCGCTCACCCTTCATGTCTGTCTGTGCGCAGCATCCTACAAGATCATTTTTTTGAAAAGTTTCCAGCCACTTAAGAAAGTTTTGGTGGTACTCAGTGTTGCCGTTGTTAACCTTGTCGGCTTCATAGGAGACCGCATTGATTGCGTTTATTGCGTCAACGCCCATGCAGCGCTGAATACAGCCGCCAACCTTGCGGCAAAGATATCGTGTCATGTCCTGTTTTTTATGAAGATCCTCTGTTGACTGGTGAACATGGCAGAAGCGGTTTATTCTCTCCCCCGTCAGATGGGAGATTGCGGTGCAAAGCTCCTTGCCTTCCGGGCTGGCCGCTTCGTTGAATGTAACACTCATAACATTAAGGGTTTGCATCTGCATTTCATCGTCACGGTCTATTTTTTTGCCGTTTAAATATAAATTCCGGCGCATTTTTTTCAGGCCTTTTATATATTGTTTACTGGTACGCATTTCGCCTCCTGTTATGTAGGATTGGTTCTTTATAAATTTCGGCTTCTGCTGTTTTTACAGTTAAAGTCCGCGGGGTGCCGCAAAGAGAGAACCAGTGACAGAGCTGCCCCCTATTTGGTGGGCAGCTCTGTTTGTTGTTTTCCGCCTTCTTTTAAAAGCCTTATCCCCTGTCCCTGTTAGCTTGAATTTATATCCTGCCCTTGATTTTCATCTGTTCTTTGAGCAGCTCGCCTGCTTTTTTGCAGTATTTGGGATCTCTTTTTGAATATTCATCTACGACCTCAAAGGAATACTGCCGCATTTGCGCAATGGTATCGTCTTCCAGATTCGAAATCTCCCCCATATTCTTTTTCCGGAATTCGTCCAGGCAGAGATCATCATTGTATCCGGTCCATCTCAAATGATCGATTGCCGCGCCTCTTGCACATTCATGCACAATCATTTTCATATCCGAGGGAAGCTCGTCCCACTTTTTTTTGCTGATGATTATTTCACCGTTGTCTATTCCTGTCAGATTGGGCTGAACAATGTAGTTGGTTACTTCCTGAAATTTCATGCTCCATCCGCCTGAAACCGGCCCCCAATGAGCCCCTTCGCAGACGCCTGTCTGCAGCGCCTGATACAGCTCTTCTCCCGGGAAGAAAACCGGAGTGGCCCCTGCTTTTTTGAATACGTCTGCGGCGGCCCCGGTGCTCCGGACTTTAAAGCCCTTGAAGTCGTCTATGGTCCGAATCGGTTTTTTGGAGTATAGAGCCACACCGGTTTCAGTCGTCGGCCCCACAAAATAAACATTGTGTTCTGCATAGGCTTCGCGGAATATTTCAATGGCCCCCCAGTCGTAGAAATAGGTAAACATTTCATGGGCACGCTCCCACATGAAAAGGTTGCCGTTGATATGAACGGCAACAGGCACCTGGCCCAGCCAGTATGTCGGCCATATCATTGCTGCATCAAGCCTGTTCTGTCCGATTGCCTGAAAGACGTTTCCTGTGGGTACTGCCGCGCCGGGGGGCAGAGGGGTGATATCGAGCTCACCATCCGTGGCAGTTCGCACCCTGTCGCAGAATGAAACAAAAGTAGTGTCGTAATACTCCACGCCGGTTGGCCAGTGAGTCTGCATGCGCCACTTGATCTTTTTGCCTGATTTTGCCCGTGCGGTCCTCGGGAGGATGGTACTTGCCGCCCCGGCAACCGCTGCGGCAACACCGCCTTTAAGCATTTTTCTTCGGGAAATTTTTTCTGCCATGATCTGTTCTCCTTTGCTTTTTTGGTTTTTTGCCCGCCGGCCGCGCCTACATTTTGTTCGGCAGCCACAAAATAATCTGCGGAAAAAGCATAAACAAAAACAGGGCTGCAATCATGATTATAATGAAAGGTGCGACGCTTATATAAATTGTCCTCATGTCAGTCTTAGGGCTCAGGGACTTGAGATAGAACAGGTTGTAGCCAAAAGGCGGTGTGATATAACCGACACAAAGAGCGATATTGAAAACAACACCGTACCATATGGGATCGAATCTCAGCGCGGTTATTACAGGGTAAAAAATAGGAATGCACAAAAGAATGATTCCCATGGGGTCAAGGAACATGCCAAGTATAAGGACAAATATTTGAAACAGAAAAATGAGAACCCATGGGCTTACGTCAAGTCCCATAAAAACGCTTTGTACAAATGCTATGCCGCCGCTTCCGCTGTATACCGCGACAAATCCGCCCGCGCCAAACATTATCCACAAAACCATACCTGTGATGCTGGCGGTTTGGTAGGCGGATTCCTTTAAAAAAGTCCAGCTAAGCTCGCGGCGGATTGCTACACAGATAATAACAGCAAGTGCGCCTACAGATGCAGCCTCAGTCGGCGTTGCAATGCCTAAAAACAAAGAACCCAGGATTGAGATTATGATAAGGGTCGGAAGGGCGACTGATTTGAGCGCAACCAATTTATTTTTTAAAGGGGGGTTTTCAGCAAGGGCCGGACAAAGGTTCGGGTAAAGCCATGCCATGGTAAGAATATATAGGATAAATGCCGCAAGAATCCCAAGGCCTGCGATAAGCCCGCCTGCAAAAAGCTTTCCAATGGATTGACCGGTCATCATTCCTATAATGATCAGGGGGATACTGGGGGGAATGAGTATGCCCAGGGTGCCGGCCGAGCAGATTGAGCCGAATATGATTTTTTCGTCATAATTTTTCTGTCGCATTGAGGGCATTGCCACCAGTCCGGTTGTAACCGTTGAAGCCGAGCAGTTGCCGGTCATTGCAGACAGGGCGGCTGCAAAACAGCTTGATCCGATCGCAAGCCCGCCCCTGAGCCGGCCGGACCAGAGGTAAAACGCGTGAAACATATCCTCTGCGATTCCGGATTTGGATAATGCAACGCCGATATAAACAAACATGGGCACAGCTGCAAGGAGAAGCATCCACATGTAATTGAAAACTCCGGTCACAATAGGCATGAATCCGGTTGGTCCGTACATTATAAAAGCGGAGATTGCCCCGATTGCCCCTAGCGCAAATGCTAGCGATACGCCGAGCATAATGCAGATCACAAGCGAGCCGAACATGCCGATGGTCAATATGATTTCAGGACTCATACTCTACCCCCTTGATCAGTGTAATAATAGACATTGCCAACATCGACAGCCCCTGCAGGAAAATAAGAAAGACTCCGACCAAAAGCAGAAATTTTATATGATAGACAGGATGCCTCAGGGCGCTTTCATCGGTTTCTTTTACCGCAAGTGAGTAAAGAAAAAAACTCAGGCCTTCGTATACCAGAACCGTCGTCCACAACAGCAGCATTGTATAATTGAAGATATCAAGCAGTGCCCGAACGCGAATGGAAAATCGCTGATATATAAGATCGATCCGGACATGAAACCCCTGCAGAAGTGTATAGGCCCCAATCAGGACAAAGTAGCTTCCGAAAAGCCTTTGGGAGTATCCGTGGGCCCATATGGTCGGCGAATTGAAAAAATAGCGGGCGACCACCTCGAATACGAGCATGACGATGCCCGCATAAATTACAAAAGAGACGATTTTTCCCGACCACTCGCTGATACTATCGATGGTTCGAAAAATTTTTCTCATCCTTGCCTGCCCCCGTTGGTTTGATGTTTTTAGTTGATTTATCTGGGTAAACGCTGCACTAGACTAAAAACCGTGGTCTGCAATTAATAATTTTGTCCTTGTCTGGTGAAATTTCTTTTTGAAACTATTGTCCGCCGGTTACGTGAAGTACCTGGCCGGTAAGGTACTTGGATCCATCCTGAAGCAGGAAGAAAACAGCTTCGGCCACATCGAAAACCTCTCCAAGTCTGCCGGAGGGGGTGCTTTGCAGAAGCTCCCGGCGCATTGCTTTTTCGATTTTAAAGGGTCTGATTCCACGTATATATCCGGGCACAATGCAGTTAACATTCACATTGGAAGGGGCAAGCTGTTTGGAAAGAGACTGTGTAAGGGCAGAGGCGCCAGCTCTGGCAATATCAAAGCCTATTGGATCAGCATGAAAATCCCAGGCCCAGGGTGCCAGGTAGACAATTCTTCCCACGGTCCTGCTTCCCATCCTTGTTTTTAAATAATCTGCCAGTTTATGGGCTGACCGCAGGTTTTGTTCCAAAAGGGTTCTGGCCCGCTCTTTTGATATCTCGTCTGCGGGTTCTTCGGTTGTGCTGATGCCAAGGTCGTGAAGGTAGAAGTCAACCGGACCGTACTGGTTTTCGAGTTCTGTTATCTGCTCAGGTGTCGGAACTTTCTCCTGATCTAAAAAGCGCACTTTGCCGAGGAGATCCGCAGAAGCCTTTGTCCGGGCGTACCCTCTGCTTTTTCCGTTGGGGTCTGCATGCACAACGATCTGACCCCCCTTATCTGAGAGCGCCTGGCATAATGCCTGACCAATAACAGTGCCCCCGTTTATTATCAAAGCGGTTTTTCCGGAAAACGTCTCCGCATCCGGTGCAGCTGTTTTCCGCCCAGGATCTTCTGCGAGCAGTCCGCTGGAGATAATTTTCATGATGGTTTTCTCTGCTTCGATCTGACTTGCATGGCCCCGCAGGTCCCATCGTTTGATCGTCCATCCGTCGATCATCACTTTGATAAGGTTTGAGACCAGCCTTAGATTGCAGGGTTTCATCTGTCCTTTGGCAACGCATTCCTCCAGGATGGCTTCAAACATCTCCAGATGCTCGCGTTCTCTTTGGAGGAGTTTTCGTAAAAAATTTCCTTCAAGAATATGGATTTCCTGGTAGAGCAGCAGGACTGCATCCGCCCATTTCTCCTGCAGGTTAAATTCGCCTCTTACCATTCGGCGCAGTTTTTCAAGCGGATCATGAACGCCTTCGATACATTTGTTAAGTACTTCACTTGACGAGCTGGCAAGAAAATCATGGATAAGAAAGAAAATATCTTCTTTGCTTCCGACATAATCATAAATATTGCCGTAGCTGAGGCCTGCTTCTTCTGCCAGTTCCTTAAGGGTGGTCTTATGGAACCCTTTATGGGAAAAAAGTTTTATGGCGGCAAGGACGATTTGATTCCGGCGTTTTGTAACCAGATCCTTATTCTTTACTGTGGTAGGTATGTGGACCACGGCACGCTCTTTCAATAAGATTGGCATAATGTGATCGACTAATCAGACTCCTATTGAATAATCATTAAAGAGTCAAGAAAAAATTTTTTATATGTCAATTTTTTATAAAAGAAACCTTCAGTGCCGGTTTCAACTTTGGCTTGCGCCTATATGCATCTGCTGTTATTTTGTTTGTTAAGCGAA
>CAZVFQ010000101.1:0-11060 GCA_964626455.1 uncultured Desulfobacteraceae bacterium | reverse complement strand
AAAAAAATGATTAACTCATCGGCCAAGCCTAATTCTTTTTCACTAAACAGGCTATATCATCAATGTTAATGGTTGTTTCATAATTTTCTGTCCGTTCCGGATGAAACATGTCACCAACATATTTTGACAAATCTTCTCCCTCGGTAAAAACGGCCATTTCTTCGTTGAGTTTCAAGCCTTCAAGCACGGGGAGAGTGTTGTTGAGAGCCGATTTAACGGCATCATCCTTTTCATTTGGGATATAATGTTCAATAATTTTCGGTAAAGTAAAACTACACGCAAGGCCGTGGGGCACGCCAAAGCGCATGGTCACCGGATAGGATATGGCATGGGCGATCGCGGTCCGGGTGCGGCTGATTGCCAGTCCTGCAAGCAGGGCGGCCTGCTGCATCTTCTCCCTGAAATAAAGGCTCCCAGGCTGGTTTAAGACAGCCGGTAAGGCTTCGTTTGCCAGGGACAGGGCTTTCAGCGCCAGGGCTTCGCTTACGGGAGTACGGTTTTTGTTCCAGAGCGATTCCAGCGCATGGGAGATGGCATCCAGTCCGGTGTAGAGGGTTTCTTTTGGGGGAAGCGTCAAGGTCAGTTCGGGGTCGAGCAATGCCTGGACCGGATATACCATATCCCCGGAAACGGAGTATTTTTTTTGGTTTTTGCTGTCCCACACGGTTGCAAACGGGGTGACTTCCGCGCCTGTGCCGGCTGTGGTGGGAACGGCGACAACCGGTATTCGTATTTCCCATTCATACGGCCGTTTTTTTCTCAAGACGCTATCAAAGGGGGCTTTCAGTTCAGAGGGCAGGGCCACTGAAATCGCCTTGGCCGTATCCAGCACAGAGCCGCCGCCAAGTGCGATTATGCCGGTGATACCTTCGCCTCGTAAGCCGGTTGCAATACGGTCCAGAAGATCGAGTTCCGGGTTGGATGCTACCTTGTCAAATACCAGTATTGGATTTGCCATGCCTTGATTTTTTGCTTGGGCCTTGATTCGTGCTGTTACCCCGCGGGCTGTAAGTCCGGCGGTTGTAACCAGAAGGATCCGCTGATTAGGGGCCGGAAGCGGATCAATTGTAAAGAGCCTGTCAATGGAGTCCGGTCCGGCGGTAATTCTTACCGGATTGTAATCCATCCAGATTCTTTCGGAAATCGCATCTTTCACCGTTTCAGTCAATTGCCTGCTCCATGAAGGCGTTCTTGTTTTCTTCAGGCGTGGAGGCGGGGCGGCCAAGGTCATCGCGTGATCCAGGGCAAATGCGCACTTCAATCATTTGCGGGCCCGGCTTATCAGAAATGGCGGTCCAGGCGTCTTTCAGCTGGGCGAGGGTTTCTGCCTGCCTGAATTGGCTAAAACCGCAGGCTTTGGCCAGGGCGGAGAAGTCAAGCTGTCCGGCAGCGGTCCGTTGGCCGCCTACGGATTCATGGGCGGCATTGTTGAGTACCACGTAAATCAGGTTTGGGGGTTTAAGATCACCGATTATTGCCAGGGAACCCAGGTGCATCAGGGCAGAGCCATCTCCATCAATACAGACAATTTGTTTTTGGGGGTTGCCCAGGGCGGCTCCCAGGGCAATTGACGAAGTGTGCCCCATGGATCCCACCGTTAAAAAATCACGATGCGGCTGCCCGCGCCGGGCACGGATTTCGAAAACCTCGCGGGAGGTTTTTCCTGTGGTGGAAACAATCAAGGCCTCTTTGCCGGCAAGGGACAGGATTCCCTCCAATGCGTCTTCGCGGCAAAGCGAGGAAAGCGTGCTAGGCTTGTCTTGTCGGCTGCAGACGGAAAAAGTCCCTTTGCGTACCAGTATCGCTGCCGGGGCATTGCTTTGTTTAATCTCATCAAATACAGTGTCAAGCACCGCATCCGCATTGCAGTCCTTGTCGAGGACCCGGTAGGGGATTTCCATTAATTCAAGTTGTCCTGGGGTGATTCTGCCCTGTTTTACATGCTGGGGTTCATCCGTTTTTCCGGGCTCGCCGCGCCAGCCGATGATCAGAAGCAATGGGATTTTATATATTTCCGGATCGACAAGGGAGATGAGCGGGTTGACGGCGTTGCCCAGCCCCGAGTTCTGCATATACACGGCAGCCGTTTTGGCGGTTGCCAGGTGATATCCTGCGGCAAGCGCCACGGCGTTGCCTTCGTTTGCTGTAATAACGTGTTCGTTGACGGTGCAGTGATCCTCAAGGTATGCACAAAAGTGCTTCAGGAGCGAATCCGGGACCCCGGTGAAAAGCCCGATGCCGCGTTGCCGCAAACCATTAACAAAAATTTCGGGACCTATCATTACCGGCCTCCTGGGATCAGCTCCAGGATATCTTCCAGCGGAAGCATCCTGGTATCGCATCCTGCGGAGCAGCGGTCTGAGAGAATGGATCGGGCGGTTTCAAGCATGGCCGGATACGCACTGCGCAGGAGCTGGTTGGCATATATGACGATATTAACACCGTTATCGACCAGTTCATCTTCGGTGACCTGGTTGTAACTCGAAGGGACGGCAACCAGGGGGCGGCGATTGTCGAGCTGGTTGTACAATCGGCAGAATTCGAAGATTTCATCAGGGGTTTTTCGGCGGCTGTGGATCATGATGCCGTCTGCGCCGGCATCGATGTATGCCCTTGCCCGATTTATTGCGTCGTCCATGCCTTTCTCCAAAATCAGGCTTTCGGTGCGCGCGATGATCATGAAGTCGTCGGTTGCCCGGGATGCTTTGCCCATCTGGATCTTGTGGCAAAAATTCTCGATGCTGTCCTGAGTCTGCATGACATCCGTTCCGAACAGGGAGTTTTTTTTCAGTCCGATTTTGTCTTCGATGATGATCGCGGAGATCCCCAGCCGCTCCAAGGTCTTAACCGTAAAAACAAAGTGCTCCGGCCTGCCGCCCGTGTCCCCGTCATATATGATAGGTTTGGTGGTCACTTCAAGGACTTCATTTAAAGTGGTAATGCGGGCGGTGACATCCACCGCCTCAATATCCGGCTTTCCCTTGGCTGTGGCATCTGTTAAGCTGCTGGCCCACATGCCGTCAAACTCGCGTTGTCCGTTGGGCGTTTCAATGAATGTGTTTTCAACAATTAACCCGGACAATCCGTTATGAATGTCGATAAGCCGTATGAGCGGTTTTACCTGTAACATGCGACGAAGTGATTTCAAACGGATTTCCGGGGTTGTGCCGACTTCTTTCATGGCGGCATGCAGCCGGGTTGAGGAAATCCCTTTTGTGTAAGGAACTTCTATGAGCTCGCCTCCCCATTGTGCCAGGGCATCGATCACGCGCTGCCTTACCTTCTGCTGCACCCCTTCTTTCCAATCATCGCCGTGGACAACATAGTCCGGTTTGAACTTTTCCAGGTTGGGTACATAATCAAGCGTTGTTTGGGGTACAACGCGGCTTACCCCTTTTATGCATTCGATCACTTCCCTGCGCTGGTCAAATGTCATGTAAGGAACACGTTTGTAACTTGCAATTGCCTCATCGGTTAAAAGTCCGATTATAACTTCGCCCAGTTCCCTTGCCTTTTTTATGACATTCAAATGACCGGGGTGGACCAAGTCCGCGCTCATGCCGACATATACGGTATTGTTTTTTGTCATCCTGTTTTGTATCATTTTAAGTAAAGTCGCCAATCATCCCCAAAAGATTGTTTGATGCTGGGTAAACCAATCCTTTGTGATTTCGTTCAAAAAATATAGGAATTTAAAAAGGAAGACAAGCCTGTTTTTCGAATTGTATTCGTGTTAAATGCTGTCACACATAAAAACGGCATTTGAAGAGAGCCCACAAACTAAAAGAAGGGGATAAGCCTTGCAAGAGACGGTTTATAATATTCGCAATCGCCGGATCGACTCATCCGATATACAGACCATCCGGCAATTCATTGAGACTCACTCTTACAGGGGCCGGACAGTTATCTCCAAGCTGCTGTGTGAGCACTGGAACTGGCGGCAACCCAACGGGTTTCTCAAAGACCGGGGCTGCCGCCAGTGCAGCCCTCTACAGCCTGGTTGAAACTGCAAAGGCCAACGGGCTGAAGCCTTATTATTACTTTCGGCATCTTTTTGAGCAATTGCCGCTGGCTAAAACCAAAGAGGATTACCGAAACTGCTTCCGCAGAGTCTCTCGCCTGACCAGATCGCTCTGCCGGCGGCATAGCGGGTGTACTTGCCTAAGCGCTTACAACTGATTAGATCAGTAGTAACCGTGAATTGCTGTAAAAACCCCAGTCTTTCTGTATAAATAAATAAACATAGAAATGTTTAAAACAATCAGACTCGTGCTCGAAGCGATTGCTGCCCCTGTTGCGCCTAAAGAAGGTATTAATGTCAAGTTAAGAACGATGCTGACAAGTGAAGCAATTGCCATTCCCCGAGCCACAATGAGTTCCATGCCAATCATGTTCATAACCAATGCTGCTGATCCTGTTAAGGCGTTTACTAATTGGCCAGTACAAAGAATTATTAATATCGTATAGGCCGACGCAAATTCTTGGCCAAATATTATCGGGAGCAACCATTTACCAGCTATGATAAGGACCGCAGTTACTATTACAGCAAAAACTGTAACAGCGATTATACTTTTGTTTAATATATATTGCAAGCGCTGCATGTCACCTTTGGCATAAAGTCCCGAAACAGTTGGCGCGATGGCCATGTTAACAGCTATAAGGCCAAAAGGTATAAGCTCCGCCCCCCGCTGAGCTACCCGGAATAGCCCGACAGACCCTGCGTCCTGCATAATACCAAGAAAAACAATAGAGGCTTCCTTGTTGACAACCTGCATTCCGCCGGCAAAAATAAAGGGCAGCATGCTTTTGATCCATCTGGAGGTTTCATATTCAGGTTTTTCAGTTTTTGCTTCATGCGGTAGAAGTCTTAAAATTAAAAAAAAACCAATCACAACGAGTATCCCTGCACTTAGGCCATATGCGCCAAGAGTAGACACCGGATCAAGCTTGACTCCAGGAAATAGAATAACACCGTAGATCAACAAAATAGCAAGAAATGGAAGCAGGGCAAGATTGGCACGCCCCAAAAGGATATAACGAAGTCCCCTTAATAATGCGCCTTGAAGGTTCATCGCTGTAACAAAGGGAATAATAGCCATTGAAATAAGAAAGGGAGTTTGCATCCGGGTGCCCTGGTAGACCCACAAACCAATGCCGGCCCCGAAAAATGCTATTGCAAATGAAGCCGTAATGCTAGCCCAGCGCATTTGCTTAATAATTCCTCGAAGAAAATGATATTGTCCTTTAACATTATATACAGCAATTTCCCTTACCAGAAGATTTTGCCCGCCCATCATTGCAGGGACGGTAAGCAGGTTTACAATTGAGATGCAAAAGGCGTAAATGCCAAAACCTTCAGCTCCAAGCATTCGCGCCAGAATAACAGCCAGAATAAGTGTGATTGCTGTTTGCCCCAGTTTCAGAATCAAAGAGCCAAATGCTCCTCGAATTAAATGATGTCGAAGGGAAAAGGTTTGATCGTTGGTTGTCAATTTATCTTACCGGCTTGCATGTGCTGACCAGGGGGCGGGGAAGCTGCTTTTTGACAAGACATGTGTGATATATATGAAATCTGACAAGTTAAGCAGATGATTTGCGTATCTATCAAATAAAAAAGATGTCCCCAACAATTAGACATGAATAATTTTTTCATACATTATTTCTTTCATCCAGAATTTCAAAAAGCATTTAACATATCAAAAATCAAGTATATTTTTTTAACTCTGCCATTTCAAAAGCAGCATATTCGTGTCAAGTGTTTTCAGGTTTTTTTGCTTCGTCACCATAATACAATTCGTCTTTAAGCTTCATGAACCCCGGAACAGGCTGAGACAACCCAAATGCAAAGCGTTCACCGGGCCAGAGCAGGATTTTCCACCCGCACGAAAAAGAGGTTGGTTCGATCTGTGCGATGGCCGCAGATGAGCTCTGCAATGGTGCGGCCGTTTTGCGTGGTCATGAAAAACCCGCAGTTTCGGCCCGATGCCCCATAGCCGCAGATATCTGATTCCAGCAGACAGACATTGAGTTCCGTGGGTAGGATCTTTAAGTGATAGGCGGTAAACAGCCCGGTGTAGCCACCGTCGATGATGCAGACATCTGCCGTGCGGCTACATTCAAGGGACGGGTCTGGAACAATGTCTTGGGGCAGGGACTGGAGCCACCAGTTTTTTTGGCGGTAATTGGTCATATTTTCCCCAGAGCAGCCTGTATTATTCAGGTGTAATCCACCATCGATCCTTGCGCAGTGAATTGATATATGCCTGGGCGTACGTTTTCCACAAACCCTTTCCTGCACCGTAAAGCTCTCTCCAATCCTGGCGTGATATGCTTTGTTTTTTTTACTTTAAGCTGGTTAACGATACTGTCGAGATAATTACCTGCCTCCAGGGACCATCTCCAGGATCTCTTCCAGCGGCAGCATATGAGTATCACACCCGGCGGAAAAGCGCGGTCAACGAGAATGGAACGGGCAATTTCAAGCATGGCCCGATATGCAGTGCGCAGGAGACGGATTTCCGGGGTTGTGCCGACTTCTTTCATGACGGCATGCAGCCGGGTTGAGGAAATCCCTTTTGTGTAAGGAACTTCAATGAGCTCGCCTCCCCATTGTGCCAGGGCATCGATCACGCGCTGCCTTACCTTCTGCTGCACCCCTTCTTTCCAATCATCGCCGTGGACAACATAGTCCGGTTTGAACTTTTCCAGGTTGGGTACATAATCAAGCGTTGTTTGGGGTACAACGCGGCTTACCCCTTTTATGCATTCGATCACTTCCCTGCGCTGGTCAAATGTCATGTAAGGAACACGTTTGTAACTTGCAATTGCCTCATCGGTTAAAAGTCCGATTATAACTTCGCCCAGTTCCCTTGCCTTTTTTATGACATTCAAATGACCGGGGTGGACCAAGTCCGCGCTCATGCCGACATATACGGTATTGTTTTTTGTCATCCTGTTTTGTATCATTTTAAGTAAAGTCGCCAATCATCCCCAAAAGATTGTTTGATGCTGGGTAAACCAATCCTTTGTGATTTCGTTCAAAAAATATAGGAATTTAAAAAGGAAGACAAGCCTGTTTTTCGAATTGTATTCGTGTTAAATGCTGTCACACATAAAAACGGCATTTGAAGAGAGGGGCCCACAAACCAAAAATTCGACCATAGATAGCATTCATGGGGGAAAAAATACAAACAAACACTATAAATAGTCAAGCTCTGCCGGAAATTGTTGTCTGGTCAATTCTTTGGAGCGTGGGAATCGTTCTGCTGAAAATCGCGCTTGCTTTATTATATGAAGTCAGCATGTCGCCACAATATTTGGGTGGTGCTGGTTTATCGATATTCTCGTATTTGATCCTTGCTTTTTTATTTGCCGGTTTGATTTTTTCCCGGTCGGGATTTTGGATTCGCCTTATCGGTTATCTGGCGGCAATAGGCACGTTTGTATTTTATATGGCAGCCTTTCATCATGAAATTGTTTTTCGCAGCCTGCCGAATGACGGTTTTTTATATTATTTAAAAGAAGTTACGCATCTGAAAACTTCCTTGCATGCCAATTTTCCGACGGGGCTTTTCCTGATCGAAATGGTGTTTGGATGTATGCTGATATTCGGCGGCAAGGCATTTTCCGTCTGGGTTGCGGCAAAAGTTTTTGTTCGTTATTCCGGGGCGCCTAAACGTACTCTGATCATTTTTTTGTTTGCAATTTTTGGCGTGGCCATAGCCATTAATAGCCCGCTGTCCAAAACCATGTCCCCGGAGCTTTTCCGGGGAAGCCGGGAACCTGTCTCATGGCTTGTTCAAACGTCGCTTTTAAAAACAGAATATGGTACCGACGCCGGCAAGATGCACCCGCGGGAGGTTCGCCGCTTTAAGGATGAAATCGGTCATATGGATCAGTTTAGCGGGGTGCATACGAAATATCCCCTGTGGACCCCCCCGGCGCGTGTCGGCGCAAACATCATCCAGCAATGATACCGACATTGAAAATGTGATTGTTCTTATCCTCGAAAGTGTCGGTACCAAAGAAATGCGCATGAAAAAAGATGGCGAGCCGGTTATGCCCAACCTGTGCGCTATTGCCGATGATAATATCCATTTTGAAAACTTTTATGCAGGCGGCACCAAAAGCAATAAAGCCCTGCCGGCCATTTTTGCCGGTATTCCTCCCCAGACATATCAAACATTTTTATGGGCAAAACCTCTGCCGAATTTCAAGGGGTTGCCTGAAAAAATCCACGAAAAAGGGTTTCAAACCTCATATTTTCATGGCAGTGATTTGTCTTTCGAGCAGCAGCGAATTTTTTTGCAAATGGCTGGTTTTGAAAAAATTTTTGATTATGATCCAACGCTGGAAAAATCGGCCGTCGGGTGGGGCTATGATGATGAAACAATGTTTCACCGGCTCAGGCAATGGATTGAATCCAACGGGAGCCAGCCGTATTTTACCACATTGTTTACGATCAGCACCCACGATCCCTTTCTGCTCCCTGATTCACATGAACCCGTTTTTACCGATAAGAAGTCATCGCTGAACCAAGACGGCACCTGGCTTGGGGTTGTCAGCAAAACCGATCAATATGCACTTTACACAGAATCCCTTCGTTTTTTAGACAATGCCCTTGGCGAATTTTACGAATGGTATAAATCAGAAGCTTTACCGGAAAAAACTCTGCTGGTCATCGTCAGTGACCATGTTACCTCGCTGCATAACGAAGCCGAAGATATTGAAAAAGATCACATGCGGTTTTCGGTGCCGCTGATTTTTGCTGGGTTGCCCGAAATACAGGAAAAAACATATCGCCAATATACCCATCGCCTGTCCACACATTTCGATATACCCGCAACAATTGCGAGTCTTTTGGGTATAACCCCGCTTTCCGGCGACCAGGGGCTTAACCTGTTCATGCCGGAGGCGCAATGGCCGCAAGACCGGCTGATTTATGCGGTTGGCGGGCACGGCAATGAACGGGTTTATGCATGGACGAAAGCGTATCAGGTGGAATTCGACCGGCACCGGCAGCAGATCAAAATGATCAATCATGAAATGCCTGAAAACGCAAAATATGTTTCTGCCGTCGAAGCCAGAGCGACTATTAAACAACGAATCATACCATTTTTTAAGATTTTATTTCCTTTGAATCGATATTTGATGGTCAACAATGCCTATTATCCGCCGGAGGCCGCTTCTATGACGGATTTTGAGCCAGTTTCACAAACTCAGACACCGATCGTAGTCTCTCACCGCGGCAATACCAAAGGAGAAAAATCAGATATCCCGGAGAATACCCCCGAAGCCATCGAGGCGGCGATTCAGGCAGGCTTTGAATGGGTTGAAGTAGACATCCAGTTGACAGCAGATGCCATCCCCGTTCTTTTACACGATTCTGAAATTAAAGACAAAAACGGGGATCTGGCAGATATAGGCGATTTGCCATTTGAAACCATTCGCGCCATAAGGGGTGATGAGAAGACGATCTCTCTTGCCCAAGCACTCGAAAGATACCTGGATCAAATCGGTTTTCTGATTGAAGTGAAACCCCAGAAACAGATCGATCGAAATTACCAGGTAAACCGGAAAATTTCTGAACTGATCCAGGACCACCCCTTGAAACACAAAATTATGGTCGACAGTTTCAGCCAACTGTCAACCATGTTCATTAAAAACCGGTGTGATTGTGTAGTGGGCTTTGATGCTCCTTACAAAAGAAAACTCTCGATCGATGACCTGAAAGCCATCCGAATGATGGAGATGGACTGGGTATATGTTCACCATGAGGCTGCAACCCCTGATTTGATCGAAAATGCCCATGAAATGGGTCTTCGGGTTATGGTCTATACGATAAATGATCCGGCTTTACTGGACCAGTGGGATGCTGAAGTGTTTCCTGATGGCATTATGACGGATTATGCCGGTATTCAGCAAAAAATTTTGCAAAAGTTTCAATGATGAGGGGCCTGAAAAAATTAGAGGCTATAGGAATGCCGGGAACCGGAGGGCTGATCTTGGGCGGCAATCCATGCAGCAGGGTCGCGTGCGGGTTTGAGTTTGGAAGGCTCGGCAATGATCTTAAAGGTATTGCAGATTACTCAGTACATGGTGAAAGTAGTCCCGGGAAAAGACATCCAGGGCCCGGGGATCGGGTATAAAGACGGCAACTTCCGGCTCGGCCGCTTCAAAATCAATGGATTCGATGCGGCGGTATATCATACCGGCCATTCTTTGGGAGTAAGCGGGGCATTATCGGTATAAACGCGCCGCTGCCAAAGCCCGGATTCAAGGTGGGCAAGCAGAAGCGGCATATTTGGGTGCATGAGAAAGGCAAAGTCATACCAGGCCCGGCCTTTGACCCGGTTCTTTCATCAGCGGTACAAAGCTGTTTTAATCGTCTTAATCGTCCAGTTTACCAGTGCTGCGTTACAAAATGACATCGCCAATACGGTTTTGGGACAACGTCTCCGGCCAAGGACTGAGGTCTCCAGCTTTTTTTGCCGGTAATCGACCATTGGAGATCTCCATCACTATGATGCGATGCGGTCCTGGGCAATGCGCATAAAGCCATTGGTGTTTGGGCGAAATGCGATTTGAAATCAAACTTCCGGATAATTAAGCAGATTCAAGGATTCAATGAATCTGAAATCCCGTTGATTTAATGAGAATGTCTGTGTCTATAAGCATCATATCAGTCAGACACGCCCCATTCCGATGCGCGGACTTTCCGAAGCCATTTGCCGTCTTTCATGTCCTCGCGGTCTTTCCAAATACCAATAAAAGGATCTCTGATAATGTCATTTTGCAAAGGCGGCTTTTGTTGTTGTTTTTGATATCGGGTTTTTAAAAAAGAGATAAAATCTGCAACCTCCTGTTGTGCTTCCGGAGGCAGTTGATTTATTTCATTATATATTTTATCAGGCTCCATTTATCAACCTCGTTTATCGACTTTTTATTTGTTTAATAATTATTGTATGCCAAGCGTTCTTTTTTGTCAATAAACGCCAAAACAGGACCACGGCTAATTTGTTCTAACCGCAAAACCCATAACCACGGTCCTGTTAACGGAC
>CAZVFQ010000100.1:0-11065 GCA_964626455.1 uncultured Desulfobacteraceae bacterium | reverse complement strand
AGGATTTCCTGTATATTTCCGCAGTCCGCGCATTTGAATTCGTATATCGGCATGGCTTTCTCACCTTTCATATCCCAAGTTTTGTGCCTTAATATTGATGCTCTCGTAAAAAGTCTGATTTTAGATGGCGCCGGAAAAAGTTCAAGATCAAGGCTTGCGCAATTTTGAAGAATGCAGCGTACTTAGCCGTACGTGAAATTCTGAAAAATTGTGCGTAACGCAGATATTGGACTTTTTACGGTGCCATCAATATTGGCTTTGATGTTAATTAGCAGACAAGCACTTTCAGGTCAACTTAAGTCTGTTGAAGTCTGCTGAAAATACTTGACAAAATATTATACATTTTTGTATACAATTAAGCATCCTCAAAATAACCTTTAAAACGCACGGAGGTGAAAAATTGAACATACCAGAACGCGTGATCAATCCGGAAATTCAAATGTTTGACGAAGCAATCGGAAATGCACCAGGCCGGGGGCGAATGAAGAACAGGCACGTGCTGGTCGTAGGAGCAGGCCAGCGAGCTTCTGAAGATGCTGATCCGCCACCGGGAAACGGGCGTGCCATCTCCGTACTAGCGGCGCGCGAGGGGGCGAAAGTCGTATGCGCGGATATAAACAGGGACAGTGCCGGAGAAACTGCTGATATGATAAAGGCGGAAGGTGGTTTTGCAGAGCCTGTAACAGCCGACGTTGCAAATCCGGGTGACATTAAATACATGGTGGGTGAAGCGAAAAAGATTCTGGGAAAACTTGACTGTCTTATCCTTAATGTCGGGATCAGTCATGGCATGCCACTGGATCAGGTAACCACTGATCAATGGGATCTGGAGTTTGCCGTAAATATAAGAAGCCATGCGTTTATTTGTCAGGAGGCCTTGCCGCTAATGGAAACAGGAGGCTCCATCGTCTTGATTTCCTCCCTGGCAAGCCAGCGCCCAACCGGCAGAAATCCGGCTTATGAGTGTTCAAAGGCAGCCCAGACCGCTCTTGCCAGAAATGTTGCGCTCACCGGTCAGCCACGAGGTATTCGCTGCAACGTTGTTGCCCCGGGCTTAATTGATACTCCTCTTGGCAGAAGGGCAAGCGCAAGACGCTCGGATCGGGCTGTGGTCGTGCCTTTCGGCCGCCAGGGTACGGGCTGGGAGGTTGCTTATCCCTCAATTTTTCTTGCATCTAACGAATCGTCTTATATTAATGGACAGTCGATTTTCGTGGACGGAGGCCTGGGCGTGGGGATAGCCCGTAAGTAATGGATCGGGTATTGATTAATTTTTTTATCCTTTGGAGGTTTTTATGTCGCGTATTCCATATTTTGATTTGTCAGAGGCGGATGAGGAGATCCGCAAAGCTGTTGAATCCAGACCGGCTTTGAATATATACAGGATGCTTGCTCATGCAGGACCTGCAGCTGCCGGATTCCTTAAATTGGGTTCCGCCCTTTTAAGAGAGAACAAGCTTGATACGCTCCTGCGAGAACTGGCCATAATCAGAGTCGGAATTTTATGCCGTGCTTCTTATGAAGTATATCAGCACGAGCGGATTGCACGCAGAGAAGGACTTGCCGAAGAAAAGATAGAGGCGCTCAGGGATGGTCCTGACTCGCCGGTATTCACAGATATTGAAAAAAAAGTCCTGCGCTATACCGACTCTGTCGTATTAAATGTCAAGGCAGGAGAGTCCACATTCAGAGCCCTGGAACAGATAATGTCTCATCGCGAATTAGCAGAGCTGACATTGACTATAGGTTTTTACATGATGGTCAGCCGTTTTTTGGAAAACTTTGAAGTAGAGATAGAAGAAAAGCCGGTTTCCGTCTGATTTTATCTTTTAGTTCAGCAGGTGAAGGCAAATAGGCTATCGAAGCCAGGGTCAGCAAAGCCTTCAGGGCTTGACAAACTATTTCCATGTGTGCTTTTTACATAGCTTAATCCATTGTTATCGGGCGAAATGCAAAAGACGCGATAACATCTATATTTTAAAACTTATAAGACTCTTTCGGCGAAGACGGAAAATGGAAAAAAAATTAACCCAGCAGAAAAAAGAAAATTTGTTTTTTACAATAAGGGATCGGATTTATTCCGGTTATTACTGGCCCCGCGAGAAACTGATAGAAACCGATCTTGCCAAAGAAATGAATGTGAGCAGGACCATAATCCGGGAAGTTCTAAGAGAGCTGGCGTCAAAGGATCTTGTTTTTATTGTTCCTTATAAGGGAGCCTTTGTAGCCGAACTCTCATCTCAGAAGGTAAAGGAGCTGGTCCAGCTCGAGGCAATTCTGGAGGGCTCTGCAGCATACCTGGCCACACATCAAATGGGTGGCGAGCAAATAAGGGAATTGCGGCTTTTATTGGAGGAGGCGGAAACAATAAAAGAATCCCAGGCCTGGTCTCCTTTAAACAGAAAATTTCACAGGCGAATAATTACAAGCTGCGGGAATAGTAAATTAATAGACATTATCAGGGATAATTCCAGATTCCTTAAATATTGGTTTATCAAACTGGCGGTGGCTCCCGAAGAACTGGATAAGCGCAATAAGGGGCATAGAAAAATAGTAAAAGCGATGGAGGATAAGAATGCAGCCCTGGCAAGGGAATTAATGGAAGAACATATAATGGATTCAGTGGTCAATTTAATGAATAAATTACAGAAAGCAAATTTGAATTCTTCAAATCCTAACCGGAGCTCCGCAAAGGTCTTAATGCAAGACATTCGATGAAATGTCTTATTGCCGATGATTGCTGGACCCGTAAAAAGCAATTTTCGGCGGCAAAGTAAAAAGTTCAAGATCAAGGCGCGCAAAATCACGAGGAATGCAGCGTACTTATCGTACGTGAAATTTCGAGGGATGAAGCGCAACGCAGATATTGGACTTTTTACGAAGCCGTCATGATTTGATAAACAACCGGAGTATGCCGGCTTCTGTGAATCCCGCCCGTATGTACAGCACGACTGTAATGCTTTGATTTTGTTTTAAAAGAAAATTTAGCCAGGAATTTAATTAAATGCTTGACAAGGTTATGCGCAAAATTGTATACAAAGTTTAAAACATGATCGTATCCATATTTGAACCCTGTCACTGAACTCGGACAATGTTATAAATTAACCAGGAAAGCATGCATGTCAGAGAAAAAAGAGGAAATTTTTTCCACAATAAGAAATCGGATTTACTCCGGATACTATTGGCCGCGAGAGCAGCTGGTCGAATCCGAACTCGCCGATGAAATGAATGTCAGCCGAACCCTTGTCCGCGATGTGTTAAAAGAGCTTGCCGTCAAGGGGCTTGTCACCATTCGGGAGCATAAGGGAACTTTTGTCTCAGAGATGTCCTATAAACAAATGATTGATACCCTCGAGCTTGAAGCCATCCTGGAAAGCTCGGCGGCTTATCTTGCCACGCCCAGACTTGCCTCGGGACAGATAGAAGAGCTTTGCCGGCTGCTGGAAAAATCAAAAAAGCTGGACCCTCAGGAAATTCAAGCATGGGAAAATTACAATTGGGATTTCCATAGAACCATTATTGCTTCCTGCGGAAACAAGAAATTAATAAACACGATCCGGGACAATGTGCAATTTGTAAAATACTGGTTTGTCAAGTTGTCGATACCCCGGGAAATTATCCAGAGAACCGCCGGTCACGAAGAAATTTTAAATGCGATTGAAAAGCGGGATGCTTTAAAAGTAAGGGAACTGATGGAAAAACATCTCCTTTTTGCCGCAGAAGATCTTTTTGAAAGGCTTCAAAGGTCAGCCCCGAATCTGATTAAACCCGATGATAATAAGTCGGGTCTTATGCGGATAAAATGATTTTTTGACAATAACTATCAGGCGCAGGTGTTTAAATGCAACAGCCTCTTTCCGGCCTAAGAGTAATCGAGGGCGCACTCCAATACCCCGGCCCATACTGCGGAATGCTTTTGGCACAGCTCGGCGCTGAAGTGGTAAAGCTTGAAATGCCGGGCACCGGAGATGCCGCAAGAAATCTTCCCGGATTTTTCAACAGTATTAACTGCAACAAAAAAAGCATCACGCTTAATCTAAAGGAGCCTGAAGGCAGGAAAATTCTCTGTGATCTGTCAAAGGATTTTGATGTCTTTATGGAAGGATTCCGGCCCGGCGTAGTTAACAGGCTCGGCATTGATTACAATACATTGTCTGAATTCAATCCGTGCATTATATACTGCTCCATTACCGGATACGGCCAGGACGGTCCTTATCGTAATCTGCCGGGACACGATTTGAATTATCAGGCATTGAGCGGTCTGCTCAATAGCTTTAAGGATTCCCGCGGCAACTACATTCAGCCGGGCCTGGCGATAGGGGATATCACCTCCGGCATGTTTTCGGCGTTATCAATACTTTCAGCCTTACTCTACAGGGACAAAACCGGCAAAGGCCAGTATATAGATATTTCCATGACCGATGGCCTTATTTCTTTACTGAGCACCCAGCTGGGCAATTATTTTGAGACCGGTAAGTTTGAAAGGAAATATGATGCCGGCTACGGAATGTTTAAAACCGCTGATGACAAATGGATAGCACTTGGAATCGCTCATGAAGACTGGTTTTGGGATAGATTGTGCAAAGCACTCGGTCTTGAGCAATTGTGCGAAATTTCCGGCACACAAAGACGTGAGAAAAGAAACCAGCTGGCCGGGCAGCTCCAGGAAAAGTTTTCACAGAAAACACGAAAAGAACTTATAAATATCCTTTCTGCCGCTGATGTCCCGGTTTCCGCGGTAAATGAACTGGATCAGGTGGTAACTGATGCCCATATAAAATCCAGAGAAATGCTTCATGAGTTTTTAATGCCTTCCGGCCAAAAGTTTGCAGCTACGAATTACCCTGGAAAATTTTCAGGCAGCCGCCCTGGTGTGAGAAATAATCCCCCCCGCCTTGGAGAGCACACAGAGGAGTTTTTAAGAAAACAAGGCTATTCCCTGGAAGAAATCGGCAGATTAAGGGAAAACAACATTATTTAGTCATGACTGACTCATTCAAGAATATGGAGGCATTATATGAATGTCCGGGACTATGTTGCCAAAGCCGCACTTTATTATCCGAATAATACCACAGTAATACACGGCCAGACCCGGCTTAGCACAAAAGATCTGGTGGAAAGGGTATACAGGGTTTCAAATGCACTTCTTAGCCTTGGCTTAAAAAAGGGTGACAGGGTAGGGGTGCTTCTTCATAACTGTCATCAGAGCGTGGAGTGTTTTTTCGGTGTTCAATGCGCCGGGCTTGTTATGGTGCCTTTAAATGCGCGCAACTCCGCCCAGGAGCATGCCTACATCCTGCAGAATTCCGAGGCAAAAGCGATTTTGATGGGACAGGAATTTGCCGGCGACATAAAGCCGGAACTGCCCGGGCTAAAGCACCTGGAAATTATTATAATGGTAACGGGCAAAGCAGACCAAAACAGTTATGAATATGAAAAATTGCTTGCTTCAGCATCTGCGAAGGAGCCATCGGTTGAAATCAAAGACGACGATATCAACAGTCTCAGGTATACTTCCGGTACCACGGGAAAGCCAAAAGGAGTCATTCATGATCATCGCTGCAATGAAACCGCGCTTTTCAACACTCTTACTTCCGCATTTGCCATTGATGAAGGCGACTCTATCGCCCTGACAGGCCCGGTTACCCATGCCAGCGGTTCAATGATTCTGCCCCATATTATTTGCGGCGCAAGCGTATATATTCTCTCCCGTTTCGATCCTGGCGAGCTTCTCGAGCTGGTTCAAAAGGAAAGAATTACAACCCTTTATCTTGTTCCCACAATGATTGTCATGCTGCTGAACCATCCGGGCATAAACGATTATGATTTAAGCAGTTTGAAAACAATAAGATACGGGGCCTCGCCGATTTCTCCGGATATTCTCAAAAAGGCCATTTCCGTGTTTGGAAATGTTTTTATCCAGGGATACGGGCTTACCGAGGGAACAATGCCTATAACGGTGCTTTCAAAAAAGGATCATGACATAGACGATTCCGCCGAAAAAAAACTGCGCAGACTTTATTCAATTGGAAGAGAGTCTTTTGGAGCCCGGGTCGGAATAATGGACGAAGACGGAAATCTGCTTCCGGCAGGAGAAATTGGAGAAATTGTTATCAAGTCAAACCAGAATATGCTGGGATACTGGAAAAATCCCACGGCCACAGAAGAAGCGTTCAGGTATGGATGGATGCATACCAGGGATATGGGCTATCGGGATGAAGAAGACTACATCTACCTTGTTGACAGAAAAGAAGACATGATCATCAGCGGGGGATTTAATGTTTATCCCAAGGAAGTTGAAGATGTTTTGTATAAACATCCGGCTGTGCTGGAAGCCGCTGTGTTCGGGGTTCCTGACGAACTGTGGGGCGAGGCTGTAAAAGCTGTAATTTCCTTGCGAAAAGGGGCGGATGTCGCCGCTGAAGAGATCATAGAATTTTGCCGAAAATATCTGGCGGGGTATAAAAAGCCGAAATCTGTTGATTTTATAGATGAAATACCAAAAACAACGGTTGGGAAAATCAGCAGAAAAACTCTTAAAGAACCGTATTGGAAGGATAGAGCGCGCAGAGTCTGAAAACTTATGCCAAAGGAGGAAGTGCAGATGGATTTTGAATTTACCAAAGAACAGAAAATGCTCCGAACCAGTGTAAGGGAATATCTGAAGGATAAGATTGAACCGATTGTTGATGAAAGAGACCGCCAGGGCCCTCTTACCAAAGAAGAAGCACATAAATTTCTCCACGAGCTGGAACCTTTCGGCTATGTCGCCACCCTTGTTCCCGAAAGCCTGGGAGGGCCGGGAATGAGCCATATAGACTGGGCGATAATCCATGAGGAATTAAGAAGAACATGGGCCGGGATGGGCGGTATGGTGGGAATTACCTCATCGAGCACCCACGGCATATCACAGACTAAAAACAAAGAGCTGCGCGACAGGCTTTTACCGGGACTGCTGAAAGGCGATAAAATTTCATGTACTGCTATTACGGAGCCTGATGTCGGTTCCAATGCCGGATCAATATCCACCGAGGCAGTTGCCGATGGTGATGATTACATAATAAATGGCACGAAAATGTGGATATCCAACGGCACAATTGCTGATTATGTGGTTGTTGTTGCAACCACCGATCCCTCCAAAGGGCGGGATGGAATCTGCCATTTCCTGGTGGAAAAAGAGGTCTCCCCCTTTGAGTCCCGGGAAATAAAAAAGGTGGGGGTAAAGGCATTTCCTACAGCGGAATTGGTGTTTAACAATTGCCGGGTTCCGAAAGAAAATATGCTTAACTCCGCAGGAGAAGGTTTTAAAAGGACAGTTCGGGGGCTTATTTTTGCCAGATGTAATGCAGCAATTGCATCCGTAGGCATTTCCCAGGCTGCCATAGATGCGGCAATTCGTTATGCAAAAGGCAGGCATCAATTCGGAAAGCCCATCGGTAAATTTCAGCTCATACAGGAAATGCTGGCTGATATGGCAATGGAAGTTGATGCTGCAAGACTTTTGGTGTATCGGGCCTTTTTTTTGCTGGATAAGGGGGAACTGCCGATGAAGGAGGCCTCAATGGCAAAAGCATATGCAACAGAAGCCGGTGTACGTATAACTTCAAAGGCGATTCAAATTCACGGAGCATACGGGCTTGCAGAAGAATTTCCGGTGGAGAGATATTTCAGGGATGCGCGAGTATATACCATCCCTGACGGAACCACTGAAATTCAGAAACTGATCATAGGAAGAGAAATTCTGGGAATGTCAGCTTTTATTTAAAACATGAAAGGAGTTAATCATGGATCTGGAATTAAAGGGCAAGGTTGCATTTATTACAGGCGCCGGTCAGGGAGTGGGCAAGGGGATTGCGCAGGTGCTGGCGCACGAAGGGGCCAAAGTGGCGGTCAACGACCTTTTCGATGAGCGGGCTGACGCAGTTGTTAAGGAAATAACCAATGCCGGCGGAAAAGCCATGAATGCAGTTGCCGATATTACAGACCTGGAAGAAGTAAAAAAGGTGATGGCCAAGGTTGTGGAAAAATTCGGGCACGTTGACATACTTGTAAACAATGCGGGTGTTCCCCATGAGGTTCGCTCAGGAGAGGTTGCAAGGAGTTATTTTGCAGGATCTGATCCGGAGGCCTGGAAAAAGCAGATAAATTTGAATCTGTATGGCTGTTTAAATTGTGTCCATGCTGTTATCGATTCGATGGTCGAGCGCAAGAGCGGTAAAATTATCAGTATTATCTCCGAGGCCGGCAGGATTGGGGAAGCGAACCTGGCGGTATATTCTGGTGCAAAAGCAGGAATTCTTGGTTTTACAAAGGCCATTGCCCGCGAAAACGGAAGAAACGCAATTAATGCCAACTGCGTGGCCATTGGCGCCACTGCCCATGAAGGTACAAAACCGATTCTGGACCCTGACGCCACGCCCGAGACTGATGAAAGACTAAATAAAATTTTGAAAGTATATCCCATTGGCAGGGGGTTAAAGCGCATCGGGCGGCCTTATGATGCAGCCTATGCGGTTGCATTTCTGGCATCACCTAAAAGCCAGTTTATTACCGGCCAGTGCTTGAGTGTCAGCGGTGGATTTTCAATGGTAAGCTAGAAGGAGCATAAAAATGGGAAGCAGCAAACAGATTCCCGTAAAAGAAGGCTTGTGGCGGGACACAAAAGACGGCCCACGGCTGATCGGCAGCAAGTGCAAGGACTGCGGGGAGCTTTTTTTTCCGAAAAAGGACAACGGTATTTGCACTTACTGTCAATCCAAAAATCTGGAGGAAACAGAGTTCAGTACCCGCGGAAAAGTATACAGCTGTACCTGCGTCATGCAGCGCCCTCCGGTTTATTATAAAGGAGAAGTCCCGTATGCAATGGGATATGTGGAATTACCCGAGGGAATAAGAATCGAAACCCTGTTTACAGATTGTCAAACAGATGATGTCTGCGTGGGAATGGATGTGGAGATGGTGATCGACAAGCTGCATGAAGATGAAGCAGGCAACGAAGTTATTACGTATAAATTCAGGCCCGCTGCTTGATAAAGGGAGGTACGGCAATGAAACAAGGACGGGAAGTCGCAGTTGCAGGCGTTGGATTGACCCGGTTTAACAGTTATGACGGAAAGAATGCCGAACGCCCGGTTAAAGATTTTTATGACCTGGGCAGCGAGGCAATTATAAATGCTCTCGACAATGCCCAAATGTCCTGGAAGGAGATCGAGGCCGCCTTTTGCGGGAGTGTTTACTGCGGAACCGCTTCCGGGCATCAGACAATTGAAAAAATCGGCATGACGGGAATACCCATTGTTAATGTGGAAAATGCTTGTTCCAGCGGTATTTCAGCGTTTCGCCTGGCATGGCAGATGGTTTCAGCAGGCCTTTACGATATCGTACTTGCCGCGGGTTTTGAGAAGATGCCAAGAGGATTTATCCAGAGCACATCATGGCCCGAATGGCAGCGGTATATGGGATTTAATGTTCAGCCCGCAAGCTATGCAATGGGTGCGGTGCGGTATATGGAAGAAACCGGGGCCACAGAGGAGGATTTTGCAAGGGTTTCCGTCAAGAACAGGAAAAACGGGTCTTTAAATCCAAACGCCCGGTTTCAGAAGCCTGTAACGCTTGAGGAAGTTCTTGCTTCAAGAATAGTAGCAAAACCCCTTCGGCTGCTTCATGCCTGTCCTCTTGCGGACGGCGGTTCAGCAGTAATCCTGTGCAGCAAGGACAAGCTCAAATCAAAATCTAAAATTGTAAGCGTGGCTGCAGCCATACTTACAAGCGGTACTTATGGACATACCTATGGCGGCGGCAGCGTTAAAATCGAAACGCAGGACACTGTCGAATATTCAGCCGAACAGGCATGGGAGGTTTCCGGACTCGGCCCCGGGGATATGGACGTTGTCCAGGCCTATGACACAATGTCTCCGGGTGAGCTGTGGGACCTGGAAAAGCTGGGATTCTGCGGCAAAGGTGAAGCTCCTGGTCTGCTGAGGGATGGGTATTTTGATTTGAATGGAAAGCTTCCAGTGAACACAGACGGAGGCCTAATGTCGCGGGGTCATCCATTGGGCGCTACCGCACTTGCACAGGTTATTGAGATATATTACCAGGTGCGCGGCGAAGCAGGCCCCAGACAGGTTCCGGATGCAAAAGCCGGTTTTGCCCATGCAATGGGTGCGGGTCCCAATAGCGGCATTGTTATATTGAAAAGATAAAAGAGAAGAATTTGCCGGTTTTTAAAACCAACAGGAGGGGGGGAGGTGATATTTAATTAATAAAATGTCTCCGAGGCTGTCTTTAAAAACGCGGGATTACAGAGAGGCAAAATTGAGTCAAGCCGTATTGGCAGACATTACTTCAAGCATAATTGCAAGCTAAATTTTATATGGAGGGGAAAATGAATATGAAAAAACTACAGGCTTTTACGATTATTTTTGCTTTTATTTTTGCCATTGGACTGGCATTTACAGCAACTCCGGTTTTTGCTGACGATACCATAACTCTCCGCTGGTCCCATCCTTCTCCCAAAAAAGGGTTTGAACCCGGGCATTTTGAGTGGTGGGAAAAAGAAATTGAAGAACGAACCAATGGACGGGTTAAAATAGACGTTTACTGGGGCGGTTCCCTGGCAAGTTTTAAAGAAATGGCAGAGGCTGTAGAGGGAGGCATGGCAGATGTCGGTTGGGTAACGTCTTCGTATCATCCGGGTTATATGGAGATGCCCCGCGTTGCTCACGCTGCCGCGCTTCTGACCCCTGAGTCCGATCCGGTGGAATACATGGAAAAATGGGAGTTGTTCCTGGAGAAACTTCCCGAATTTTATACATGGGAGGCGGAAAAGAACAACATGGTTCCTATAAGCCCCGTGTATTATGATGAATACTGGATTTTCTCAAAAAAACCCATCCGGAACCTCGATGATCTCAAGGGGGTAAAAATCAGAGCCATAAGTGAGCCTCGCCAGATAGCCATGAAGGCAATTGGAGCATCTCCCACTTTTATAGGTGCGGGGGAGATGTATAGCGCGCTTGATAAAGGTATAATTGATGCTGTCAGCTATTCTCCTGATACAGCC
>CAZVFQ010000099.1:0-11358 GCA_964626455.1 uncultured Desulfobacteraceae bacterium | reverse complement strand
ATCTTGAACTTTTTCCGGCGCCATCTAAAATCAGACTTTTTACGAGAGCATCAAAATTAACTTCCTTCCTGTAAAAATAACGCGCTGACAGTATAGAAGGCTTTTTACAAAACCGTCAAATTTCATGTATTGATAAAAAATTCTGGTCGTATATAATAAAATGATATCATTGTGTCAATGCCCCTTGTGCAGGCTTGCATCAAAAAGTATGGCAGGATTTTCATTTACACCGAAACATGCGGAGCCTGAAATAATAATTTTATGGTTTAAGGAAGAGAGAAAAATGATTGAAGAATCCCTTGATGAGGATATTCTGATTGTAAAGTTGAAAAACGGTAATACAAACGCTTTTAACAGGCAGATTCTTGAACGGCTTGGAGAAATAGCCAGGCAGGCCGACCAAAACCCGGCACCCAAGGGCATTATTCTTACAGGTGAAGGCCGGTTTTTTTCAAGCGGTTTTGACCTTTCGGTTTTTCTCGGCTTTTCGGAAAAAAACGAGGCGCTCGAATTCTTCGAACTCGAGCAGAAAGTACTTACCAGCCTGTTTGCCTGCCGCAAACCCGTGGTGGCGGCTATAAACGGACATGCCGTGGCCGGAGGCCTTATTTATGCCATGGCTGCTGATTACAGAATCGTAAAGGAGCATCCCAAAATCAAGATAGGGATGTCGGAGGTAAAAATCGGCCTGCCTTTAAATATAGCCCAGCACGAGGTCATGCGTTTCGGTTTTGACGGCAATCAAAGGTTCAGGGATGTGATGTTTTTCGGAGACATGGTCGATGTTTACCGGGCAAAGGAACTTGGCCTTGTCGACGAGGTTGTCGACGAAGACATGCTGATTGACCGGGCCAGACAGGTAATCTCTTTGTGGATAGATACCCCGAACCGCCCTTTTATGCGAATGAAGGAGCTGCTTCGGGCCGATACCGTGGAAAGGATTAAACGGAAAGTCGAGCAGGAGAACTGGCAGGAAGCCCTTGACGGCCTTTTTTGCGATGATGTGCGCAAGACCCTGGAATTCGTCCAGGCCAGCATGAAATAGCGCGTGCATTTTCTTATGGACCAACTTGATCATATTTTACCTTTGGTTGGAAAACCAAGCAGGTATACAGGCGGAGAAGTCAATTCTAAAATAAAAACAGGCCCTGATGTACGCCTGCGCATGGCCCTGGCTTTTCCTGATACCTACGAGATCGGCATGTCTCATTTCGGCATGCAGATACTTTATCACATGCTAAACGCCCGGCCAGATATAGCCGTGGAGCGGGTTTTTGCACCCGGCAATGATATGGCTGCGCACCTTAATGCCTCAGGCATAAAGCTGTTTTCCCTTGAAACCCGAAGGGAGGTTTCCTCCTTTGATATTCTGGGCTTCAGCCTGCTCTACGAGCTTAATTATACCAATGTGCTAAATATGCTTTATCTTGCAGGCATACCCTTTTATTCAAAAGACAGGGATGAATCGCATCCCTTGGTTATCGCGGGCGGTCCCTGTACTGTTAACCCTGAACCCGTGGCTCTTTTTTTTGACGCCATGGTGATAGGCGACGGAGAACCCGTAATTATTGAAATGGCAGAAGCCTGGATGGGCTGGAAAGAAGGCGGCGGGCGGGATAAAACCGACCTTCTTAAAACATGGTCCGGAATCAGAGGGGTATATGTGCCGTCTTTTTTTTCCGCAGCATGGGATGGTGCCGGCCGCCAGTTGCTAACTCCTTTGATGGCCGGATATAAACGGGTTCGAAGGGCTGCGGTCACCGATCTGGATACCGCACCTTTCCCGGATGCGCCGGTGGTGCCATTTGGCCGGCCGGTTCATGATCGTCTTCGACTGGAAATAGCAAGGGGATGCACCCGGGGGTGTCGTTTCTGCCAGGCGGGCATGATTTACAGACCGGTACGCGAAAGATCTTTTCCAACTCTTGTCGGGCTTGCAGAAAAAAGCCTTGGTAAAACAGGATACGAGGACTTGTCCCTGCTTTCCCTTAGCACAGGAGATTACAGCTGCCTGCCCGCATTGATGAGAGAGCTTTTAATACGGCATGGCAAACAGCATCTGGCCCTCTCAATTCCGTCTTTCAGGGCGGGGACCCTTAGCCCGGAAATGATGGAAACTATCCGGAGTGTCCGTAAAACCGGTTTTACCATAGCACCTGAAGCCGGCACCGATCGTTTAAGATCAGTAATAAACAAGAATCTTACCGAGACGGAAATCGCGGAAACCATGAAAACAGCATTCGCTCTGGGCTGGCAGCTGATGAAGCTTTATTTCATGATAGGTCTTCCTACTGAAACCGACTTTGATGTTAAAGAAATCGCAAACCTGGTGCGAAGACTGCGAAAGACCAGCCCTGCGGGCAAGAGGGGGGGCAGAATCAATGTGAGTGTGGCCGCTTTTATTCCAAAGTCCCATGTGCCTTTTCAGTGGGCCGGACAATTGGGCCGGGAGGCTGCCAGGGATAGAATCGAAATGCTGCGTTCGCGCCTGTCATTTAGCAATGTAGACTTCAAGTGGCAAAAACCTGAACTTAGTTATTTGGAAGGTGTTTTTGCAAGGGGCGACAGGAAACTGGCCCCTGTGCTCGAGGAGGCCTGGCGAAAAGGATGCCGCTTTGACGGCTGGACCGATTCCTTTGACAGCACAGCATGGTCGGATGCTTTTTTAAGTGCTGGAATTGATCCGGATTTTTATCTCGGCCCTCTTCGACTTGACGCCGTTCTTCCATGGGATCACATTGATATCGGCCTGTCTGTGGATTTTTTGAAACAGGAATATGAAAAGGCCCTTCAGGCCGAGCCTACGCCTGACTGCCGGAACGGGGAGTGCCAGGGTTGCGGGGTATGCGATTTTAAGGATTTCAGGCCGCAAATCGCTTGTGAAAATGAAAAACAACTTCAGGCCGAAAATGAAGTCTTTGCCGGCTCCGGAATTGACAAGTCTTTTTCTTCGGATTCTGTCCGCAGGATAAAGGTTGTTTACACCAAACTGAACCGCGCACGGTATCTCGGCCATCTGGAACTGTCAAATATCCTGGTAAGAGCGCTTCGAAGAGCCGGAATTTGCCTTGTTTATTCACGTGGATATAATCCGAAGCCAAGAATTGCTTTCAGTGATGCTCTTCCTGTTGGAACTGAGAGCCTTTGCGAGTCTTTTTTTATGAGTATTGCAGATAAAACAAGCTGTGTTGATATTAAAGAGGTCCTTAACCGCATGCTTCCCGATGGGTTGACAGTTACCCGCTGTCTGCAGGTTCCGCAAAAACAGGGGCCGGAACGGCAAAAGCAGGTTGTCTACAAGGTTGATCTGCCCAAGGGCGAGTTTTTTGACCAAGAGGCATTTCAGGTTTTTTTTCATTCGTTGTCCTTTGAGGTTACAGTCAGAAGCGGCAAGGGCAAGGAAAAACGTATTGATCTCAAATCCGCTGTCCAGGGAATAGACTTTGTGAGCCCTGATTGCCTGAGGATAACGCTTGGCGCACAGACCGGACCGTTTATCCGTCCTGATCTGGCGATTGAAAATATTTTTAAACTCCCGGAAAACACCGTTCTGCGGGCACGTATCCTGAAGCTGAAGGAAATACCTGCTGACGAGGATCAATTCGAGACTCAGAGAGGCTTGCATGGATAAGGAACTGATTATAAATGCTCTTGGGCCTGAGATCAGGGTAGCCCTTCTTGAAAATGGCATTCTGGTGGAAATCTACGTGGATCGTCAGGATGAAAGCAATATCGCCGGCAATATATACAAGGGCCGTATACAAAGAGTACTGCCAGGTATGCAGGCAGCTTTCGTGGACGTTGGATTAAAGCAGGCAGCTTTTATCTATGTTGACGAAGTGCTAAACGGCCGGTCTTCTCCTGCTGAGGCGGTGTATATAAAAAATGAAAATGCATACGCGGAAGAAGAGGAAGCCGGACTGGCTGATGAAAACGGCCCCGTGGCAGCCGCAGCTTCAAGGGTTCCATTATTGGATCGGCGCTGCATTGAAGAGCTGTTAAAAGAGGGCCAGGAGATTCTGGTCCAGGTTGCCCGCTCCCCTATAGGAAGCAAAGGCGCGCGGCTGACCACTTATGTTTCTCTTCCCGGTCGATTTCTCGTGCTTATGCCCACTGTTGAACACATAGGTATCTCCCGCCGGATAACCGATGAATCTGAGCGCAACCGGCTAAGAGAAATCGTGGAATCACTGCAGACGCGGCCTTATGGTTATATTGTGCGCACCGCCGCCGAAGGGGTAAGTGCTGAGGTGATATCCAGGGAAATGGGGTTTCTCAATAACCTGTGGGATGATATCCAGCAGCGCTACCAGGAAGCGGCCGCTCCCGTGCTTTTGCATCAGGAGCTTACCGTGACCCTTCGATGCGTGCGCGATCTTCTTGCCCATGAAGCCGACAGGGTTATTATTGACGCGCCGGCAGTTTATAATACTGTGCGCAATTTTATTGAAAAGTTCATGCCCAGGCTGAAAAACTCAGTTCTTCAATATAAAGGCGGTGAGCCGATTTTCGATGCCTATAATCTGGAAATTGATATTCAAAGGGCGCTGAAAAAAAAGGTATGGCTTAAGTGCGGCGGCTATATCGTGATTGAAATAACCGAAGCCCTCGTTGCCATTGATGTTAACACCGGCAGATATGTCGGCAAAAGGAATTTTGCAGAAACCGTGCTTAAGACCAATCTCGAGGCCGTCAAGGAAATTGCATATCAGATCAGGCTTCGCAATCTCGGGGGCATTATCATTATTGATTTTATTGATATGGAAAGCCGTGCCGATCAGGAAAAAGTCTACAATACGTTAAAAGAGGCCCTTAGTCGCGACAAGGCCAAGACCAATGTTCTTCCCATGTCTGACATGGGCTTAATCCAGATGACGCGGAAAAGAGTGGTCAAGCCTCTTCCCAGAATGCTCTGTGAGTCCTGTTTTTACTGCGAGGGGGAAGGTATGCTTCTTTCGCGCAGAACAATCTGCTACAATATTTTCCGGGAGGTTTGCCGTCAGGGCGCGGAACCCGACAGCAGCCGGATTTATCTTAAGGTTCACCCGGTTATCGCCGATCTTTTGCTCGGCGAGGAAAACGGTCTTATATCCTCGCTTGAAAACAGGACAGGACGACAGATATATATATATCCGGATGAAACCTTCCACCTGGAACAATATAATATAAGCGAAGCTCGTTAACCTTTTTACGAAGCCTATCAAATTTGATGCAGTCGTGAAAAGTCAATTTTGAGATGGCAAAGTAAAAAGTTCAAGATCAAGGCGCGCAAATCCCGAGGAATGCAGCGTAGTTAATCGTACGTGAAATTCCGCAGGGATGCAGCGCAACGCCGATATTGGACTTTTTACGAAGCCATCAAATTTGAATCTTGACAAAAATGGTTATATTGGTCTAACAATCGTTTGATTCATATTTGAAAATTTGTGGACCCGGTGGTTCATCCTTTTATGTTATATTAAATATTATGAATAGGTGGAAAAATGAAACGAACATACCAGCCAAGCAGAATAAAAAGGGCAAGAACGCACGGTTTTCTGAAACGAATGTCTACCAAACAGGGCAGGCGGATTATCAGAAGGAGAAGGGCCAAGGGCCGCAAGCGGCTTGCAGTTTGATTCATCCGGCGGGCAATAGAATCAGGAAAACAGAAAGACTGCTTAAGCGCAGAGAGTTTCTTTATTTATCCAGGCAGGGCAGCAGCATTGGCAACCGTTATTTTGTTGTCTCATTTCAGTGCAATACGCTGGGCTTTTCAAGACTGGGCATTACAGTTACCAGAAAGACGGGCAATGCGGTGGTACGCAATAGAATCAAAAGGCATGTGCGGGAATTTTTCAGACAAAACCGCCATCTGCTCGGAACCGGGGTTGATGTTAACGTGATTGCAAAAAAGGCTGCTGCCGAGGCAACCAGCAGACAGTCTTTTGTCGCGCTCAGGCAATTGTTCGGAAAAATCGGAGGGCATTCCAATTAAACATCTGCTTATGTTTATTATAAAGCTTTACCAGACGCTGCTCTCACCGGTTATTGGACCGAGATGCCGGTTTTATCCATCATGTTCCGAATACGCCTTTGAGTCCATAAGGCGGTTTGGTTCAGTGCGGGGAGTATGGCTGGCGGCCGGACGTCTGGTGAAATGTCATCCTTTTCACCCCGGGGGGTTTGATCCTGTCCCGGAGGCTTATCCGAGCGGTGAGCAGCAGCATAGCCACGGTGCTTCGGATTCGGAAATAAGCCTCCCGCTGCCTTGAGTATAAGTGAAATTCCCCGGCGCGTCCATTTTGACCTGCTGCAGTCTTTAAGCGACCTTTTTGCCCCCTTGGATTTTGACCGGAACCAAACAGCCCGTATGCCTGAAGGGTTTGCGGATTGATTAATATTATTCGGCTATTTTGTTTTTAACCAGGAGTTGACATGGAACATCTTCGTTTGCTGTTGGCCATAGTTTTGACGGTTATGGTCTTTTTACTTTGGGAGCTTTTTTTTGTACCGGAAAGGCCCGATCAACAGCCTGAGGCCCCCGGGCAGTCTGAAACCCGGCAGCAGGAGTCCGCAAATGAAAAACCTGCCCGTGCTGGTGATAAACAAGTTTCCGGGTCCGGCGCCAAGGATTCCGCCCAACTTGACGAGCATGAAATACCTGCTAAGAGATTTAATACCATTACGGTTGAAAACGAGCTTTTCCGTGCCGAAATTTCGGAGAAGGGCGCTGCCGTCAACTTTTTCGTTCTCAAGGATTATAAGGAGGGGCCCGGAGATGATGCGTCTTTCAGGGTGCTCGTACCCGAGGAAAACCGAGACGGTACCGCTCTTGTCCGGTTAGCAGGCTCCGGACTGCCGGATGCATCAGAAGCTATATTTACAACCGATTTTGATTCAGATCGCATGGAAGTTTCCGATAGAGAAAGGACGCTTTCGTTTTACTGGAAAGCCGGAGAAGACTTTATCCTTGAAAAGCGCTACAGGTTTTATCCTGACAGCTATAAAATAGGGCTCAGCATAAACATTATTAATCAGTCGGAAAAGAGCCTTCCATCTGATCTTTTCCTGGAGATGACAAATCCTCCTCCGGATGGCAGGACCTTTGCCTTTCAGGGTCCCTTTGCCTCTATTGACAACAAACTTGAGGAAATAAAAGTCAGTGATATAGATGACAAGAGTGTCTATCCCGGTGAAATCCAGTGGACAGGCATTGAGGATCGATATTTCATGACAGCCATGGTGCCCGAGGACCCGGTTCAAACCGAACTTCGTCTCAGCCATGAGCAGGAAAAGGATCTTCTTCGCGTGAGTTATCTGCATCCGGGAGAAGCATTAGAACCCGGCGGAAGCCGGCAGTTTGACTTTGAGCTGTTTATGGGCCCAAAGAGGATGTCTGATTTAAAGGCATTTGGCCATGACCTGGAAAAGGCCATAGATTTCGGTTTTTTTGATATCATTGCAAAACCCTGCCTGTGGCTTATGAATAAGATCTATAACAACGTTGTTTCCAATTACGGTGTTGCAATTATACTGCTGACCATCCTTTTTAAGATCATCTTTTGGCCCCTTGGCAATAAGAGTTACAGGTCCATGGCTGAGATGAAAAAACTCCAGCCCCTTATGTCTGACATACGGAAAAAATACAAAGATGATAAAAAGAGGATGAACGAAGAGGTCATGCGCCTCTATAAGACATACAAGGTTAATCCCATGAGCGGATGTTTGCCTATGGTTGTCCAAATACCCGTGTTTATAGCTTTTTACCGCATGCTCTACGAGTCTATTGAACTGCGCCATGCACCTTTTATGCTCTGGATAAATGATCTTTCCTCGCCGGACAGGCTTTTTCGGTTTGACGTAACCATACCGTTTATGGCGCCGCCTTATGGCATTCCCGTGCTCACAGTTATTATGGGTGCGACCATGTTTTTGCAGCAGAAGCTTTCACCTCCGCCCGGAGACCCGTCCCAGGCCAAAATCATGATGCTTATGCCGCTTATATTCACTGTGATTTTTATTAATTTCCCGGCCGGGCTGGTGCTATACTGGTTGACCAACAATGTCCTCTCCATTGCTCAGCAGTACTATGTTACCCGGAAAATAGTATAACTTGGGAGGCCTTTATTCATGAGGGAATACAGGGATTTTGAAGAAAAAAGTATTGAAAAGGCAATTGAAAAAGCCTGCAGTGAACTCGGTGTTGCGCCTGAGAAGCTGCGATATGATATTATATCACACGGTTCCAGTGGTATTTTCGGGCTTGTGGGCGCAAAAAAAGCGGTTATCCGTGTTTTGATGCCCAAAGACTCCAATGCTTCCTTAAATGGTGGCGAACAGACCGTTGAGTCTGCCGAAAACCAATCCCCGCGGGAAAACAAGACAGCTTCGGCTCTTGTGGACGAGGCATTCGGGCCATCTTCTGTCAGTGAAGCTAAAGAAATCGAGTCTGAAGAATCTTCCTCTACGGATTTTCGGAAACTTGACCCGCAAAGCCTGCAAACAGCTGCTGAATGGACCAATGGTTTTATTGACAGGGTTGTAGGCCTTATATCCCCTGATTCCAAAGTCAATATAAAGAATCAGGAAGATGTTATACGATTTGAAATCAGCGGTGGTGACAGCGCACGGATGATTGGCAAACGCGGGCAGACACTGGATGCGATCCATTACCTGGTGGAGCGTGGAGTTTATAAACAATTTGGTGCTTCGGTTCCTATTGAAATCGATGTTGAAGGGTACCTGGAGAAACGAAGGGCGGATTTGACAGCGCTTGCCGCCAAGTTGGCGGAAAAGGCCGCGCAGACCGGAAAACCGATGGTTATCAACAGAATCAGCGCCCAGGACCGGCGTGTTGTTCATTTGAATTTGCGCGATAACAGAGATGTGCGGACTCAGAGTGTCGGAAATGGAGATTTTCGCAAGCTTCTGATCCTGCCCAAAAAAAAATCACAGTCAAAAAATTCTAACTCCGGAGAACAATGAGTCCGGAATCGATGGACCGCTCAACCATAGCCGCCATTGCAACCCCCGAGGGTTTCGGGGGGATCGGCATTATCAAGGTGTCAGGCCCGGACGCTTTTTCTGTAGCGGGCTCTGTGTTTATGCACGGATCTTATGATCCGGACAACCGCCAGACTTCTGAGTCTGCAGGCAAAAACCTATCATTTTCGCCATGGCGTCTTTATTACGGCCATATAGTTGATCCGGATTCCGGGCGGATGATTGATGAAGTAGTTCTTGCTGTTATGCCTGCTCCAAGGTCTTATACGCGTGAAGATGTTGTTGAAATTCAAGCACATGCCGGGCCAAAGGTCCTTCACAGTATTCTTGACCTGCTTATAACAAGGGGGGTTCGGCCTGCCCGGCCAGGAGAGTTTACCCGAAGAGCTTTTACAAACGGAAGAATCGATCTTACCCAGGCAGAGGCCGTTGCAGACCTTATTAAAGCGACCTCTGATGCTGCTGTGGACATGGCAGTGTCTCAGATTTCCGGCGGACTTACATCCATGCTTGCCAGCATCAGGGAAACGATTATTTCCGTGTTGACCACTGTTGAGGCAGCAGTTGATTTTCCTGATTCGGTTGATGATGAAATTAATACTGACATCCTTGTCCATGCTCTTTACGCAGATGTGGAAAAACCCGTTCAGGAGCTTCTTTCTGCCTACGAGGCTGGTCGTTTTCTTCGCGACGGCCTGAATGTTGTTATTGCCGGCGGTCCGAATGTCGGAAAGTCTAGCCTGATGAACAGGCTTGTTAACAAGGAGCGCTCAATAGTTACTGATATTCCCGGGACCACTCGGGACTGTATTGAAGCCACGTTTACTGCCAGAGGCCTGCCGGTTGTTCTTGTTGATACTGCGGGTCTTAGGAGTGACCCTGGCTTTGTTGAGGGCCTGGGGATTGAAAAAGCGCGCCAATATATAGAGTCTGCTGATTTTATACTTTATGTTGTTGATGTCAGTGCTCCCGTTACCAGCGAGGATTTGCAGTTTTGCGAAGAATTGCCCCGGGGTCGGGGGATAATTGTGGTTAACAAGTGCGATCTGCCGAAGCACCAGAGGCGTTTTGAGAGGCCGGCCCAATGGCAGGGATTGCCTTTTGCCCAAATTTCGGCACTGTACGGTGAAGGAGTCCCCGAATTAATCGATCTTCTTGCAGATTCGCTTTCTCAGGCTGCTGCGGCCGCACAACCTGAATTTGTGCCAAACTGGCGCCAGAAAGTTCAGCTTGACCGGCTGTCCTGCGCTGTATCAGATGCGGCTTTGGGCCTTAAGCAGGGTGATTCCCTGGAGCTTGTCTCCATTGATTTGCGCGATGCTCTTTTAGCTGTTGATGAAATTACCGGCAGATACGTCTCTGATGATATTCTTGACCGGATATTTAGCAGCTACTGCATTGGCAAATAAATCTAATTAATAAACCGTCATGGATATGTGACCGGAGGAATTTTTATGGTACCTGATTTTACACCTTTTTATGAAAAATATGAAATTGTTTCAGCCACTGCTGACGAGGCGTTCAAGCGCGTCCGCCAGGCTTATCCTGATGAAGTCGTCTGTGAGCCGGGGTGTACTGACTGCTGTTATGCGCTTTTTGATCTTACCCTTATAGAGGCTCTTTATCTTAATTACCATTTCAATAAAAAATTTACCGGATCCGCAAGGGAGGATATACTTGAGAAAGCCAATAAAGCGGATAGAAAAATATATAAGGTAAAGCGTGAGGCCTATAAAAAAACAAGCGATGGTGCCAGCGAACAAGACGTGGTCGAGGAGATTGCAAAAGAGCGGATTCGCTGCCCGCTTCTAAACGATTCAAATTATTGTGATCTTTATGAATGCCGTCCTGTGGCCTGCCGGGTTTACGGTGCTCCTCTTGCTATCGGCGGCAGGGGGAGGACCTGCGGCAAAACCGGTTTTCAGTCAGGTGTACAGTACACAATGATTAACATGGATAGGCTTCATGATCAGTTAATGAAGCTTTCAGCAGAATTTGTACAGGCGATCGGATCAAGGCACGTGAAAATGAGCGACATGCTGGTACCAGTCTCAATGGCACTGCTTACAGATTACAATGAGGATTATCTTGGTATTGCCGGGGGCGATTCCGAAGACGAATCTTGAGGGGTATAGCAATGGTAATGAGCAACGAACAAAAAGAGAACCTGAAAAGAGCGATTTTTGACGGGATGTCTCTGCGCAGGCAGAAGCATATCCTTAAAAAAGGGTATGAAAAATGGGATCCTTTTGAGGAGCCTAAAGACCCCCTTGATATGCGTATGGACAGGTCCCGGCGCACTATGAACGATCTGATACGAGAGTTTCTGCAGACCTGGGACACCACCGGCCATGGAGATGACTTCCGTAAAGG
>CAZVFQ010000098.1:9429-11767 GCA_964626455.1 uncultured Desulfobacteraceae bacterium | reverse complement strand
GAGGGTGATCCACGAGTAAATATTCAAAACTCGAAAGGAAAGGCCAAAACATATCAGGTTAAACAGGTTCTTTTGGCTATTGAAAAACTGGAGGTCAATCATGGCACAAAAAAATGATAAATATACATACAGGGTTACATGGTCTGAAGAGGATAGTGAATATATTGGATTATGTGCTGAATTTCCGAGTTTGAGCTGGTTGGCGGATACGCCTGAGAAAGCTTTAAAGGGTATCCGGCAGACGGTGGCAGAGGTTATATCCGATATGGGGGAGCATGACGAAAAAATTCCTGAACCAATAGCATGCAAACGGTATAGTGGAAAGTTTATGGTTAGGATTCCGCCTCATGTCCATCGAAAGTTAGCTATTCAGGCTGCCGAATCCGGTATCAGCCTGAATCGTATTGCCAGCTCAAAGCTAAGCCAATAGTGCCAGCACACGCAACCAGTTACCCTCCAACCATTTTCATCTACTTGCTACGGAAGCTTTGTTAAACATAAGGATTGCGAGTTGTCAACGCTGTGGCAGTTGACTGGTCCGGTGCGAAAAGCCCGGCGAATAAAATCTGGCTTGCCGGAGCCGACCAGGATTCTTTGACCCGACTTTTTCTGCATTTCCCTGGTGGTCGGGGATCCAGGCCATAACCTTTACCCATTCTTTCTATTATCCGCCTTTCCGGTTGTCTTCGAACATTTCCACCGGCATTCGGTGCTGAAGTTTCCAGACCATCTGTATGGGACGTTCACCCTGATAGCTCTGGCAGGCTGCGGGGCCAAGGTAGGTGAACGGGACCGTACAGTTATTTTGCTTTTTATGGCTGCGGGCAAAGATTAAAATCGTATATCCGCGTTGGATATGATGGATAAGGTTCTGGCCGGTGTTGGTATTTTGTCGGGTATTGGACTGGGACTCCCAATGCAGCAGCTCCCGGCTGATCGGAAAATCAGCATACATGGTGGAGGGGGAAAATTCCTTCTCGGTCTTCTGAAAGGTGATCATGACCCCGTAGGCTTTTATATCCGGCAGATGAATGATGCCGACACCTCTTTGACCGGCTGTTTCAAGGGAGGCCTGGCCCAGGGCGGCCAAAATATCTTTGAATCCGTATTGGGCATGCAGCTCCAGTGGGCAGGCAAAAGGCAGAGCCGGCCGGATGCCGGCAACCGGTGTTTCGGATTCAGCCCATGTCAGTATTTCTTCCATATCCGCAAGAATGGTGGGATTTTGGGAAAGTCTGTCAAAGGATTCCCGCAGGGAGTTCATGCCCAGGATGTTTCCTCTTTCTGCCCATATCCGGTAGTGGATCATAATGGCTGCATTGCCCGCAACCGATAGTGCCCGATCCACCTGCTGAGTCTTCAAAAGCCCCACAATTTCCTGCAGCCGGGCAATCTCAGCAGGGCCGTTTGTAAATGCAAGGCGAATCAGGGCATTTTTCAGGCGCTTTATCTCCGGGTCAGAAGGAAATTCCGTCAGCCTGGCTTTTGCCTTCCAGGCTGACCAGGTTTCCCGGATCAGCAGGCGCTCCGGCTCATAGTCATGGTGGCGGATAAAATTGCCAAAGGTCAGGGCCTGGCCGGTTTCATGGGAAAATGCACGGAGGCGCTCCGGCACCTGCACAGCCAGGTTTTTCAGATTTTCCCGGATATTTTCCAGAACATGGTGCCGGGAAAGGCGGTCGAGCTGTATGGCGCAGCCGGGCGGCAGGTGGGGAAAATCCTGCTGCACTTCCCGGTCAATGGAAAAGCGATGTTTTGGCAGAAGTGCTTTTATCTTGGTATCGATGCGGTATTTGCGGTGTGCCTGGCCCACAAAATCCAGCACAGTAAGGCAATCCTTGCCCGGGCTGTGGCGCAGGCCCCGACCGAGCTGCTGCAAGAATACGGTCAGGCTCCGGGTAGGGCGCAGAAACAAAACAATGTTGATATCCGGCAAATCCACCCCTTCGCTGAGCTTGTCCACGGTAAACAAAAACTTAAGATACCCGGATTTCAGCTGGTTTAACAAAGGTTCGTAATGGCCGGGATCATTGCCGGAGACATAGGCTGCGGAGGCAAGGCCGTGGTTGTTAAACATTTCCGCCATAAATTGGGCGTGCCTGATGGAAACGCAAAAGCCGTTCCCTTTTATCCCTTCCATGTCCGGTTCATAACGGTATAAGGCAGAAAGGATGGCATCAAGGCGCTGGCGGGCTTTGATGTGATTGCCGGTGTAAACTTTTTCCAGTTCGAGTGTATCGTATTGGCCGTTTTTCCAGAACCGGTCATCTGAAAGAGAGACCGGATCAGCCACGCCAAAGTAGTGAAACGGGCAGAGAAGCTTTTCTTCCAGGGCTTC
>CAZVFQ010000098.1:0-9329 GCA_964626455.1 uncultured Desulfobacteraceae bacterium | reverse complement strand
AGGTTGCGGGTAAGACCCCGCATTTCTCGTTCCCTTTCCAGGGTCTCCAAAATGCGTTCCTGGAAAGGATGGGGCCGGAGATCGAAAAAAACTGCGGATTGAGGCTGCGCATGACGCGCGCGGCTGATTGCGCTGCGCAAGGGGGCGGGATCTTCCGGGTCAAAAGGAACAAATTCCCGGCTGTGCCAGTAGGTTTCAAACTCGGCGGTGAATTTTTCAAGGATGTGGGCCATGTCATGGGCGGTCACTTTCAGGTTCCATTCCAGGCCGCTGGTGATGGCGGCATGGGACATGTTGGCCGAGCCGATATAGGCGCTGGAAAAACCAGAATCGCGCCTGAAATGATATGCCTTAGCGTGGAGGCGGGTGCGCTCTGTATCATAGGATACGCGCACCTTGACATTGGGCAGGCTCGCAAGCCATTCTACTGCAGTTGCATCCGAGGCCCCCATATAGGATGTTGTTATAAGGCGGACAGGGACATTGCGGTCCCGTAAATCTTCAAATGCCGGTCTTAGCAGGCGCAGGCCGGACCACTTGATAAAAGACACCAGAATATCCACGCCATCTGCAGACCGCATTTCAGCGGCCAGTTCGTGCACGAGCTGGGGATCTGAAGGCGATCCGGTAAAAAGACTGCTTTCCGAAAGAGGCGTATGCGGCCGGGGCATGCCGGGTGTGCCGTAATGCGGCGGGGTAATTTCAAGGAGAAGGGGTTTTTTGGCTGAGACCAGTTTTTTCTTTTCCGCGTCAAGTCCGTTTGAAAGCTGCTCAAGAATCAAATTGCACAGGGCAAGCCGCTTTTCCGGATCCGATTCCTCCTGCAGCACCTGTTCCAAAACTTTTGCGACAAAATCTGCATACCGTGCAGGCTGCTCTTCTGCATCCAGCTTTCCGAGCACGGATCGCAGTTCCGGGTATTGCCGCAGAATATCCTGCAGATGTTTGTCGATAAGCGCATCATAAATGCCGAAAGCAGGCTTTTTTGATGTCATGAGGCGGTTTCTTTCAGGCAGCTATTTTTGTTGGTGTTGATCCGCATTATGCCCCTTGTTTTCCAATGCGATAATCCAGGTAGGATTTGACGACAGCCACATCTGCTTCCGCCCATTCCAGGGTCAACAGCTGGTCATGGGAGGTCCATTGAACAGCCCGGTGCTCTGCCGGCAGAATGCGGCCATTGGTTATCCTGCAAACAAACGGATGAAGCCGGATATGAAGATCCGGGTAAGAATAGCTTGAGGAGGGCAGCATTGTCATTATTTGGATCTCAATGCCCAGTTCCTCCTTGATTTCCCGGATAATACAGTCTTCTGCAGTTTCTCCCGGATTGATTTTTCCTCCGGGAAACTCCCATTTAAAGGGCATTGTCATTCCGGGGCCGCGCTGGGCTGCCAGAACCTGCCCGTTTTTTTCTATAATTGCGCAGGTAACGTCAATGGGGCGATTGCTACCGGAGGTTTTGCTGTTTTTGCAGTGCTCAGTCATGTCTTCCGGCATATGAAAGGCGCTTTGCAGATCCTTAGGGTTATTTTTTGCTCCACGGAGCTTGTTAAAGTAAATCCAATTTCGCAGATTATCCGGCGTTTGTAAAGTCCCGGGAAAACCTTTCCGAGAGAGTTTCGGGGGCATGGTGCTGGCCTGGATCTATATTTTTAGCTGATTGACACGGAAGCTGTTTATTATTGACAAATACCCATTAATAAGGTTTAAATAGTAATAATTGCTTCAATTATCTGAAAATCAAATATATACGCACTGCGAATAACACGGCTGATAACCGGAAATGCAGCTCCTTATTTCCCCTGCATATCTGCTCAACCTCAACTTACGAAATCACCAAAGATGCGTATATTACCATAAAAAATACCAGAACCGCGAATTTCATATACACACTTCGGGCGGATATCACCTCCATTCACCGGGATATGAGCCCGATTTAAAGCATATGACAATATTCATGCCGAACAGGCGTATTATTTTACGCCCGTTCGGGCAACTAATCATTAGGCCAAGTAAATAATTATGGATGAATCGAATTTAAAAGATTCTTTTTTCATATACCCTGACCCGGTTACTGACCCCGGTATGCTCACCGGTGCAGCGTTTCTTTATTTTGATAATCCACTAATATTTACATTGCCACCCCAGGTAATAACAAAAGATGCATTCGAGTTATTGAAGCTTGTTGACGAACGCAAACCTATATGGTCAGAAGCTCTTTATGGACTTTTAAGTATGTGGAGGAATCAACAGGAGGGCTTTCAGAATTGTCTTGATGTTTTATCTCCCTTAAAAGACAACAAATTTAAAGTTATTTGGACTTCATATAACGCGAATCTTTTAGCTCTGGAACAGGCTAAAGAGTTCATAGAATCATCTGGTTATACATTAGAAGAAGCCGGTAAGATTATCGATCCATTCAATGCTGCAGGTGAAGCTGTTCGACACTTGTTTCTTGAGGCATATTTAGAAAATGACAAAGATATAGATAAATTATTTGATTATTGCGACAGCATATTTCAATCAAATGATTTCCCGAAGTTCCTTACAAAATGTTACTTCCTTCGTACTCCATTTTTATCTGCACTTGGGCAAGGTGATATATCTCTCTTACTTACAAATCAAAAGTTATTACCACTTTTAGATTCGCTTCCGATTGAACCAAGTAGGATTCCGGAAGATTGGCGTTCTGTTCAAGATGTAGTATCTTGGGAAATTTTTCGCCGTATCATTTCGCCTAGTCTGGACCCTATGACACCAGAAAAAGTGTCACTTCTCGTTGAAATTATAAAGAAGCGCCACAAAGCCATTGAGTCCATGAAAAATCGATGCGGATTACTGGCGTATGATGTGGAGCTTTCAGCAAAAAAACATAATCTCGAAAGGGATATTGAAAAAATAATTCGTTCTGTCGCACCAGAAATATCAAGCCTTCTTGAAATCGATAAAAAAGCGACACAAGAATTTATAAATAGCCTTTTTGCGGATGAGAAAACGTGGATGTTCTTTGCAGCTGTTGTTAGCGGATTAGTTACAGGGGGGTTGGCCCTGACGGCTGGTGCTGCAGTTGCATCCTTTTCAAACATAGGTTCAAAAGCATTCAAGGCTGCAGCCGAGAGAAAAATAAATATTAAAACCAATGATTTTGCCTTATTGTATTTTTTACATGATCAATAGGTAGATCGATTTTAATATCTTGGAACGTTGGCCTAACAAGGCAAATTAACTCGGATGCAAATTTTGCTGCGCTCCATTTGCACCGGTTATTTGCAGCGTTAGGGAATAAAAAGTGAAACCGTAGCGATATGAACAGGAACACGTCAGAAGAAGATATTTTGTCGGTCTTCGTCGAAGAAATGGAGAGGCGCGGAGAAAACAGAAAGCTTGTCCGTCTCGATATTGATGAATCTATGTTGGAAAGGATCAATCATAGTAAGGGAAGCAATATAGATCTCGAACAGCTACAAAAATACGCTGACAGGTGCCTCGCAAACGAGTGGCTAGAGCATACAGTCATGGGGGGCGGAAAGTATGGACACCTTTCCATAACAACAACAGGCTTAGGCGTGGTGCGTTCGCGGCAACGGAAGGCAGAGGCCCTCTCAAATCGAACATTATTTAAAAAATTTTCCGATTACATAGAAGACCACAAGGGTTTCTTTATCTTAATTGGTTCGGCAGTCGCAATTGCTGGGCTTCTAATCAAATTGTTTGCGGGGTAAATCATGGATATACCTGACTTTAAGGTAATTATTAAATGTCTTTTTTGTGGCGAGGCTCTTGAAGGACCAGAAGATGCAGAGTACCAATCTGGTGATCTAATTAAATGCACGAAGTGCGGAGAAGAAAACGACTATGATAGTGTTTTAGAGGTTGCCAAAGAAGAAGGTATGAGCCAAGTCAAGGAAAAGGTAGAAGAACAATTACAGAAGCAATTCAAAGGGCTGTTCAAGAAATAGCCCTAACAATGGGCGCCAAGGGACGCTCAGCTTCGCTACGCGCCCCTGAGCCCAGGCGTTACACTTCGGAAATGAATAATGGCAAATGTTCTTATTACTGGGGCCGCAGGCAACTTGGGTAGCCTTCTGTCCAGATATATTCTTAAAAATGAAAAAGATCTTAATTTGATTCTTATGGAACATCAAAAAAAGGTTCCAAACGATATTTCCGACAACCCAAGAGCGGATGTAAGGAATGCAGATCTTTCTGTACCGGAAACCCTGCATGAATGCCTTGGCGGAGCTGATGTAATAGTCCATTTTGCCGGCGTATTGTTCAAAGCCGATCCCGAAAAGTTTCTCCCCGAAACAAACACCCAATATTTCAAGAATCTTGTCGTCGCTGCAAAAAGAAAAAATATTAAAAAAATAATATTGATCAGCTTTCCGCATGTCGAGGGGCCAACTTCAAGGGAAAATCCTGCAACCGGCAGGCTGGATGGAACTCCTGTTTCTGTTCATGCCCAGACAAGACTTGAAGAAGAGCAGTATCTTTTTAAGGAAGTAGAAATTCCGATATCCCTAAGAGTTGGTATGGTTTATGGTAAAGGGATTTTGATGATAGATGCTGCCGAATGGTTCGCCAAAAGGCGACTTCTCGGCGTATGGAAGGCACCAACTGAGATCCATTTGATTTCCAAAACCGATTTTTGCAAAGCGGTTGTCGCTGCAATTAAGAACGAAAGCGCAAAAGGCATCTTTCACGTTGGTGATGAAGGAAATGATACCTTACAGTCATTTCTTGATATTGCCTGCGAAATATGGGGATGTAAACAGCCATGGAGAATGCCGTTATGGCTTATCTATTTAGCTGCATACGGGTTTGAGTTTACATCAAAGGTATTTGGCATAATAAGCCCATTAACCAAGGACTTTATTGATATTGGTAGGGTCTCATACTATGGCGACACTACTCGATTCCGGAAAGAATTGTCGCCTGAATTGAAATATCACAATGTTTATGAAGGGCTTGAAGAACTAAAAGTGTAACCAGTCAGCCCAGGTGACAGCCAGGGCCGATGAATTTTTGACAAATCGAGGGGAATTAAATTCCAAACAATTTTAATCAAGTCAATGGAAGCCCTGGCTGCCCCTGGCTTCCAATGTTAGGGGCTGACTAGGCGCAGCATCACGCTGGGAGAATGATAGAATGCTCCATCGAGCCAGAAGCTGGAGACAACTATGAATCAGCGAGGGAAGCGACGAAGCATTGCTCAGCGCGTCGGACAGAAAGGAGAGTCCATCTTCTCTGAGTGGGCCGTCGACGCCGGCCTGACACGCCAGAAGGTTGATGACGATTTTGGGATAGATTTCTTCTGTCAGGTCATGGCCCCAGTGGATAGTGCGCGGGAGGAAGTGACGGGCTCGATGCTCGCCGTCCAAGTGCGCAGCGTCGTGGGCAAGAACCGGAAGAGGATCAAGCTTGACCGAGTGGACGTCGAGTCAGCGCTCCGACTAGAGGTGCCGTTTTGCCTCGTTGCAGTGGACGCTTCCACCCGCGCCGTTTATCACCGGTTCCTAGATTTGACGTTCCTCCAGGAGCTGTACGGGTTTCTGGAAACGGGAAATGATTCCATCACACTTCGCCTGGATTCAATGTCAGCTTCGATGGGAGACTTCGCGCGGATAATGTCTGACGCGACAAGACCCGGGTACCAGCAACGTCTTCGCTGGAAGAAGGGCGCACTCGACATCAAGCAAACGATACCGGGGGGGCGCTTGGTCCTCCGGCAGGGCTTGGACGGCGGGCAAGCGCTCATTGTGGCACCATGGCTCACATCAGTGTTCGAACTCGATGAAGATGCTCGAGATGAGCTGACGACGCAATACTTTGGCACCGGTGAGCTTCCTCTGAACAACGATGGGATTCGTCTTGGCGACGCTGTAGCGAGAGCCACCAGACTCGTTGATGGCCCAACGCTGTTGACTGGCGCGACGGAAGCGGCCGTTGAGCTTGAGATTCAATCTGGCGTTCACCGTGCCGCGGCGACGTGCAAGCAACGACGCTTGGGCGACCAGACCGCCTACGTCACGCCCTCGGGGCTTGTCTTGTCGTTTTCGGACCGTCGACGGGAGGGGGAACAATGGGTCCATATGATGGGACATTTCGTAGCCAAGGCGCGGGGTGTGGCGCTAGGTGATGGCGATTCCGATCTTGAATTTCTTAGGCTCCTCACGGAAGGGGCCACAATCAGCGAGCGAGGCAAGCCTCCGATTCCCATTGGGTCTTGGGACGGGCTCAGCCTATTAGGCCCGGAGATAGCGGTCGTCGAGACTGTGTTCGCGTATCTTGGGCTCGGGTTGAAGGAGGTGTATCTTCAGGATCTGACGAGCCTTGAGTTCATGCTCGCTATCGATGTGGTACGCGCATTCATAGAGAAAGTGCCAATGGCTCAGTTCGTTCCGGCCTTTATTTTGGACCCCGGAGGAGGTGACCCTGATTCTGACGCTGCGTGGGTGGAGGCCGGAGTTGAGGCCCCGATTGTGGCGAACCTTCAGGGACGCGGGCTCGTGATTTGGTTCAGGGGCAAGTGTTCTCTTTACCGGAGGCCGGACGGTCTTTTGGCTGGATTTAGGATGGGAGCACTGTCATCGTGGTCGCCTGAACTCAGAACGGAACGGTTCGACAAATCGGAACGGCCAGAGCTTTGGCTCGTAAGGGAGTGGCCGGCAATCCAAGTCATGACTCCAATAGCGGAGATCGATGACCATTACGAAGGCGGGAAGGAACTTGAGTTTGGCGGGGACGTGTGGCCGCTGGCGTGAATCGACTGCGCTGCAGTCCAACGGCGCCCCTAACCTCGTTGGTGCAGGGGGCAGCAAAAAGGACGCCGCCCCTGAGCAGCCCGTTCGCCGATAGCAAAAGGAAAAAGTTATGACAAAGCATGTGAAATTAAAAACTATCACTCTCAAAAACCATCAAGAATACAACGAGCGATGGCTCCAAGAGGTGATAGCTTCGGACCCAGGCCTGCTAGGGATTGGAGATGTCGCCCTAAAAGATCGAGAGAGAATACAGCCAGGGGCTGGTAGGCTTGATTTGCTTTTCCAAGAAGTGGAAGGATATGGGAGGTATGAGGTCGAAATACAACTAGGCCCAACCGATGAATCTCACATCATCCGTACCATAGAGTATTGGGATTTGGAGAAAAAAAGGTATCCTCAATATGATCATACTGCAGTAATTATTGCCGAAAATATTACAAGTCGTTTTCTGAATGTAATCAGCCTTTTTAATGGATTTATTCCGATAATGGCTTTGCAACTGTCCGCCATAGAAACACCAGAAGGGGTAGGTTTGCATTTCGCGAAAATTCTTGACACACAAACACTGGGATACCTTGACGAAGACGAGGATGTAGCAGAACCTACTGACCGTAACTACTGGGAAACCAAGCGTGGAACACCACAGACGGTAAAAATGGCAGACGCTATATTGAATTCAGCGAAAGAGTTTGCTCCTACTTGTGAGCTTAGCTACAACAAGTACTATATCGGTTTCCGCGTTAACGGGAAACCTTGCAATTTTGCTATTTGTCGAGCCCAAAAAAGCGGAATGCGTCTTGAAATAGCACTTCCAAGGGATGAGGAAATCGATCAACAGCTCGATGAGGTCGGCTTTGAAGTTCTTGATTATGATAATCGAGGGCGAAGGTATCGCTTAAAACTTCGTGAAGGCGACATTAAAAAACATCCAGAGGTGCTGGGTTCTCTGTTGAAACAAGCCTATGACCGGAAATGTTAGGCGAACCACCGGCTCAACCAGACGCCGGACACAATGCGGCTTTTTAGCGGACACCTTTGGCGGCGCTGGTTAGCCGGAACGTTAAGAGGGCAATTAAACCTATGGGCAAAAAGAAAAAGAAAATCCCAATTCCTCAAGAAACGATTCAAAGAATCCGAGAAGATCTGTCAAATGATGGCATAAGGTTTTATAATCTGGCCGATCTTCCTGACGAATATGTTGATAACAATCTTTTGCATCCAGATATTTGCTCCAAATGTGATTCATTTGTAGTTGCAATATCAGGAAGTAATATCGAGAATAGAGAATACATGTTTATTGCTGGCTTGAGGAATGACTACGTAAAAGACAAAAAAGTAACTGATATCGACCCTATTGGAATGATATATGACTGTTCAACAGAAACGCCGGCTCCTAGTGGAATAGCTTTATTCCACGGAGATTTTGATGGACGGACTGAGGAGGATTATTCAAGTGCTGACGTTTCCGTAACCGAAATGAAAGAAAAAATTGTTGGCGAAGTGGTACCTTTTAGTGAAGCGCCTCAAAGGTTTACAAATGCGATACATTTCGTTGCGAAAAAATACAGAGACAATTTGGACAAGAGTTAAACTAAACAAGTAATAGACGGCTAAGATTCATTTCGCTTCCCACTATCAAATAGGATCGAGAACACATATGGAAAAATTTACCTTTAAATTAGAAGGTCCGATTTTTCAGCATGGTGTTCCTCTTCATCTTGCCATTAAAGCTTGGGATAATTTTCAGTCTGTAATTGATAAAACGTATCTTGTTGCGACGGAATCGCACAGAATTGGCGCCAAGGAGCGGGATAGATATTATTTAAAGGCTATAAATTTTGAACATTCTTCTTTTTTGACCAATTTTGAAATATTTTTAGCAGGAACACAATTGGCTCTGCCGCTCCTTGGGGTGCTTGGCCCTCAGAATTTATGGCAATACACCAGGGAAACATTCAACTTTCTTAAACTTATATGCACTCAACAAGAGCAAGACTCACCAAGCCTCAAGATAGATGTCCAAGACAACCAGAATACAATTGTTCATATTGGTGATACAGTGCAGAATTTCAACGGTCCTGTTTTTCAAATAGCTGAGAAGGCACTGCCTAAATATCAAGATCTTGCGCATATGTTGGAGCAAGGAAAAATCGAAAAGATTTCTGCTGGTGAAAAAAGAAATCCTGAAATAGTTTTGAGTTTATCCGATAAAAATCTCTTTGATTTTCCAACAAAAGTTCAAGATGATCCCATCGAGGTAAATTGTGAAATATTCACTTTTAATAAGTTCAATAATGTAGGCAAGCTAAGGGTGGTTGATGGTCAAGCCATCCCGTCAGGGGACTATAGTTTTTCAATTTCTGGGGATCAAAATAATGTGAACTATATCTATTCAATGCTACAGCCCCTTGTAACTGTGCAATGCTTACTCGAATTTGCAATTAGTCCGTTAGGTGCCGAACTAATTTCTCATTTACATATCACAGGCATAATCTCTTAACCATTTTCTGCACCAGACCGGTGTGTCGCTGCCGCTCCACACCGGCAGGTGAGAAATCCGTT
>CAZVFQ010000097.1:3737-12093 GCA_964626455.1 uncultured Desulfobacteraceae bacterium | reverse complement strand
TGGTGCCGGAGGCGAGACTTGAACTCGCACAGGCTTAAAGCCCGGAGGATTTTGAGTCCTCTGCGTCTACCAATTCCACCACTCCGGCACAATCGGCTCCAAAAATAACCAACTCGCAAAAAAAATGCAACCATGATTTGCAGCCTACAGAATAATCCCGTTTCCCTTTTTCTTTATAAGATCGCGCTTTAGGTTCCAGAGTTTCGGGGTCAGGGATACGTGGTAGATGTGCGGGTTGACAAGGCGCCTGACACCGGGGTCGAGCCGGTCGAGATCAAGGTCGCGCCGTTTTCGCATATCCTCGATTGAAGAAGGCTCATAGAGCATTTTCCCATCCTTTACAATGTCTGTGAGCAGGGGCTCAATCCGGCCGATATGATTTTTGCCGATAACGCGCCAGGTTTCCCGGTCGGTTGGATGGTGAAGCTCCAGGGGCTCCATTTTTTCAGGATCTTCACCCTGAAGGCCCAGCAAATCGACTGTAGCATGGTCTCTGCCGTTATATACGCGCCAGACACGTTTGAATCCGGGATTGATTATCTTTTCCGGGGTTTCAGAAAGCTTTAAGGCGGGTATCCATTTTCCGTTTTTCTCTATGGCAGAAAGCTTGTAAACCCCGTCAAGTGCACCCTGCCCCCTGGAAGTTACCAGCCTTGTGCCCACCCCGTATGCAAGCCGGTTTATAAGATGATCCGCATCCATTCCGTATCTGCGGGCTTCCTCGCGGATCTGGCTGATTATCTGCCAGACCACCATTTCATCGAGCTGATTGCTTAAAAGTATAACCGTATTTTCAAATCCGGCGTCATTTAACATTTTAGCAGCCTGGATGGCAAGATGAGCCAAGTCTCCTGAATCCAGGCGAATACCTACAGGCTCGTGCCCCTTTTTGCGCAGTTGCTCAAAGACTCTGATCGCGTTTGGAACCCCGCTTTCAAGTGTATTTATGGTATCCACGAGCAAAAGGCAGTCATCAGGGTAAATATCCGCATAAGCGCGAAACGCGGCAAGTTCGCCTTCACCCAGGGCCATAAAGGCCTGAATCATACTGTGGGCATGTGTGCCCTTTGGCGGATACCCAAGGGCACAGGACATTCCCGCATTAGATGAAAAATCAGCCCCGCCAATCAAAGCAGCCCTGGTAGCCGCGTTCCCCCCCCTGTCCTGGGCCCTTCTCAAGCCGAACTCAATCATCAGGCGCCTGCATCCGGCCTCGCGCACACGGGCGGCTTTTGTGGCGATAAGGGTCTGGAAATTCAGCTTGTTTAACAGCGATGTCTCCATGATCTGGGCCATGGCAAAAGGGCCCTGCACCACGGTAATCGGCACGCCCGGATGCACCACGCGGCCCTCGGGTACTGCCTGGACTGTAAAGCCGTCAAGGGGCGACTGCTTTGAAAGCCATTTTAAAAAATCATCTGCAAACATGGGCTCGCCGTTTCTGCGCGTCTGGCTGCGAAGGCATTGCATATCCGCATCTGTAAAACATGCCGAACCCATCCAGTCGACAAACCATTCAAGGCCCGCATTAATGCAGTAGCCTGCCTGATGGGATCCGTAATCCGGGTATTTGCGGAAAAAATGCTCAAAATGCACTTTCATTTCGTGCATGCCCATGCGATAGAAAAGCTGAGCCATGGTCAGCTCGTACATATCCGTGTATAAACTGCCTTCTGAAAGGCTATACTGCCTGGAATTCATTTGCAGGCCTCCGCCAGTATGTTTTCATTTCATTGCACCCGATAGCGCACCGGCTGCAACACTGCCGTGCCTCAAGATCTTTGGCGGCTCGCATGTAACGTCAATTATTGTTGAGCCTGTACCCGGCTCCAGTGTACCTGCGTCAAGAATCAGGCCGGCCGCCATGGCAACAGCCCTGTCTATATCTCTTATCCGCCCGGGGCCGGGGGTGCCGGATAAATTTGCGCTTGTTGCTGTGAGCGCACAGCCGGATGCCTTTGCCAGGGCCGCGGCCACAGGATGTGCGGGAAGCCGGATGCCCACGGTTCCGGTGCCGGCGGTCAAAATGTCGGGCAGACCTGGTTTTGCTTTAAACACCAGGGTAATCCCGCCGGGCCAGAACCGGTCCATGATCTTTTCCGCAGTATCTGAAATATCACCTGCATAGGCATAAACCTCCTGTCTGCGGGCAATCAGTATGGAAACCGGGTTTTTCAGGTCCCTTTTTTTAATTTCAAAGACCTTTTTTACAGAATCCGGGTTTTTTGCATCTGCTCCCAGGCCGTAAAGGTTTTTTGTGGGATATATTACAAGACCCCCGCCTTTTAGTATGTCTGCTGCCTTATTTATCAGGGCGGGCTCAGGGGCCCGGGGATCTATCCCTTCAATCCGCGGCTTATCCTTCAAGGCCTTTTGCCTTTTTATTTACCTCGTCTGCCATGGCTGCCTTGTAATCAACCAGACGTTTTTCAAGATCCGGATCAGATAAGGCCAGGATCTGTATTGCTGTGACTGCGGCGTTTTTTGCACCAGGCTTGCCTACCGCCATGGTTGCCACGGGAACGCCCGGAGGCATCTGCACGGTTGATAAAAGCGCGTCAAACCCGCTTAATGCAGAGGAATCAATCGGCACCCCAAGGATCGGCAAGGTAGTGTGCGCGGCCATGGCCCCGGCCAGATGAGCTGCATGGCCCGCACCGGCAATAATCACCTTTATTCCCCTTTTGCGCGCGGTTTCGGCAAATTCGCCTGCCCGCTCCGGGGTTCTGTGGGCAGACGCCACGGTCATTTCATACGGGACATCAAACTTTTTAAGCTGTTCAGCCGCCGCCATCATAACCGAAAGGTCCGAATCACTTCCCATGATTATTCCCACCCTCGGTGCCACAGCCTTTCGCTGCAGGGCTTTTTTGCCGATATCGGTGCGGTGATGCTCGCCTTTCCAGGAAATTTTGCCTGCAGCCTCGTAAGTGCGGGAAACAGCCTTTTCTATATCATCGCCAAGCGCCGTTACACCGAGCACACGGCCGCCTGCCGTTACCAGATCTCCGTCTTTGCGGGCCGTGCCTGCATGGAAAACTTCCACGTCCTTCATGCGTTTTACATTGTTTATGCCTTTTATCTTCATTCCTTTGGAATAAGAGCCCGGATAGCCTTTGGCGGCCATAACCACGCATGCAGCCGGCCTTGGATCAATATCAAGACTGCAGTTTTCCAGCCCGCCGTTTACAACCGCTTTCATCACGGCAACAATGTCTGATCTGGTACGCATTAAAAGCGGCTGGGTCTCAGGATCGCCAAACCTGCAGTTAAACTCAACCACATTGACCCTGTCTTTTTCTATCATAAGGCCTGCATATAGAACTCCTTTATAGGGACGGCCTTCTGCTGCCAGGGCGCGGACTGCGGGCTGCATAACCTGGTCCATTATTTTTTTGCGCATCACCGCATCAACCACGGGCGCGGGGGAATACGCGCCCATGCCCCCGGTGTTGGGCCCCTTGTCCCCGTCGTGTGCCTGCTTGTGATCCTGGGATGAGGGAAGGGCAAGCAGGGTTTTTCCGTCTGTAAAGGCTATAAAAGAGGCTTCCTCTCCTGTGAGGCATTCTTCTATCACCACGGTTTTTCCCGCATCGCCGAACTCCAGGTCGATCATCATGTCTTTTAGCACTTCTTTTGCCTGTTTGCGTGTTTTGCAAACCGATACGCCTTTGCCCGCGGCCAGGCCGTCTGCTTTTATAACTATTGGAACAGGCTGTTTTTCCAAATACCTGCAGGCTGCATCATAATCTGAAAAAACCCGGCCCTTTGCCGTGGGAATATTGTATTTCTGCATAAGCTGCTTTGCATAAGACTTGCTGGCCTCTATGGCTGAGGCGTTGCGGCTCGGGCCGAACACGCCAAGGCCGGCAGCCTCGAATGAATCGGCTATTCCTGCGGCAAGCGGGGCCTCTGGGCCGACAACAGTCAGATCAATTTTTTTCTCTGCGGCAAATGCGACAAGCTCTTTGATGCTGTCTGCGGAAATATCAACACATTCGGCTATTTCCGCGATTCCGGGATTTCCCGGGGCACAGTAAATCTTTTCCACTTCCGGGCTTTGTGCAATCTTCCAGGCAAGGGCATGCTCCCTTCCCCCGCCTCCTATAATCAGAATCTTCATGGCTTTTTTTTCTCCCTGACAATAAAAGAGGTTTTCTTTGCACCCGGCTTTACCCGCATACCGCGCCTTTCCAGAGCCAGCTCAATCAACCGGTCTAAAAGTTGTGCATAGGTCATGCCCGCTGTTTTCGCTGCGAGGGGCAGCAGGCTTACAGGTGTCATCCCGGGTATGGTATTGGTTTCAAGGACATGGACCCGGCCGCCGCTGATGATCATATCAGTCCTGCTGCAGCCTTTGCAGAAAAGGGCCCGGTGGGCCGCTTTTGCCAGGCTGCAGGCTTCTTCGGCCAGAGCCTTGTCAATACGGGCCGGACAGATTTCATCTGTGTGCCCCGGCTGGTACTTGGCCTGGTAATCAAAAAACTCGTGTTCATTTTTTGGCACGATTTCAATAACAGGAAGGGCTTCAAGCTCATTGTTGCCCAGCACCCCGCCTGTTATTTCGATTCCTTCCAGGTACTGTTCTGCAATCACGGTATCATCGCAGGCAAATGCCGCAGCAAGTGCGCCCTCGAATTGATCTTTTGATCTTACAATGCTCATGCCGAGACTCGAACCCCCGCTGGCAGGCTTTATTACCAGAGGCAGGCCCAGTTGTTTGATAATACCCGGGGCATCCACGTACTGGCCGCGGCTGCAGCTTGCGTATGCAGGCACCGGAATTTGGGCTTTTTCATAGAAAAACTTGGATACCAGCTTGTTCATGGCTATGGAACTTCCCATAACTCCTGTGCACTGGTACGGGATTTCAAGCAGATCGAGCATTCCCTGAATTGTACCGTCTTCGCCGGGCACTCCGTGGAGAATTACCAGGGCGACGTCTATTTGCGGAGCGTCTGCTGCAAGCATGACAAGGTCGGTTTGCGGATCATACCGCACTACATCGTATTTGGACTTATCAAGCGCTTCATAAACATGGTCTCCGCCTTTTACCGAAATTTCGCGCTCCCCGGAAGTTCCCCCGGAAAGCAGGGCAACTTTGAGCTTATTCATTCCACCAGCCTCTGTTTTGCCTGCTTGTATTCTTCGTCTTCAATACGCATTTCACCGGAAACAGGCAGGCGGTAACGGTCTTCCGGATTGCTGATCTTTACCGAGGCAAGGCCGCCCATAACCTTAAGCTCGATATTTTTCCCCTTAAGTTCGGGAAGATCAAGGACTTTTACAATCGCTTCGCTCTTTGCCGCAAGCCTGCGCAGCATCAAATACCCGGAGCCGATTAGCAAAACAAGCCCCCGAGCAGAATCCAGGGCAAATAGTTTAACAGCCCGCCCAAAAAAAGAACAAGCACACCGATAAGCGCCAGCAGAACCACATGGAATATCAGTATGAAAAAAGCGATAAAAACGCCGCCGATCACACTGCCTTCATTTTTTTTTGATCTAAACATTTTGTTCCGGTTTCAGATGCCGGTTCGGGCGCTTGTTTTTCCCCGCCCGCAGACAGGCGTTCCACCACTTTGTGTTCATACTGCTGGGGAATTTCCAGGGCAGCCGATCCGCCGCGTATCATATTTAGCTTCATGATCAGATAATTTAACTTCTTTAAAGTCCGGTATCTTGCCGATTCGTCCTCCATGCCGGCCAGCAGGTTCTCGGTGCGAATGATTTCATTTTTAAGCTCTATTTCCGGCGGGAGGCAGTCCGCGTTTTTCAGAATCTTATAGGCAAGACGAAGCTCTTGGGGAACCCGGCTTAAATCCTCGTGTTCAAGGGGTTTACCGGAGCCTTTGAGGTTGTCGAATTCACCCCTGCGCTGAGCGGCCAGGATGCGTTCTTCCACGATTTTTTCAAAACCTGTAAATATCATTACAAAACCCTCTTCATAAACACAGAAGCCTCTCCGGGGTCTATGCAGAGAGGCCTGCAGCATTTGCATTCATACAGATCCAAGTTGTTTAAATAACAATTTTTCAGGCAGGGGGCAAGGCCAAAAAGCAGGGTATTTTTTTCATACCGAAAAGATGACCGTCCTAATCAAACAGAATTGTTGTCCGGGTGTGCTGTTTTTAAAAAAACCGGCATCACCGCGCCCGCGCAGATCAGCAGACCCACCAGCATAATGCCCGCGCCGAATGATCCGGCATCTCCGGCTGTGCCGATAATAGTGGGGACAATGCCGCCTCCGTATACAAATGCGATGGGAATGGCAAGTGATACAGCTACATTGCGGTGAGCAGGCGGAACAAGGGCTGAAAGCAGGGGAAATCCTGCCGGAAAGTATCCGGTGGACAGCCCGGCCTGTATAATAACCAACGCGGTTGCAATTTCCGGCTTGCTGCATGCACCAAGCAGGATTGTTGTAATACCTGTCAGGCCAAGCATCACGGTTATTGTCCGGCGCGGCCCAAAGCGGTCCACGGCCCACCCTGAAATCAAAGCCATGCCCAACCCCGGCAGTCTGGAAAAACCCACCAACGAATTTGTAAAGCTGCGCGAAACGTCGAGCTCATTGACCAGGTAAAGCGGCAGCATTGTATAAACTCCCATGGTGCTTGAAATAGCCAAAGCAAAGAGCAGGATCATGATCCAGAAACTGCGGTTGGAAGCAAGCACACGGATTGCCTCCATGCCCGGGGGTTTTCCGGGGAAATCACCGCCTTTGGCCCGCACGGCAAAGAGCAGACCTGCCAATATGGAGATGACTCCCACTGTAGCAGGCATGGTGCGCCAGGTAAAATGGAACAGAAAGATTTCGGCGATAACCGGTGCGCTCACAAAAGCCAGATTGGGGGCAAGTTCGTGGATGGAAACCGCCTTGCCCCAGTTGCGCGAATCCACCATGCTTGTCAGCGTGGTAATACCCGAGGGGAGGTAAATGCCGGCGGCAAGGCCCAAAAGGAATGCAGAGGCCCGGAGCTGCCAGAACTGGGTGGAAATGGCGATCAGCAAAAGAGCAATGCCCGTGCCGCATGCGGCTAAAACAATTGTGCGGCGGTGGCGGATACGCGCCGAGATGAACCCCGAGCCGAGAAGGGCTATAAAGTAGCCCAAAGACGTTACGAGAAACAGGGAACCTGCCTGGGCATGCCTGAACCCCATTTCCGATTCTATCCGCGGCATCAGCGGCGAGAACATGACGCGGGCAATGAATGTAAGAAAAAAAATCAGGGTCACAAACAGGATGGGCGCCAAAGGATCCAGTCGATAAAACGGAGGCAAAGCAGATTGTCGGCGGCGGTGTTGCTCCATGGGGCTTTTATACCAGATTATGGGATCAAATTCACACTATAAAAATTAAATTAACCTATTGCAGTCTGAACAGCAAGGCATAAAAAAACCCCAAAAATCTTTTGTTTCCGGGGTTTTTTAAATTATATAAAATCCGCTTGGGTAATTGTTTGGTGGCGATGCAGGGATTCGAACCCCGGACGCTGCGGATATGAGCCGCATGCTCTAACCGACTGAGCTACATCGCCGTATATGCTTAAAAGCTTTTTAAGTAAAAGACGAGTCTATAACAGCCCGCCAGTACCAAGTCAAGGCAAAAACACGATGGATTTAATCTGCTTTATCCGAAGAAAGCGCCTCTACTGTAAGGCTCTCCATATTATCCGGCAGACTGGAAACCACTATCATGTATGGCAGGCTCTGGCCAGGGCCGACACTGACATTTACACCTCCCTGGCCCTGCTTGCGGGAAAGCCGATCGTTGATGGTCTCCATATCAAGGGATTCCAATTCGCCTTCTTCAAATATGTTGCCGCTGTAAGCCGCGGCCCTGCCTACCCTGTTGCCGCTGGCGTCCAAAAGATTGGCCCGGATCAGAATATGGCTCCGCGGATGATCATAGCGGTTGGTAACCAGGCCGGAAATCACAAGAAGCCTGCCTTCCTCCTCATTTTCAACAATGCGGTAATCCGGTGAAGAAACGGCAATCCTCATATTGCCGCTATCCTCGACAGCCGGCTGCATCAGGCCCGGCAACTGCTGGCCGGTAAGATACAGATAGGCCCCGCCGCCTATCAGGCCCAGCACAATCAGGACAACAAGGGTCTTAAAAATCTTTTTCCCCCGCCGCCGGCCTTCTGCCGGAAAAGGAGCCGCAGGGCTGTAGGGCTGCTTTTCAAAAACTTCTTCCTCATCTGCCGCCTCGCCCGCAGGGTATTCAACAGTTTCGGCAGACGTCACCTTAGTGCTTTGTCTGTACTCCGGCGGCTCAAAGCCTTCGTCTTCCCCAGGCTCCATGGAAATGTCTTCTTCTGTCCGGTATTCTTCTTCGGCAGCATCATCGA
>CAZVFQ010000097.1:0-3637 GCA_964626455.1 uncultured Desulfobacteraceae bacterium | reverse complement strand
AATCATCCGTACCGGTCAGGTTCAGCTCTTGGTCTTCGTGCGCGGTTTCTTCTTTTTCTTCAAGCCCCAGGTCGAATTCAAAAAGATCTTCTTCTGATGAGGCTTTTTCAGTCTCGTTTTCCAGACCGAAATCAAATCCCTGCTCCTCCTCATCCTGCCCGGATCCGGTCGGTTCTTTTTGCTCCGCAAAATCCAGATCGTCGTCTTCAATTTCTATTTCCAGTTCCATGCCGTTTCCGGCTGCTTCAGGTTCAGGCGCTGCTTGTACCTGATCAAAACTTTCCTGGTCTGTTTTCATTTCTTCTTCAGTCTCAAGGCTCAGGTCCAAATCAAGATCCAGGTCATCAAGATCCAGATCTGTTTCCTCTGCTTCCTGGTCTGTCATTTCCTCTTCATCCAAATCCAGGTCAATATCAAATTCTTCATCAGCAGAAGCTTCAAGGGTGGGCTCTTTTTCCACGGCTTTGGCTGGCTTTTCCATATCAACCGGTTCAGGCTGCTTATCCGGCTTTTCTTGTCTTGCAGGTTCCAGATCCGAAAGGTTCAGTGGCTCTGGCTCGGATTCAAATCCGGATTCAAGACCGAAGAGGTCGATCTCTTCGGCGGCCCCGGCTTCAAGATCGGAAAAGCTGATCTCTTTGGATTCAGGCTCGGCTTTCGGCCCTGATTCCAGCTCTGACAGCTCAATTTGTTCTGTTCCGGCCTCCAGGTCTGAAACACCGATCTCTTGTGTTACTATTTCCAGATCAGCCATCCAGACTTCTTCTCCTTCAAATTCAAGCTCCGATAAGGTAACATCCGTAAGCCTGGTGTCCTCAATGGTTGATTTGCCGGAAAAGGTGCTTGCACCATGGCCCATGGTTGATTTTTCAAATACTTCCTTTTCAAGATCCAGGTCAAATTCTTCCTGAACAGTGTCGTCAAAGCCGGATTCCTTTGTGCTTTTCACTTCGGTTGTCAAGGCTGAGAAAGGGATTTCCTCGGAGTCGGGCTCCAAATCCGAAAAACTGATCTCTTCGCCCTCAGAGTCCGGCGATGATTCCAGATCTGAAAAATCAAGTTCTTCGGCTTGGCTTTCAATCTGAGAAAAATCAAGTTCTTCTAACTGGCTTTCCATGTCCGAAAAACCAACTTCTTCTTCTGCTGATTCCAGGTCAGCCAATGCAATCTCTTCTGCTTCAGGCTCAGGGCCTGAAGCAGCAAAATCTTCAGCCGTGTCAATTTCCAGGTCCGGTGTTTCAGGCTCTCCGAATTGCTCCTCAGGCTCCGGCTCTTCTTCAAACTCCTTTTCAAATTCCGCAAACAAAGCTTCACTGTCAAATTCCGGGCCGAATTCGCTTTCAACAGGTTCTTCTTCCTCGCGGGAAGGCTTTTCTGCCGGAGGTTCTTCTTCGGCTTCTTCAAAGAAAAGCCTGTTAAGCGCTTCTTCTGTTTCGGCCTCGTCCTCGGAAAAGGTGGGAGTTTGAGGGCGAGGGTAATCCGCATTGGAACCTCGGCTTTCAAAAGAGGATTCAGCGGCCCCTTCCGATTCTGCAGCAGGCGGATAGGCCACAAAAATATGCTGACACCTGGAACATTTCACTGATGAGCCGTCTTTGCTTATAAGGCCGGCCTTTATCTTATAGCTCGTGCCGCACGCCTCACAGGTTATAATCATTTTGCTTCCTCGCTGATTGGATTATTTAAAGCATATATTGCAGGCAAGTACCTGTATTTTTCGGCATAATCAAGACCATAGCCCACGAGAAAACCCTTTTCCACGGAAAAACAGATATAATCCGCATCAAAATCGTTTTGCCGGCGCTCGGTTTTATTCACGCAAACACAAACCCGAACGCTTCTTGGATTAAGAGCTTTAAGGCGGGCAATCAGCCGTTCGATGGTAAGGCCGGTATCAAGTATGTCTTCTACAATAAGCACGTGCTTGTCTTCCAGATCCGCAGGCTGATCGTCTGAAACGCATATTTCGCCGGATGAAGTGTCGCTTTTCCCGTAGCTCGAGGCCCTGATAAAATCAACTTCAACAGGGATGGTCATCTGCCGGGCCAAATCGGCCATAAAAACAAATGCACCTTTTAAAACTCCGATCAACACGAGAGGCTCATCCTTATAGTCAGCTGAAATCTGTTGCGCAAGTTCTGCGACTCTCTTTCGGATTTCTTCTTCGCTTAGGACAGGTGAAAGTTCAGACACGGCGCCCACATATTTTTGAAATGTTTTCAGGTAATTATGCTCCAAGCCCAGGCTAAGATGTCTTTAACGTAAAGGTTTCCCGCCCTGATTGGGAAATTTTATCCGGACAATACGGTTTTGTCAATAAATTTGACAACATAAATTTACCATTAAAAAACCGGGGAAAATGCGGTTTTTCGCATCCACCCCGGTCTTTATATCAATATTGACGGCTTCGTAAAAAGCCCAATATCTGCGTTGCTCTTCATTCCTCGGAATTTCACGTACGATAAGTACGCTGCATTCCTCTGGATTTTGCGCGCCTTGATCTTGAACTTTTTACTTTGCCGTCGAAAATCGACTATTTATAAATCCCTCAATATTGAGCGTTTGCAGGCCTATAAGCCGGTTTCAGCAAGGCTTTCCACTATTTCCCGCTGTTTTTTATTGAGCTTCTTTGGCATATTTATGTTTATGATAACATACATATCACCCTTTTCTCCCCCGCGCATGTGGGGCAGGCCCCGGCCGGGCAGCCGCAACTTGCTCTTGTGATTGGTTCCGGGCGGAACCTTCATACTAAGCTGCTTTCCCTCCAAAGTCGGCACTGTTATTTTTGTTCCCAGCAGGGCTTCTGTAAGCCTGATGTCCCGATTTACGTACACATCATAGTCTTCGTGCTTAAATACCGGGTCATCCATTACTTTGGACCGAATATAAAGGTCACCCGCCGGGCCTCCGTACGGGCTGGGCTCGCCTTTGCCGGAAAGCCGAACTTTTTTGCCCGTTATCAGGCCCCTGGGAATCTTTACAGTCAGTGCCTCTGTATTGCCCGACGGTGTCTGCACTGTCACCGTCTTGGAGGTTCCAGCCGCGGCCTCTTGCAGCGTCAGGGGAAGTTCGTATTCCAGATCCCGGCCTTTTACTCCTGCGGCAGATTGCTGCTGCCGGCCGCCGGCAGTCCCGCCGAATCCGAACATGCTTTCCGGATCAAAGGAAAAACGGGTTCTCTGCCCGGTTCTTCCCCGGCCTCCGCCGCCAAAGGAAAAAAACGAAGATGAACCGCCGAAACCAAACTCCCGGAGGATATCGCCGAGATCTGCATCCTTGAATATATCTTCCTGTGTATAACGTTGCCGGAAGTCTTCGTCGCCATAAGTATCATACTGCTTGCGTTTTTCAGGATCGCTTAAAACAGCGTATGCCTCGCTTATCTCCTTGAATTTTTCCTCGTTTTCCTTCGAGCCGGAAGAATGGTCAGGATGGTACTTCATGGCCAGCTTCCGGTAAGCCTTTTTTATATCCTCCTGGGCCGCATTCTTGTCAACTCCCAGTATTTTATAGTAATCTTTCCGGGCCATATCTGATCACCGTGGTTAATGGTTAATAGTTAATAGTTAATGGTTAATTGCTTTTATTAAAATAATATGGATGCGGGGGATGTCAAGGGGTGGCGGGTGCTGAA
>CAZVFQ010000096.1:0-12344 GCA_964626455.1 uncultured Desulfobacteraceae bacterium | reverse complement strand
CTATTAACCATTATCTATTAACTACTAACCATTCACACCCCAACACAATGCACAAACACTTTTGTGGCAAGCTTTGCAGCCGTAAATTCTGAAACCACCGAACCTTCCACCTTTGCAAGCTCGGTGATATCTGCTGCAACAACATTTTTCTCCGTGCCGACCCTTTTGATCAGCTCCACTGCCTGGCGGAAGGTCAGCCCGCCCGGCACGGGTGTGCCGGTTCCCGGCAGAATGCCCGGATCCAGGCCGTCGAGATCAATGCTTAGATATACGTTTTCAGGAAGGGCGTAAACCACGTCATCCATCCATGAATCATCTGCCTGATTAAGATTGTGGGCGTAAAACGGATACAGATGATGGGTTTTGATATAATCGTATTCCTCCGGGCAAAATGAGCGGATTCCCACCTGCACAAACGGCAGTTTAAGATCATCTCCGATTCGCCGCATTACGCATGCATGGTTATAGCGGCTGCCGTTCCAGTAATCGCGCAGATCAAGATGCGCATCAATCTGCAGGACACCCATATCAGGATAACGGGACGCCACTGCCTTGCTAAGACCGATAGTAATTGCATGATCCCCGCCAACGGAAAAAAGAAACCGGTCTCTTTCCAGACATCTGCCCGCGGCCTTTTCTATCTCCACTACCGCCTGCTCCGGGATTTTTTCAGGCTCAAGGGCTGCAACTGTATGAATGCCCGGGCTGCTCCAGTCGGTCAGGGTCTCTTCATCAAGGCATTCCAGTTCATAGGATGCCTTGAGCAGGTGATACGGCCCCTGCCCTGCACCGCTTCCCAGAGAGGGCGCGACTTCATAGTAAACCGGCAATACCACCACCCGTGCATCCTCGATGCGCCGGCAGTGAATGGCTTCGCCGCCGAATGGAATAAATGATTGCTGTGCCATTATTTGATGCACTCTTAAAAAGTCTGATTTTAGATGGCGCCGTAAAAAGTTCAAGATCAAGGCCTGCGCAATTTCGAAGAATGCAGCGTACTTAGCCGTACGTGAAATTCTGAGAAATTGCGCGTAACGCAGATATTGGACTTTTTACGGCGCCATCATTATTTCACAAATATAGCTGCTGCCAATACGGTTGTCCAGAGACTGCCTTCGGCTCCTAAAGCGGCCTGGCTTATATGTCTGGAGTGAATGATTTTGCCCGACATTTTGTAAATATCCCGGCGCTCGTCATAATCCTTTTCAGGGTCAAACTCTATTCCCAGGGTTGTAGCCAGCATGGAAGCGGCCATGTCTTCGGCGAACTCGCCGGCCTCCACCTCTGTCTGGCCGAATCCGTGATGCTCAGATAAATACCCGTAACGCTCGTTTCCCTCGGGAAGGGCAAGGCCCACGCTTGCCACCAGGCGCCTTCCCGGCTCCCGGCTCTGCTCCCGGGCCATCACGCAATGGGTAATTTCTCCTGCCTCAAGCTTTGCAAGCCCTTCTTCCTTGTCAAGGATCCTGCATCCCGGCGGAAATATGGACGAAACCTGAACCAGGTTAAGGTGGGCTATGCCCGCCTCCCTGAGCGCATTTTCAAAAGAGGCCAGATATGCTTTATCTATACCAACACCCTTGGTGAAAAATATATATCGTGGTACATACATTATACGTTTCTCCTGGTTGCAGAATATGCAAAACAGAACACAGGTAAATGACAGGCGTCCTTGATAATGCAAACAGGCCGTACTTGTCAATAGTTGCATAAAATTAAAGTAATCCTTATTTTCATGAAAATTAAACACTATCAAAAATGCAGGCAAAAATGAATATCAAAATACCGGTGGATAAATACTGCATTGAAACCTCCACAAAAGGGCAGTACAACAGGGCGATCTCAAAATACTTCAAAACAAAGGACGAAAATGAGAAAAAAGAGCTTGAAGCCCGCATCGACCTTTTGCACCATGCTCTGAAAACGCTGGATTTCAACTTTTTAAGAAGCGCCTACAAGGACCTGCGCGGAGAGTCCGGGGCGGAAATACGCCTCGGCCGCAATAATAATGGGGCGCTTTTCATAACCATAGACGGAGAAGAAATTGAGACGACAAATACGGATTGATTTCAGAAATTATCCCGGAGGCGGCAGAGGGCCTGTTAATCAAAACTTTCTGCCGGTTATGCTTGCAAAGTGGCTGATTCTGACCGCAGCAGTAATGCTGGCTGCCTGGCTTATCGAAGATATCCATGTCAGCGGATTTATCTCGGCCTTTTTTGCAGCAGCGGCCATAGGGGTGTTAAACCTGTTTTTCCGCCCCTTTCTGCTGATTTTAACCCTGCCGATCAACATCATGACCCTGGGTCTTTTTACCTTTGTAATAAATGCACTGATGTTAAAAATAGCATCAGGCCTGATACCCGGCTTTACTGTGACCGGATTCTGGAGCACGGTCTTGGGGGCAATGGTGATAAGCGCCGCAAGCTGGGTATTAAACAGCATGCTCGCAGATACCCGATATTCCGGCCCGGGCGGGGGGCCGCGCCGTCCGGGAGATCGCAGAAGGGATACTGAACAGATAGACCTCGAGAAAAAGGGGGATAGATGGGAATAAAGCCGGTCGATGCCCTGAAACAAGAATTTAAGCGCATAGACGGCAAAGGCTATAAAGCATACAAGGATATTGCAGGAGCATATAAATACAAGAATTTTAGCCTGTTTATAGATCACGTACAGGGAGACCCGTTTGCTTCCCCTTCAAAAATCCGTGTCCGCGTCCTGCGAAAAGATTCGGATTTTGCAGCGGACACCACCCAAAACACAAGCCGGACAACCGCCCTGGCCGATTTTTTAACCCGCAGGTTTTACGCCCAAAGCAAAGCACTCGCAAAGGGAGCCCGCGGTACCGGAAAAGGCGGCATGATAACAATTGACAGGCCCGGCCAGCAGATTCTTTCGCGAAGCTCCTTTGCCGTAAATGACGAATTTGTGGAAGCCCGCTTTTTTATGGGCCTGCCTGCATCCGGCAGAAAAATCGCAGGCAGGGACGCAGAGGCCATGTTTTTCTCAGAACTGCCTCAAATCGTTGACACTTCAATGTTTTTTTCCGCTCTTGATCAAAAATCCTTATATAATCACATCAAAACCGCTGAGGACGCGGATGTGGCAAGAGCCATGCTTTCTGACAAGGGCTTGATAGCATTTATAGCAGACAAAAGCCTTCTTCCCAGAAAAAGCGGAATTGATGACCGGCCGTTAGACGACCCGCAGGCAGTGCCGTTTTACTCAGCAGAAGCCTTCCGCATCACCCTGGATCTGCCAAACAATGGCCCCACCCCGGGAATGGGGATACCAAAGGGCGTAACACTGATCGCGGGCGGGGGGTATCATGGAAAATCCACGCTTCTTCACGCCCTTGAGCGAGGGGTTTATAACCATATCCCGGGCGACGGAAGACACCTTGCCGTCACTGCAAAAAACACGGTCAAAATAAGGGCATGCGACGGCAGAAATATAGAAAAAACAGACATATCGTCTTTTATAAGCAACCTTCCTCTGGGCAAGGCCACCTCAGAGTTTTCAACACAAAACGCAAGCGGCAGCACCTCCCAGGCTGCAAACATAATCGAGGCAGTAGAAGCCGGCGCAGAAGCCCTTCTGCTTGACGAGGACACGTCTGCAACCAATTTTATGATAAGAGACCGCAGGATGCAGCAGCTTGTGTCAAAGGACCATGAACCGATCACCCCCTTTATAGACAAGGTGGGCCAGCTTTACTCGGAAAAAGGCGTGTCCACGGTTCTTGTGATGGGCGGGTCAGGAGACTATTTTACGGTGGCAGACCGCATAATCCGCATGACAGAATACCTTCCAGAAGATGCAACAAAAGCGGCCAAAGAAATCGCCGGCAGCGATCCTGCCGGCAGAACTCAGGAAGGCGGCAATACTTTCGGCAGGATTGCAGAGCGCATCCCCCTTGCACAAAGTTTTTCTCCTTTCCGGAAAAACAAAAAAATGAAAATCGCTGCAAGGGGATTAAGGGAAATCCTTTTCGGAGAAACTGAAATCGATCTTGCAGACCTGGAACAGATCGTTGATCCATCCCAGAGCCGCGCTGTGGCAAACGCCATTTATTACGCGACACGCTATATGAAAGACGATAAGTGCCTGCGGGAAATTGTAGAAAAAGTTGCCGCGGATATCAAAGACCAGGGCATGGATGTTTTAACCCCATACATAACAGGTGATCTTGCCGAAATCCGAAGCATCGACCTGGCCGGGGCCATAAACCGCATGCGCACTCTGCAGGTAAAACAAGCATGATGCATACTGTAACAACAGGGGCAGTCTTATCTCAGAAACATTGTGCAGGCCAGCACCGCAAACATTATGCCCGCTGCATCAGCGGTAAGGGCTGCGGCCATGGTATGGCGGATGCGGCGTACCTGTACGGCCCCGAAATAAACCGCAAGTACGTAAAAGGTCGTCTCGGTCGAGCCCTGAAGCGTGCTTACCAGGTATCCAACATAACTGTCAGGCCCCACCGAGGGATCGTTTATAATTGAGGCAAGAACGCCATAGGCCCCTGAACCGGAAAGCGGCCTTAAAATGGCCATAGGCAATGCGTCGGCAGGAAGGCCGATTGCCGAAGTCCAGGGACCGAGCAGTCCGACCATGGTCTCAAGTGCGCCCGAGGCCCTGAACATGCCCACAGCAACAAGGATTGCAACAAGATATGGAATTATCCTGACAGCTACCTGGAAGCCTTCTTTTGCTCCTTGAACAAATACTTCATATACCCTCACCCCTCGGATCACACCGTATGCCAGGAACCCGACCACAAGTCCGGGTATAATCCACGGCGAAATCACCTCTCCATAAATCACTGCAAGAGGAATAATAACAACCACCATGCAAAGCGCAGCCATGCTCACCCACATGGGATAGCCTTCTGATGCACCTTCGATCATATATTCGTGCTCTTCTGCCTGCCCGGAGTCCTCCTGCAGGCTGTTTTCTTTATCTGCCGATGCCGCCTCAACCGGTGCATGATCCTCCGGGCCTTCAGGCGAAAAACGCTGATAAAGCCTGGCTGCTATCACTCCCACTATTGTTGAGCATATTGTTGCAAAAAGGGTGGTGGGAAGGATTCCGGCAGGGTCTGCCGAACCTGCGGACGCACGCAGAGCGATCACTCCGGTGGGAAGCAGAGTAATGCTCGAGGTATTTATTGCAAGAAAAAGGGCCATGGCATTTGTGGCCGTACCCTTGCGGGTGTTTAACTTGTCTAATTCCTGCATGGCCCTTATGCCGAAAGGAGTTGCCGCATTTCCAAGCCCCAGGGCGTTTGCAGACATGTTAAGAATCATAGCGCCCATGGCTGGATGATCCGGAGGCACCTCAGGGAAAAGCCTGACCATAACCGGCCGCAGAAGCCGGGAAATCACATTTAACAGCCCGCCTTTTTCCGCCACCTTCATCAGTCCCAGAAACAGTGTCATCACCCCTATAAGGCCGATAGCAAGCTCCACGGCCCCGCCCGCGGACTCCACCACCGCCCTTGAGACCTCTTCAATCGGGGTTGTATCTCCGCTATGCGCGCCGCCCGCAAGCTGGCGCCAGCCTGCAAACACAAAAGCTACTGCAACAATGGCAAAAAATACGATATTCATTTGCCCTCGTTTTCAAACAGAGATTGCTGAACCGGTGTTTCCGGCACTGCGGCATCACCGTAGTCAACAGCAAAACAGGTTTTTTCCGGGCTGCGAACCCTGCTTACAGAATAAATCCTAAGGCTGGTTTCCTGCCTTGTCATCACGGCAAATCCGTAATGCTCATTTACGTGCTTAAGCGGTCTGCCCGAGTCCTCCCGCTCTTTTACAAAATCCAGATGGCGCCTTATACGCCCGTTTATGATCCTGTTGGAAAAATCCGCTATTTCGCGGGACTTCTCCGTTACCGCGGGTAGAAAATCAGACTCGATTTCCATCATAATGCTGTTTCTGCATGCTGCCATGGCCGCAAACATGGTGGTGCAGATTCCTGCAAAAGGATCGAGCACTGTATCGCCCATTACAGAATACATGTTTATAAGCCTGTAAGGAAGTTCAAACGGATATGCCCCGCTGCGCCTGCGGACCTTTTCATCTACCAGCTGCTGCCTGGCACCCTTTAAATCAAACCAGACATCAGAGTACCACTGGTTGCGCTCCTCCCAGAAAATGGCGCTGTGGTGGCGGTTTAACCGCTCCTGCGGGGTTGAAAATTCCCGTTTAACACCTTTTCTGAAAATAAGTATGTATTCATGCTCAAGGGTTACATAGGCGCCGGCAGGAAGCATGCCCGAACCCATGAACTTGTTTGGCGCATTGGTCTGCTTGCGCCAGATTATCGCAGGCAGGGGCGAGAATCCGTTTTGAACAAAAGCCTGGATTATCCTGGAATGATTCGGATAAAGAAAAAAAGAATCCCCGATCTTGCGCACTGCGTCGCCGATGTTTATGCAGGCAAATCCCCCGGGTTTCAATACCCGGCACAGCTCTTTCCACACACAGTCAAGCACTGCATGCATCCGTTCGTATGCATCCCAGCCTCTGGCATCTTGAAGGTTGCTGCCTATACCCTGGTCCAGACGCGAAAAAATCCCGTCCCACATTTCAATCATGGGATAAGGCGGCGAGGTGACTGCCAGGTCAATGCTTTGATCTGCCAGATTGCCCATTGCCCGGCTGTCATTAAAAAAAAGCCTGTGATCGGTATTCATGGCAAAAACCAATTTACATTCCAGAGGCCTGCCTGACAATCTGCAGGATTTTCTCCGGGTCTTCTGTTACGTGTATTATATCCATGTCTTGAGAGGAGATCATCCGGTTTTCCAGAAGTTGGCATTTAATCCAGTCCACCAGCCCGGCCCAGTAGTCCTCGCCGAACAAAATCACGGGAAGAGGGCTGATCCGGTCGGTCTGGATCAGCGTGACCGCCTCAAACAGCTCATCTAAGGTTCCAAAGCCCCCGGGCATTATGATATATGCATAGGCGTACTTAACAAACATGACCTTGCGCACGAAAAAATACTTAAATTCCACCTGTATGTTTGCATACTCATTGGGCTTCTGCTCCCTGGGCAGCTTGATGTTCAAACCAACCGAATTTCCGTTTATCTCTGCCGCGCCCTTGTTTGCCGCTTCCATGATGCCGCCGCCTCCGCCGGTGATCACGGCAAATCCATTTTTCGCAAGCAGGCCTGCAAGCCCTGCGGCCTTTCCATAATACGGATTGTCCTCTGTCATTCGGGCGGATCCGAAAATACTTACAGCAGGCCCCAGATCATACAGGGCCTCGACTCCGTCAACAAACTCCCCCATTATCTTAAACAGGCGCCATGACTCGCTCAGCTTGATTTCTTCCACCATGTGCTGCTTTTCCATAAAATCCTCTCCTCTGTTATAAGCATTTGGGTTCAATAGCAATACCATTGCTGCTTGTCAATTGTTTATGCGTAACATTTGATGGACTTGTAAAAAGCAATTTTCAACGGCAAAGTAAAAAGTTTAAGATCAAGGCGCGCAAAATCCAGAGGAATGCAGCGTAGTTATCGTACATGAAATTCCGAGGGATGAAGCGCAACGCCGATATTGGGCTTTTTACGAAGCCGCCACATTTAGTTGACACAAAACGATTTGACGTGCTAAAATTTTAAAATTATATTAACATATTATGAATAAAAAGGGCCAGTTGAAAAAGGATTTGTCAAAAGAGGTCACCGTTGTTAATGAACTCGGCCTGCACGCCAGACCCGCGGCAATGATTGCCAGGCTGGCGATGCAGGCCGAATCCGGCGTCTGGATGATTAAAAACGGTGAACAGGTAGATGCCGCAAGCATCATAGATATTCTCTCGCTTTCCGGCACCAGGGACTCCCGGATCACCCTGAGAATAGAAAATCCTTCAGACACTGAAATACTCGAAAAAATTTCCGTCCTGTTTGAAACCGGATTCAAGGAGTAATTACCAGACATATGACAAATGAACAAACAGAAGAAATAGTGCTGCATGGCATAAGCGGCTCGCAGGGGATCTGTATCGGCAAGGCATATCTGGTTGACCGCGAAGGCGTTGATGTTGTTGAGCGCTATTATGTTGACAAGAGCAATATCAAAAATGAAATCAGCCGATTCAAGCAGGCTGTAAATCATGCCAGAAAAGAGCTTTCCGGAATCATAGAAGATATCCCGGAAGATCTTCGCCAGCATGCCTATATCCTGGAGACCCACCTGCTGCTGCACAAGGATAAAATGCTCTACGGCAAAACCATCGAACTGATAGAAAACGAGCGGATAAACGCGGAATGGGCCCTTAAAAGAGCTTCTGCAGCGGCAAAATCGCTTTTCAGAAACATCGCAGATCCCTATCTGCAGGCAAGGGCAGCAGACATCGAGCATGTCACAGACCGGATACTGCGCCACCTTATGGGTGCCGAAGACGTAGATATCTCGGATATCAACAAACGCGTGATCCTGGTGGCAAACAACCTGTCTCCGGCTGAAACAAGTCAGATCCAGCTCGACCGGGTCATGGGATTTATCACGGACAGGGGCGGCAAGACCTCTCATACGAGCATTATAGCAAGAACACTTGAGCTTCCGGCCGTGCTGGGCCTTGAACGCGCAACTGCTATGATCAAGAACGAAGACCTGATCATAGTGGACGGCAATGAAGGCATTGTGATTGTAAACCCGGAAGAGGAAACCCTTCTTCACTACGAGGAGCTTTCCAGAAGGTACGAAGCGCATAAAAAGGTGGTGATCAGAAGGGGGGATCTGCCTGCCACTTCTGCTGACGGTGAATTCTTCAGGGTCATGGGCAATATCGAGCTGCCCGAGGAAGTCGTGGCTGTAAAAGACCACGGGGGCGACGGCATCGGTCTGTTCCGCACCGAATTTCTGTACTTGTCCAGGCATGACTTCCCGGAAGAACAGGAGCTTTTTGACCAGTACAGGGAGGTGGTGGAACTGATGGCTCCCCTGCCTGTTACTATCCGCACTCTGGACATAAACGGCGACAAGGAAGTATCAAGCATGCCCACCCCGGAAGAAGCCAATCCCGCCCTGGGCCTGCGTGCCATCAGGTTCTGTTTGAAGAACCCCGGCATTTTCAAAACCCAGCTTCGCGCAATAATGCGTGCAGCAGCCCACGGATATATACGCCTGCTGCTTCCCATGATATCTTCTGCAGAAGAGGTCACTGAAACACTTCGCCTTATGGACGAAGCAGCCGCTGAACTTGATGAGAAAGGCATCGAGTACAAACGCGACATCGAAGTGGGCATAATGATAGAAATCCCGTCAGCAGCCGTAATGGCAGACACCCTGGCTGACATGGCGGATTTTTTCAGTATCGGCACAAACGACCTGGTGCAGTACACTCTTGCAATAGATCGGGGCAACCGCCAGGTATCTCACCTTTATAATCCCATGCATCCGGCAGTAATCCGGCTAATTCGCCACGTTGTGGACGCAGGGAGGCACAAAGGCAAAAAAACCTATATGTGCGGAGAAATGGCTGCAGACGCAATCAACCTTCCCATACTTCTGGGCATGGGAATAGATGAACTCAGCATGGCCCCGCAGTCCATCCCGGAAATCAAGAACATGATCCGCAAAATTAACGTATCAGACGCCAGAAAGCTTATGGATACCCTTTTGCAGCAGTCCTCAGCAGCAGACATGCAAAGGATTATCAATGATACGTTCGGCGACATTCTCCATGAAGATGTTTACGCGGAATAAAACTATTCTTTTGATCCCGGAAAAATCGGTTTTTAACAGGAAAACCTTATGAATCAAGAACATATAAAAATAGTCACGGAAAACCGCAAGGCCCGCCACGAATTTCACCTCCTGGATGAATTCGAGGCAGGAATGGAGTTAAAGGGCACCGAGGTCAAATCTCTGCGCCAGGGCCGCGGCAACCTGAAAGACTCCTACGGCAAATTTAGAAACGGCGAGCTCTGGCTATACCAGATGCACATTGCCCCTTATCCCTTTGCCTATTACGACAACCACGAGCCTGAACGACCCAGAAAACTGCTCATGCACAGATCAGAGTTAAAAAGGCTCTACGGCAAAATAAAAGAAAAAGGCTTTGCCCTGGTTCCCTTAAGGGTATACTTCAGAAACGGCAAAGCAAAGGTGGCCCTGGCCCTGGCCCAGGGAAAACGCAAATACGACAAAAGAAGCGCCATCAAGGAACGCGAAGTCAAGCGCGAAATGGACCGCGCCAAAAAAAACGCCCTTTAGCTTTGACAAACAGGCCCGGATTAATTATTGTATAGATACAATTAAAAGCTTCTTAATCTTTTCCTGTGAGGGGGCGAAACGGCTTCGACGGGGATATGGAAGCAATGGTTGCATGCCGAGTTCCGCTGACTCGTAAAACAGGCGGTGCTTAAATACAAAAGCAGACGATTATAACTACGCTGTAGCCGCTTAAGACGGCTACCGTCCTTCCGGGTTTTTTCCTGCGGGCCCGGAAAGGGCGTCGACTAGCAGGATAGCCGATACGGGTTGCCTGTTCCCGTTCAGGCGAAACACCAAACAGGCTTGCGGTTTGCGTATCCTGTCTGAAGGAGCCGCAAACAGCGAAATCCAAAATTCAGACTAAGCATGTAGATGCCGTTGTGGAATCTCTCCGGACGCGGGTTCGACTCCCGCCGCCTCCACCATTTATTTTGAGTAATTACAGCAACTTATTTTTTAGCCTTCGCTGGCTCTGGTACTTTCCTGGTAGAATTCCAGGCTTCCACCAGTTTCTCCCCGTCATTTGGGGCTTCCATCCACCGGTAATAATGCTTGACCAGCATATTGGTGTTGGTGTGCCCGACCTGCCGTATGATAAAACTCATACGCTCGCCGTTGTCCAGGCAGTTTGTGATATATGAAGCCCGTGTATCCTTTATGCTTCTGTTTAGAGAAAGACCGGCTTTCTTCAACGTCGGCCTGATAACATTTTTATTCAGGGTATGCCGATGAATATTTTGTCCGATTGAATTCAGGAATACAAAATTCTCTGGATTGCCTTTATATGTCCGTTTTCTTTGCTCCAGCAAAGCATCGACAACCGGCTGTGGAATTCTGACCTCTCTATGAGACCCGTCTGTTTTCGTGGCCTTATAAAATTGTTTATCACCAACAAAAACAAGACTGCGATGGATCTGAACCACTCCATTTTTTAAGTCCACCCGTTTCCACTTCAAACCGGCTGCCTCGCTTATCCTGACGCCTGAAAAAAACATGAAAATGAACAACGGCTTCCAGAATTCATCAACATTCTCAAGAAACTTATGGATCTCCTCCAAACTAAGCGGGGGATGCACAATCTTCTGGGATTTTCTTTCCCGTATGGGATCAACATCAACTGTGGGGTCTGAGCTGATAATTTTATGTTTTTTGGCAAACCCCATCACACCCTTAAACGGCGTATAGATATTTATCTTGGTCTTGGGGGAACATTTCAGGTTGCTTAGAAATTTTTCAATGTCCAGGCTTGTAATTCCATCAATGGGCATATTGCCGAAATATGGAAGGATGTGGGTGTTCATGGCCTTTTTATAAGCGTGAAAACTCGTTTCAGCCACTTTCGTTTTTGTTATTTCCGCCCACTCCTGTGCCACTTCACCAAAAACCTTTGTCGTATTCGATGGTTCCGGTTTTTCCGGCTCCACAGTCGGGAGATATCCGTGATACTCAATTTCTTTGAGATACTCATCCCGCTTACGCCTTGCCTCTGTAACCGATGTGGTTTCCAGAGAAAATTTATAGGGCTTGTCAAAGCCCTTGACCTTTTTCTGGAAATACCAAACCTGGCTGCCACTGTCCTGATAGAGATGATGATTTAATTTCTTTTTCGCCATGTCATATCCTCCATTCCTTCTTTGGAGCTGATACACATGGCTTTACCTTTTTTGCTTCAGCCTTTTTGCTATCACCACCTTTCGTTTTTGCCTGTTTTGTGTTCTTTTGCTCTATTTCTAAAACTTCATCATAAGGATACAATGGTTTGCCGCTTCCCGGCAACAGAAAATAACTAATAATCCCTTTCTTCCGGTGATTGATAATTGTTCCTTCTGAACACCGCCATCTTTTTGCCAATTCCTTCTGATTTAAAAAAACCGTGCCTTCTTCTTGTACTGCCATACGCACCTCTACAAAGCGCATAGAGGTTATGGAGCAGATCGGGTCCCCAGCCATCGATCATACTGGCACTGGTTTTAATGATTCCAACGCCTTTCAATTTAGCCTGCTCCGAAATAAGGGCTTGATAATTAAGGACAACTGTCTTCACGTTAAGCCCTCTGTGATTCTTTGTTAATGTTTGTTCATTCTGGTTCTTTTACATCCCCT
>CAZVFQ010000095.1:0-12442 GCA_964626455.1 uncultured Desulfobacteraceae bacterium | reverse complement strand
AGGTTGGCTGAAGGCTCATCCAGGACAAGAACAGAAGGTGACTGGGCCAGAATCGATGCCAGGGCCACCTTCTGCTTTTCCCCTTCGGAAAGATCAAATACAGAGGCGGCCATGAGATGCGTCAGCCGGAACCGGTCGGCTTCGGCCCTGATTTTCGCCTTTATTTGCTCCGGCGCCATTGCCCGGCATTCCAGAGCAAAGGCCATTTCGTCGGCCACACTCAGGGCAAAGAACTGCTGCTCCGGCTCCTGAAACAGCGTACCTACATGCCTTGATATTTCATGGATACGGCAGGTGGTGGTCCAGGCGCGGCAAACCCATACCCTTCCCTGCATATTGCCATGGAAATAATGCGGGATCAGGCCGTTTATCATGCGGACCAGGGTGGATTTGCCACAGCCGCTTGCGCCTGTGCACAGCACCGCTTCCCCGGCTCGTACGGCAAAACTTATGCCATCAAGGGCCTTGTGAGCCTGAAAGGGATAGGTATAGGAAACGCTTTCAAACCGTATGATTTCGTTCATTCTGTGTTTGGCAACCTTTCTCATAAAATTTTTTATAGTGCCGCCGCAGCCAGGATGACTGTGATCGCACAGGCCATGTAGTCTGCAGCCCGCAATCGGTTTTGTACAATAAAAGTCATACTGTCTGCATAACCTATGCCCTTTAATTCCGCGGCAACAGCAAGCTCATCCGATGAGCGAAGCGCCCGCACCACGACCGGTGCAAACAAAAGCCGCAGGGTCAGGGCCGGCCGAAGGGTGAGCGTCAGGGGATTGACAGCATAGCCCTTTATCTTGAGACTTTCCCTTATCAGGCCGACATCGTTTATAAAACTCGGGATAAACCGGATCATCACCGTGGCCGGCAGATAAATAAACAGGGGCAGGCGCAGAGATTTGAGAGTGCTCAGCAATTCCTTGACCCGCGAGGATACGGCCAGGGCGAACACAACGTGAATAAGTATAACCACCCGCAGAAAGGGATTTAAAAAAGGCCCCAGCCCCGTGGCGCCCATTTCAGGCATGAATACCAGCATCACATAAACACAGCCCAAAGCTGTCAATATCATCACAGAAACCGCCGCATAGGCGACAAGCAGTACCCGGAATCTGTTATGGGCCGCGGCATAGACAAAACTGGCCGCCCCCAGCATGGCCAGGGGATACCAATCCTTAATGAAAATGACCGTTGCCGATGCCACAACGCAGATCAGCATCCGGGTGCGGACATCGAGCGCCTGGATCACGTTTTCTGCACCTGGCGCGTTTGCGGCGCTATTGCCGGATAATGCCTGCATGCCGCAGCTCCCTGGCAAAAAGAACTCCCGTTGACAGCCCGATCAGGCAGCCCGCATAACCGATGCCGACCACAAATGCCCCCATTACAAAAAGCCCGGTCTGTTCATGGAAAAAAAACCAGGAATAGCCCAGTGAAATGGCACGGGCCAAAAGATCATAAAGCCCCACGCCCAGCACCATGGCCCATGTTTTTCTGTAACCGGATATCAGGAAAACCAGCCCGTCGCAGATCAGCCCGGCCCCGATACTGCCAATCAAAAGCATGGCATTACCGCCCATCAGCAAAAGGGATACCAGCCCGCTGATAACGGAAAACATCGCCAGCACGCCGAATTTGCGCACCTTGTAGACCAAAATGATCAGAAGGGATGTGGCCGCGATGTTTTTCAACACCATGGATACCGGGTTCATGCCTCCGCCGGCAATGGCGATAACCATGGTGGATATCTTGATCAACGCGGCAAAAGTTCCGATTGTGATAAGCTCGCCGGACTGCCAGTAGCGGTGTTTCTGCAGACGGCTTTTTTCAGCCGGGCAAATTTTGACCTGACCGGTTAGCTGCATGTCTAATCTCCGAGTTATTTACTTTAGGGCATGAGCCCAGCGCGCAAGGATTTCCGGATACTCAATAACACTTGCATCGATGTAGGCCGGAAGCGAGTAAATGCGATTGTTTTTGACCGCGGGCACATCTGCCAGTTCTGGTGTATATTGCAGAGCATCGGCAATTGCCTTTTGCACTGCAAACGTGTCTCCTGTCATTACGATCACATCCGGGGCGGCTGCCACCAAAGGTTTTAGAACAGGACCCTGCCGGCTTTTTTTGACTATATAGTGCCCTTTTGACGGTTTTGCATCTCCGGCCTGGAAAACATCTCCTTTATTGACACAGCCCAGGCGTTCCAGGATAAACAAATCCGAATATCCGCCGGGCGCCTCGGCCCGAAGCATGATGCGGCCGGCGGGTGCTTGATAAACCCCGTTTAAAACAACAACTTTCGCGCCTGTGGTAAATCCCTCAAGCTTCTTTTTTGTCATGGCCATCTGACTATTATGGGTCTGGATCAGGGATTCGCCCTCGTCGCGGCGCTCAAGCAGGGCGGCTGTCTTTCGAACCGCTTTTTCCAGGCCTTCTGAAAAATCGACATACTCAATGACAAAGTCTTTGTTCCTTAGAAAGGGCTCTGCATCCTCAGGACTTACATCCATATATTTGCAGAAATCCGGGTGTTTTTCGATGATCACGCGTTTGATCCCCTGCTTGTGCGCAAAATCCAGAATCGGCGCGGCTTTCTTTTTTAACACGCAGTTCGGGCATCCAAGCACCTGGGAGACATTGTTGATCTTCTCACATAGTGGCCACATGGCGCAGCGAACCGACATGGCCGCGGGTAGCACTCCCAGATTATAGGCAATATCCACAACCCGGTCGCCGAGAATAATCACTTCAGTGCGCTCCGGCGCTTTTGCGGGCGCCGCCCATGCGGATTGCAGGGATGTATGCCAGCATCCAAGGGCGGCTGTAATCAAAAATATAAATCCGACTATCCTGGTACTAATCAATTTCATTTCTTTTTCTCCTTTACTTCAATTTCCGGGTCGCTTTGTTTTACAGCGTTAAGGTAATGCCGGTATAAAATGTTGTGGGTTCAATGTAGACAACATTGTCAGAGGCTTTTCGGGTGTTGAAAATATTGTCGATACCGGCAAAAATATCAACATGACCGGCAAGTTGCTTGGACACGTAAGCGTTTACAAGCACATAATCATCTTCTGATCCGTCTGTGTAATAGCGCTTTCCTATATAATTCAGACGGAGGTTGGACTTAAGTCCCAGCCCCGGATTTTGGTACTCCAGTTTAAAAAGGCCCTTGTAATCAGGTTGGCCTTCCAAATCCCAGCCGGTTTCCTTGTCTTCGGTGTCCAGGTAAGTCAAATGGCCTGACACTGAAAATCCGCGGGCAAGACCGATGCCATATTCCAGTTCAATGCCCTGCAAAGTGGCTTCGGAAATATTTTCATACCGATAATAATCCTCCTTTTTTTTCCCCTTGCCGGTTGACCTGTAGAGGACTGGTTCAATAAGATTTTCAACCTCATTTCTAAATGCGGTCATTTTTGCGCGCAATGTCTTGTATTCCCCCTCGATGCCGATCTCATAGCTTTCCGACTCCTCCGGGTCCAGGTTTGCATTGGGCTCATAAATCCACTTGCCCCGCTTCCGGTAAGAGGTGACAAAAAGCTCGGATATGGTGGGGGCTCGAAACCCTGTGCCATATGAAGCCTTGAGTCGCAGATTGTCCATGAGGCTGAAAATCAGTGAGGTGCGCGGCGTCAATTCGGAGCCGAAATCCGAATGGTCATCATACCGCATCCCCAAAACAAGATAGACGGGGTCTGCCATCTGGTACTCATCCTGGAGGTAAAACCCTAAGTTATCCACATCATCATCCCGGCCGGTGCTGTCTTCGCGTTCTTCCGTTCTGAATTCCGTGCCCAGGGTCACGATGTGGTTGTCGAAAAAGGCCCCGGTAAAGCGTCCCTCCACCTGATCCATTGTGCGCTCGGCATCTTCTTCGGCTGTGAGTTGTGCCTGGGGCGACATGTGAATATCATTTTCATGCTCTGAATGATTGGCCCGGAACATAAACCGGGAAAGCGGGCTGGGTTTGCCTGTGTATTCCATATAATAATTCAGCCGCTCTTCATCGGTTGTTCGCAGCCTGTCAAGGTTTTGTAAAAAACGCCCCCCCTTGGTTTCTACATCGCTGTATTCAAAACCGGCAGTCAGGCCATGGGCGTCATTAAAATCATAAGACAATCGCCCGCCGATATTGCCAAGAGTTTGTTCATCCCCGTCATCCGGAAGTATCCCATCCCGGTCCCACCCGTCTTTGGTCAGGTAACTGCCTGCGAGAAAAACCCCCACAGGGCCTACAGAATTTCCGAAATAGGCCCTTCCTACAGGCGTCTCGGCTTCACCATAAACATCCTGGCCGTATTGGGCGCTAATACCGGCTGCCGGTTCGGCAGGCGGTCTTTTTGTAATAATATTAACAACCCCGCCGATGGCATCACTGCCGTAGAGCGCCGATGAAGGCCCCCGGATCACCTCTATTTGCTCGATCATATCCACCGGGATCTGGTCTATATCCACAAAGTCCTTGTATCCTTTGGAAAGTCTTCTGCCATCAAACAAAACCAGGGTGTGCTTGCTCCCCGTGCCCCTGATGCTTGGCCTTTTCTGCCTGCCGGACTCGGTTGCAACAATTAACCCGGCTGCCTCTTCTATGGCTTCGTCAAGGGTCCGGGCATTTAGGGCCTCGATTTCCCGCCGGCTGATCACCTCAACGGCACCGGGCGCCTTTTGCATTTCCTTTTCCGTCATGGTCGCAGTCACCACCATTTCATCTTCCCAGACAGCCCGGGATTCCGAACCTGAAGCGCTCACAGGAATCAGGCATAAAAACAGGTAAAGAAAAACACAGTAAAGCCACTGAAATTTGCTAATTTTCATTAAAAATCCCTCCGCGTTGTTTAATGTTAGAATTAGAAGAGCAAGATTTTAAAATAAAATTAACCTTATCTAATCAAATAAGATTTAACTAACTCTGCAGGCCAGAAAATTAATGGTCCAGGCCAAAACTATTGTTTGCAGAAGGGTGAATTTGATGCGCCCATCAATTTTATGAAGAGGGAAAAACAAATATTATAGCTGGGAAGGTCTGATACCATAAAATTCGGTAAATATTTTAGAAAAGTGGCTCAGATTGTTATATCCTACTTCCAGTGCAGCTTGGGTAACGCTCATATTTTTATGCAAAATCAAAAACTTAGCCCTGACCATACGTATACTCCGGAGATAGGAATATGGAGTCATTCCGCAAACCATGGGAAATACCTGCTTAAACTTGGAAAGGCTCATTGCAACTTCAGCGGCAAGAAAATCAAGGGATGGAGGATCGCTCATACGGCTTTCGAGAATTCTCTTGGCTTTTTCAACAGCCAGTCGCGTTTCAACAGGAACCCTGTGACCTGATTGTTTATCTATTGCCCGGGCAAACCACCATATCATTTCCAGTGATTTTGCCAGCACCAGGGGTGCAACTCCATGATCAGAGTCTGTCAAGGCATCGCGCAGAACCATAAGTGCCTGGTGAACTTCCGGGGTGATTTGCTGAAAAATATATAAAGGCCGGCAGTTATCAACAGCTGTTTTCAGATCTTTTTCCAAAAGGGTGCCGCCCACCAGATAAATAAATTCAGATGCCGGGCAAACAAGCTCCAATAGTTGAGCCCGATTGCAACGGGTGCACCTCAGGCACCTATAGTCAAATGGCTGATATTCAAGGCAACAGCCGCCTCCGGAAAGTGGGATATCACTGTTACGCCCGACTTCGTCTAAAAAAAACTGCAGATCACCGTCCAGGCACATCATTATCCTGCAGATATCTTTTCCATTATCCCCGTTGTTCCGGTAGTTAAAGTCTGCTGCCTTCAGATCCAGAAATTCCACGCGAAACTTTTGGAAAAACCGAACAACTTTTTTCTCTGCACAACTGTTTTGATCATTTATTTGCAACATAGTCATAAAAAAATAAGCATAGTTGTGATTCGCGGTCAGGAATAAGGGTCTGCCCGGCCATGCGAAAAATTCTTCTGAACCCGCTTTTATCTCATCAAATATTGGATTTTTTACGGCTTCACCCTATTTTTCGATTTCCTGCTCTGGAAAATCTTTAATTTTGTCAATGCATTTGCAATGCAGGCATTTGCCGTTGCACCGGCACATATAGCCACCACTGCCCGGATGTATCCTGCTTCCTGACGGGGCTAAAAGCTTTGCCTTTTGACCATGAAACACCAGGCGTTTTGCAGGTATTTTCATGAAATTCAACCTGCACATAAACGTGCCGCACCCAAACTGACAAATTTTGCCCAACCGCCGGCAGTCAATGACCACATCGCCGCTGCCGTCATATTTTTCATGGAGAAGATTGACCAGCTCACAAGCGGAATTTCCGTCAAAATCCCCCCGGACCTCCACATGCAGTCCTTGATGATTTTTCCTTGAGTCCATAATAAAATTTGGGCTCATATTCCTTTCTCCTTTTCTGTTTTGATTCTTTATCCACTTTTAATCCTGTGCAGTTAGAGGATCTATTCCACAGCCCTTTCTTTGGTTGTGCGCGGGAATCAGATTGCCGCTTTCGTTTATTTGTCTGAAGATGGCGTTGAGGCTGAAATTTGCCATCATATGAACCGGTTTTCTGTGTCTTTTGGCAAGATTTTTTACTAGTGAACAGGCATTATGACTGTTGCAGTTGACAGGGCAAAGAATGATGTCGGCCCGCTTCAGACTGTTTTCCAGCTGCCTGGAGCCTCCTTTGACATTGCCGTCATGGTATTCCAGAAACCCGCCACAACTTTCAACCAGCCGCCTGTATAAAGCCTCCATGCGGGTTTTTCCACCGACTATAAGGACCCGCCTTTTACACAGATCAAATGCGGGGCAGCTTTCATCACAAACTTCAGCCTGCCTGATATAATTTATAAGACTTCCGGCATAATTCTGTAATTCCTTGTTAGCCCCTGTCAGCTGCTCACATTTTTGGGCAGTGCTTAGATTTTCTTTTGTCAGCTTGTCGATCAATCTGTTCTGCCTGCTGATTGTCGAGGATAATTCATCGGCCTGCTTTTGAAGCTGAGCAATTTGGCCCTCAAGATCAGGGATGTTGTTTTCCTTCTCCGCTAAAGCAAGACGCTGACTCATATCCTCGTTCATCTTTGCAGCGCTGGTTAACCTAACCTTTAACTCGTGGTTTTCCGCCTCCAGGACCTTTGTTTGTTTTTTCAGGGTGTTGATTTCCTTTATGAGTTCCTTCCGGCTGTTTCTTGCATAAATCTCGCTTTTTTCCAGAGCCGCAATTTTTTTGCCAGCTTTTTTCCACTGTTCAGGGCTCCGGTGCATGGCCATATGGACATCACCGAATATCTTCCGACGGGAAGCCTCTTTCAGGTCAGGACGGCAAGAAGCGGCCCACAAAGCCTCGTAAAAATCTCCATCAGACAGACATTTATTCCAGTAGGTCATAAATGAGGCATGATCCAGTTCCAGGAGGCGGCCGGCATTTTTATTGAATTTTCTGGAAAGCAGATTGTCAAGTTTTCTGGAAAGCTTGTTATCGGATTCACAGCAAGTCACCAGAATTTCATGGATGTCATAAAGGCTTTTGTCCTTGATGCAGAACCCGGCCTTTTTGAGAAGACTCTTTTGCTCTGCTGTGGTCAGACACCCCCCGACTATGGGGCATCTGAAACACATGTCAATTTCCCATATTTTCAAACGGTTCTTATGCCCGTTCTCCTTGTGGCCTGCCCCGGGGCTTTTATTGTCATATATTTGAGTGGCTTGCATTTTTCCGTTCATGGATGTACTCCTCCCACTGATCCTGTTTATGCTTTTTTAAACCGGGCTTAAATAATAGTATCTATTTTTATTAGATATTTCTAACATTTAGTATAAAAAATTTTGCCCTTCCCGGGTGCCCTAGACAGCCAAGCCCGGCTTTTATACGGCAGATACCAACAGTATGAGTTTTAATTTTAGATATTTAGACTTGCCATCTCATTTCCCGGCTTTTTCTGCTTTACCGGGAATCTCGAATACCAAAGTGGCGGTCTGTTTTTCCTGTAAGTATTTTTCCCTGTCAGCCCCGGATGCATCGGCTTTTACAGAATACCTTACAAACCAGCGCCCCGGCCTGGGAACTGAAACACGTAGTGTATCTCCGGACACTGAGGTTTTTGGATAAAAATTATCCTCAGCATATGTGGAAAACCCGTTATAGGTTGCATCCCAGGTTCCTGAGCCGGTATAAGGAGCCCCTTTGAAATAAATCTTCAGCTCCAGATCATCTCCTGGCTTAAGCTCAGAAATATCTTTAACGGGAATCAACTCAAGGTTTTGACCTATACGTCCAGGAAAATCGGCTGAAGATTCTTCACAGGTCACATAGCTTTTGGCGTATTGTTTACTGTATAGGCTGAGCTTTATCTCTTCTGCCTGATCGGCAACAGCGCTTTTGGGCTTTATGGTGTGTCGCTCCCTGCCCTTTTTATCAATATAAACAGTATAAAATCCAGGAGTTGTCTCAGCAGCCAAAACATATGTTCCAGGCTCTTTATAATCGACCATATAGGAATGAAGACATATTTCATTTCGTATATCTATTTCCCTGATATCCCCGCCAGGCTTATATACCCTCACTGATTTTAGTTTTTCCGGGCGCAGACCGTCATCTACAGGCATATGATGCCCATAGCAGAAAAAAAGCGGGGAGGATTTCCCCTCATGAACATGGAAACGACTTGATTGAATAAAAAAGGTATGACTGTGTGCATAAGAGACAAGTCCGTGCAGCAGCAGAAACATGGTAAGAAGGCCCATCAATATATACATTTTTGAGCAAATCAACAGTTTACCCATTTTTAAATCCCCCCGCTTGTCTTATTTGTTTTGGCATCGGGTACCTGAGTTTTCAGGCAGTTGTTTTCCGTAATTTTTTCGCTGGTTCTATCGGCTGCCGGGCGGCTCTGGCAACCTGTGCATCCGCAAACAGGCCCGTTAAATTTAAATGTTTTTGCAAAATGCCTGTACAGGTCATAATTATCTATTCCTGGATGTCTTCTCCTTTGATTTTTACTTCATGTCCCGGGCCTGCATCGAAAATGACCGTATAGGGGACATCAGGTTTTTGAAATTCAAACTCGCTGAAATCATCCATCTTACCGTTTTTGAGCTCATTTCCGTCTTTATCTTCAACCCGGATACCAACCCCTGCTGCAGATGATCCGTCAGAAAACCCGCCTTCACAGATCACAGCGCCTCCCCCGATTTCATAGCAGGAGCACAGGGGTGTATGCGCCATTACCGGTACACCCGCTGCCATGACCAAAACAAATCCTGCAATTGCCATCAATTTTGACTTTTTCATTTACTTTCTCCTTTTGCTGTAATTTATTTGTAACAGTTGATTGCATGCATCCATGGCATTGACCGCCACGGACGAATTTTCGCCCAGGATATGATCCCTTGCCACCTGCTCTTCTGGATATTGATTTGATGCACCCCTGATACTCATTAATTAGCCATCACTCATATTGTTTTACATATCTAACTCAATGTGTAAAAAAATAACCGCCGCCGGGCTTTAGCCCGGCCAGGCGATCGGTTTCCGCCTTGCCTTATTTACGGTTTTACGGTTCCATCAACTCTATTGCCTGATTGCCTGATTTTTTAACTCACAGGCAAAGCCTCTGCTAAGCGTGCGGCATTTTTCAAACTGATAACCGTACTTTCTGTATTCTTCAAAATGTTGAAGCCAGTCCTCACCCGCGCGTGGGCAGTTCTGGATAAAAGCCATGAAATCTGATCCTAAGCTTTTATAAAACAATTAAAGTTTTATATGGCTAACTTTAATTTAATTAACTAATAGCCTCTTGAAAACTGCCTGTCAAGATTTTTTTCGTTTTTTTTTATTTTTTTTTATAATCAACTGGCCGGGCCCGATAAGACAACTTTAAAGACAATGCCGGGGACGTCCTTAACTTTTTAACTTTATCAACTGATAAGAACTCAGTGACAAAAAACCCGGCATTCTGGCGGCAAAAAGTTAATAAGTTAAGGGCGTCCCTATAAGATTACTATCATTATTAAACCGACAAGTAATCTATGAAGTAACGGGCAATAAAGCCCGCCGGCAGACAAGAGGAGGAGAAAAAAACTGCCTGCCGGCGGGAACAACCCTTCAGGCCATGGCTGTTTTAAACCTCAAGGGATGTTGTGGACTGTGGCTTATAAGGTTTATAATTCCATGGAAAAGCCGATGAGAAAATTAATCTTCGGCGACGGGTAATAAGACTTCTGCCCCCAATCAACCCCATACTCAGAATATTCTTCGTTGAAGAGGTTGTTGACATTCAGGTAGGCGCTTAGTTTGTTCCAATTGTATTTAATCTTTGTGTTTGCAACAAAATAATCCTCCTGCTCGCTCAAATCGTTTTCAAAATCACTAATAAAAGGACGCTCGCCTACATAGATCCCGTTTAACGCCACAGAAAGATTTTTTACCGGGTAAAATGTGGAACTGATACTGGCCTTATGTTCCGGGACTCCGGGAAAATCATTGCCATCAAATTCCCCGCCCCTTATTGTTGCATCAGTATACGCATACTTTCCTTTTAAATGAACCTGTTCAAATTCCTTTGTAAGTGACAGCTCTATTCCTTTGCGGCGGGTTTCTCCGTCGAAATTCTCGTTTGAAGAAGTTATCGGGTTAAAAAACACTTCATTTTCCGTATCGATCCTGAACAGATTAATATCCCCGTAAAAATTTTGCAAAAAATAATGTCTTACACCCAGCTCGTAATCATCTGAAGTCTGGGCTTCCAGATCCGGGTTAACCGTATTTGTTTGAAAATTGAAAAATTCATCCAGCAGCGGGTTTCTGAAACTGCGTGCATAGCTGGCATATACCTTGGAATTTTTCAGAAAATTATAATTTATTCCAGCGGTATACAAATCCTCGCTCATGGTGACTTCATCTTCTTCGACCGGCTCAAATTCGAATCTGGATCGGTCATAGCGGTATCCTGCTGAAATTGAAATGTTTTCTGTAGCATTGAACTCATCATGAACGTATATGCCGTAATTTTTCTTTTTGAGTTCGAATTCACTTGTGCTGGGCGGACCCAGGTAAAAAGCGGTATTGGCTATATCTTCCTGGTCTTCTATAAAATCCGCTCCAAGGGTAAGCTTGTTATCGAACCCGTATACCTTTTCCCTCAGTACAACCCGCGGGGAAACAGAAATGGTTTCAATTTCGGTTAAACCTTCAGAAGTCAGGTGATAATAAAACAATGATTCCCTGTTCCGATAGGACATATCGATTTTCAACATGCTGTCATTTAAAAAATACAACTCAGGGCTTGCTTTTGCGTAATAATCTTCAATCTCAGAAAAATCTTTTGGAGAATACGTATCTGTTCTTGATGCACCCGACTCAAAGTCATCTTCGGTCAAGCCGCCCGGAAGGCCTGTCTTGTCTTCGTGATATCCGGTTGAAAAATTCAACCTTACGTTGTTCCCGGCCATGTAGCCAAGGTTTACGCCTATATCCTTGGCCCTGGTTCCACTGTTGTCGCGGTACCCGTCTGATGTAAGGTAACTACCGGACAAGGAGTAGGACAGCCCTTTTTGTGAACCGCTTGCCTGTGCATTCGCCTTCCAGGTGTCGTAACTTCCTCCCGCAGCCCCGGCTTTGGCACGAAAAGCCTTACCTTCCTTGGTGATAATATTTATAATACCGCCTGCTGCATTGTCTCCGTAAAGCACGCTTCCTCTTCCGCCCCGGATTATTTCAATGCGCTCGATGCGTTCAAGCGGGATCAGGGTCCAGTCCGTGCCGCTAAGGTCAGCTTGATTGATTTTACGTCCATCAACCAATACAAGTGTATTGGAACCCGCTGTCTCCCCAAAGCCTCTCAGGTCAACGGTATAAGACCTCTTGTTGCCGGTTACGTCATTTACATGGACCCCTGCTTCAGTTCGCAGAAGATCAGGAACATTGCGGGCCGGAGAATTTTCAATCTCTTGTTCTGTAATCATTGAGATATTTGCAGGTACTGACGAAATATTCTCCTCCTGCCTCGTGGCGGTCACAACCACCTCGTCCAGCCTGTCAATCGATCCTTCATTGCCTTTTTCCTTTTGCCCCGAAACTGCGCCGGGCAAAAACAGCCCCAGCAAACACGCCAGGCAGACAATTCTTGCTTTCATAAGCCTTCTCCTTTCGCAGATTCTAAAATTTGTTTTGCCGGGCCCGAAGCAAAAAAAAATCCCCGGACCGATTTTTATCGATCCGGGGATGTCCCTTTTTATCCTCAGATTCTTCTCAGCCGGGTTTCCTGGTCCGCGCAAAACACAGGCTGCATCCCAGGCAGGTCTTCTGACTCATGGATCATCCTAGTTGCCGCGCCTTCCCTTCCCGTGCAAACGGAAAAGTGGCGTGATGCGGCTTTCGTCCCCAATCACAGCGGCGGGCCCGTCCCTGATTTTAACAGGGTTCCCTTTTAAGCCT
>CAZVFQ010000094.1:0-12834 GCA_964626455.1 uncultured Desulfobacteraceae bacterium | reverse complement strand
AAATCGTCTGCGCACCGGGTGTAATTTTCTTCATGCTGAAAACTCCTTTTGCCAAAGGGCATCATTGTTAAAAGTAATTCCCCTGAATCGGTCTTATGGACCCGTTTTCAGGAGACGGGCGTCCTTTTTAAGATTTGACAGGCCGAATGCTTGGGTTAGGTCCCCAATTTGCCGGCTGTCCATTGATTCTTTAAATTTAGCGGGAATCATGGGAAGTGTTAAATATCAGAATATACTTCACCTGCCCGACCCTGCAAAGGATGCCCGCCGACCAGATTGTCCTGTCTGCAAAATAATTGGCACCCTTAAATAAACGCCTGCAGACCTGTGCGGGGGGGCACCCGAAAGGGTTATTTCTGGTGTGACCAGTTTGCTTTCTTATGGCATCATATTTATTTTGCCGGCATTCCGGTGGGCATCGGCCTCGGGCTGTTCGGAGGCGCGTTTACCTCCAGTCCGGCCCTGGTCAGTGCTTTGCAGTTCAGTCCTGAAAACGAAGTGATCTTCGGCTACGGTGTGGCTTATCCTTTTGGCCTGTTGGGCGTTATTTTATTTATAAGCATTGCCATGCGTATTTTAAGAAGGCGATTAGAAGAAGAAACCCGGTCATATACCAGTATGGTGGCAAAATTGTACCGGGTAATAAATGACAAGTATCACGGACAATTGATCAAGGAAAGCTCCGATATCCAAGACTTTAACCTGACCTTTCTATTGGCCATCTTAAAATTTTTGTTTCAGCAAACGAGCACCTGATCAATAAAGGCGTTGTTTTCGTTAAGAATGATCTAGCTGTAAAATAAGGAAGTGTTCTTTTCAGGCAACACAATGCAACCAATAGAAAGGGTTTTTATATGCTGTTTGATATCTCACCGGAACCAGTGGTTATTTTTACCGCAGGGATTGGGCCGAATTTTTGGAAAAAGGCTTCAAGAAAGTCATGGCTCTGCAAGGAAGTAGCCGAAAAGCCTGGGTTGAGTTCTAAAACAATTAACCCTTACCGTTCTTGCATTGAAGAAACTGAATCTGGAAAACAACGAACAGGTTAATGTTTATGGCCTATATCACGGGTTTCTGGATTGATTCCTGTCACTTTTTCTACTCATTTCTTGGTTCTTTCATGTAATTTTGCGTCTTACATAAAAATCAGAGAATTGTCCTACAGACAAATTAACCCATAGCCATCAGATTAAACTAACGATCTGTTATTCTAACAAAAACTTTTATTTGAATACTGCCGGGAAAAATTTTCCGTAACAATGAGCGCGGGGCTGGCAATGATTTTGCCCGGAAATGCCGCGGCAGCACATGATCCGGTAAAAGGGCGGATACAGCAATGTATCGGGTAAAAAGCAATGGCAAAAGACGGACTGTAAGAATATGAGCCAAGATTTTACAAAAGGAGAAAGGAAGATTTTTTCATTATGAAGGTGGAAGAAAAATTGAAGGAAATGAGATTGGAACTCCCCGAGGCGCCGCGTCCTGTGGCCAATTATCTGCCGCTGGTCCGCACAGGCAATCTGGTCTTCCTGTCAGGACACGGCCCGGTTCGAATGGACGGGAGCCGGATTACCGGAAAGCTGGGTGCGGATCTGTCTTTAAAAGAAGGATACAATGCCGCCCGGCAGGTAGCCCTCGGTCTGCTATCCTCACTGAAAAGTGAAATCGAAGATCTGGATAAGGTGAGGAGGATCGTGAAACTCTTGGGAATGGTGAATTGCATACCGGAATTTACAGATCTGCCGAATGTCATCAACGGGGCCTCCGACCTTCTGGTTGCTTTGTTTGTTGAGCGCGGAAAGCATGCCCGTTCAGCCGTCGGCATGAATGCCTTGCCCGGCAATATCGCCGTCGAAATCGAAATGATTGTGGAGGTTGTAGGCTAATCTCCGCGTGACTGATATTTTGCCATGTCTTTCTCAAGTGCGGCTCCTGGCCAAGCTGCACCTTGGTTTCGATATTCCCCAGTGATCCAGAAAAGCAATTATCGCCGACAGGACCGGGGGTTACGTTTCAATATCCCCCAACTCCAGGGCTATGGCTATGCCGCCTCTCGCCGGTTTTTCTTTTCTTTTTATCTTCATCCTTTCCAGCTCTTCAATCGCTTTCATAATAGTCCCGGACTGTAAAAATATCAGGCAAAGCCCTGCTGCCTAGCAAACTGAAGAAGAGCACATTGCAAACATCGTAAGTTTGTGCGACTGCGCCAAGGTTTCTCAGATCACCAACTGCTTGAGAAACCATACAATATTGGGGCGTCTCAAAAACTATCAACTATAATATGCATTGCATAGCAAGATGGAATGTAGCGCCCGGAGGCTATGCCGTTGACTTCGGAATTCTTGCCAGAACCAATCCCTGGTGTTTGGAGAGAGTGTGCTCTAATTTCTGAGATCCGGGCCTGGCGGGGGTAAAATCTGATGCATTGCCCGGTGGTGCCACCCGTATTATTTTTAAAGGGAAAATGTTTTTCCTGATTTTACGGAAACGCTGTCAACCATACAAGGAGGTGCCAAATGAGCAGAATTGCGGCCATATTAACTGACTGGTTTGAGGATTCCGAATATACCGAACCGGCAGAGGCATTTCGGAAAGCCGGGCATACGGTGGTAAACGTGGGTCTGGAGGCGGGCAAAACCGTGACCGGGAAAAAGAGCGGAACTGCGGTGGAGATTGAAAAAGCGGTTGCCGAGGTATCGGAAGGGGATTTTGACGCCCTTCTTATTCCGGGTGGATTCTCCCCGGACAAGTTGCGGGAGGATCAAAGTGCGGTGGATTTTGCAAAGACCTTCATGGAAAGGGGCAAACCGGTTTTTGCCATCTGCCATGCCCCGCAGTTGCTGATCACTGCAGATGTGCTGCGCGGTCGCAAGCTGACGGGCTATACCTCCATTATCCAGGATATTAAGAACGCCGGGGCACAGTTCGTGGACCAGCAAGCAGTTGTGGACGGCAATTTGGTAAGCAGCCGGAATCCCGGGGATTTGCCGGCCTTTATCAAGGCCTGCCTGGAAAAACTGGAGGAGTGAGACGGCCTGCAGTGTGCGGGCAAAATTGAGGGAGTAGAAGGTTTTGCTCCGCGCCTTTATACCGAAGCGCAACACCGGGGTGCAGAGAGGGCAAAGAGGTGCTGCCCGAGGACAAAGGCCAAAAAGGTGAAAGAGTTCCAGTCCCGGGGCCTGATCATGGCTATGAGCGGAGAGACGGCGTCAATGATGCGCCGGACCTTTCCCAGGCCGATGTTGGGATCGCAATCGGTGCCGGCACGGACGTGGCCGTGGAGGAGGCCGATATCATCCTGGTGCGGAGCAACCCCATGGATGCAGTGACCATTCTGGACTTGTCCAGGGTCACCTGCCGGAAGATACGCCAGAGCCTGGCATGGGCTACGGGCGATAACGGCTTTGCCATGCCATTGGGAGGCGTGTTCTCTATAGCTGGGGCATCTTTCTCTCACCGGCAGTAGTTGCCATTCCCATGTCTTTGAGCACCGTGATAGTTGCGGTAAACGCCCGGTTTTTGAAATTTTTGACATGAAAGATGCAGGCCGAAAGCTGTGTTCTGGGGGCTTTTTAATAAATTATCGAAAACCGATTCTCAAGGAGCTCAATCATGAAATCTTTAGGAATTGCGATCATCATTGTTCTTCTTATCGGCGCCGGCGCACTGTTGTATGCATGGACCGGCTGGTATAATATCGGTGCCACGGTGCCGCACTGGGATGTTACAAGCGAATTTATCGAAATGGTTAGTAACCGTTCAATTGTTTCATAAAGCCGGGATATTCGTATGCCGGATCTGGATAAGGCAGAAGTCCGGAGCCTTGCGCTGCTCCATTATCAGGAGATGTGCCGATACTGTCACGGTGCTCCCGGATATGAGCCGAACGAGTTTGCGTCTGGGCTTTACCCGTCACCGCCGGAAATGACAGACTGCCACCTTAAATCGCGACAGGCGCGGTTATCCGGCTGACGACGATGACAGGATTATGAGGATTGCGCCCAAATAATATAACGTCCTTTCAGCCGGAGATGACGACGCTCTTAACTTATTTCTTACCCTGAGTCCTTTAGTTTTCGGGCAAAAGCCGCGGCTTCTAATCCGGAAATGCAGCCTTCCCCCACGGCTTTTGCCACCTGCCAGGGAGGGCCGCAGATATCGCCGGCTGCATAAACCCCTGGCAGGTTGGCCGCCACAATTGACTACCATACATGGGATTTAAACTATTGTAGAGGCAACTGCCCTCAAAGCAGGCCTTGAGCGGGCATCAGCCGGTGTTTTCTTTTTGCCGGTCAAACATGAAAAACGCCGGCCCTGTGCCAATAAAGTAATTTTTGGCCCGGCTCGACATTCGACAGCCTAATTATCCTGGAACGGATACCGGCGAAGCTTTTCCCAAGTAATCAAGAGTTTCTTCATACTTGGAGCGGATATCCACATGAGCGTCCTCGATTTCCTTCTTCTGCGGGCTCCAATCGGACGGGCATTCAGTACGAAGTGACTCAACCCTGTCTTCCAGATCCTGAATAATAATTTTCATTTCATTGAAATAAGACCAAACTTTGTCTTTTTCCTGGGTTCCCATTTTATCGGTTCTGGAAATTACATCAAACAGCTTGGCTTTCCATGCGATTAGTTCCGCACTCATCGAATTGCAATAATCTTTAGCATCCATATTAACCTCCTTAGTAATAGTTGATAACACCTTGATCCTCAAACCAGTGTGTTTTTTTGGGCTAAAACAAAATTTGTGCTTCTTCTATTAGGTGATTATGTCTCCTTTCCTGCGTATAACGCTGGTTCTAATCGATAGTTCCACAGGAACCCTTATTCGTAACCCTGACAATTTAAACAGTTCTACTTGGAGGACCTTCTCGGCTGTCCGGTCGATCTGGTGCCCGAAAAGGCCCTGCGAACAGAATTGCGTCCTTATATCGAACGGGAGCGGGTAAATGTCTGATACCAACAAACGCGAATAGCGTTTTTACATCGACGACATGATCGATTTTGCTGAAAAAGTCATGGCTTACACTGAAGGCCTTGACCAGGCGGGTTTCGAGGCGAGCAGAAATGACATATGACGCCACTTTGCGCAACCTGGAATTAATCGGCGAAGCCGCAACCCACATCCCCGAAGATGTTCGTGCTGCCCATCCTGAGATTCCCTGGAGGATGATCATCGCTACCCGCAACCAGCTCATTCACGGATATCTTGGCATAGACAACCACACCTTCTGGAGCAGAATCCAGGACAATGTCCCCGATACCGATCTGAAACCAAACGGTCCGGGGCACTTCTTGCCAAGACTTTCTCAAGTACGGCCTCTTGCCTAATCTGCGCCTTGAATCTGGAATTCCTCCAGGGACCCAACCTCCGCATTACTGGCGGGGAATAGCCGTAGTCCTTTCACGTAACGGGCGGCTCAAGGCAGTGCGCTATGCGGGCAAGACGTGATTTTTTTTCTTGTTTCAAAATCGTTTTGAGATTATGCTCATAATTGACAACCCCGGATTTTAATCATCCATTTAATTAATCCCATGCCCCCGGAAAGGAGGACACTATGAAGGTTTCAATGCAGCCGGTGGACAGGATGGAGATCCTGACCCTTCAGGACAATTACATCGATATCCTGGCCAGGGACAATTCGGATATCATCTCCCGGGCGATGCCGCTGAAAGGAGTTGAGGTTAGAAACAGCATCCTGGCCGAGCACGGGTTTTCCGCCGTGATCACCACAGTAGTTGACAGCAGCACGCGAAGTATGCTTTTTGATTTCGGCTTTTCAGAGAACGGGGCCGCTTTTAATGCAGAAGCCCTGGGCGTGGACATGAAACAGGTGGAAATGATGGCGCTTTCTCATGGTCATTTGGATCATGTCGGCGGGATTGAAAAACTCTCCGGCATGATCGAAAAACCTGGCATACCCCTGGTGCTGCACCCGGAAGCCTTCCGCAATCCGCGATATATGCAGGTCACAGAGAATTTCAAGGTCATGTTTCCCCCGTTTACGCGTGAAAAAGCCGAGGCCGCCCGGGCTGAGGTGGTAGCCACAGCAGAGCCGTATCCCATGCTCGACGGCCGGGTGCTTTTTCTCTCGGAGATCGAGCGCACCACCGAATTTGAGAAAGGCGCGCCCTCGCTGTGGTATGAAAAGGACGGCGTGCCCATGCAGGATACCTTTGAAGACGATACCGGTCTGGCATTTGTGGTCAGGGGCAAGGGCCTTGTGGTGCTCAGCGGATGTGCGCATTCCGGCATTGTCAACACGGTGCGCCACGCGCAAAAGGTCACCGGCGTGGATCAGGTATATGCGGTCATGGGCGGGTTTCACCTGTCCGGGCCGGATATGGAGCCCGTAATTCAACCCACGATAGATGCGTTAAAGGAAATTGACCCCGCCTGGATCATCCCCACCCACTGCACGGGCCGGAATGCCACGATGAGGATGGAGTCCGCCTTTGCCGGCAGGTTTATATTGAATATGTCCGGCACCAAACTGAGCTTTGCGGCGGATCAATAAGTTGTGCAAGGTTGTTGAAAGGAAGTGAAAAAGGTGCACGAGTCCACGGGACTACCATGTATCAAGGACTCCGCGCACCTGCCGAAAGGCTACGTGCCTGAAACACTTCCCTGAAAGCCTGCCGGCAAACCGAATATCCAGGCGCAGATTTTCAGGTGTATCCGCAACAATCCAAAACACATTCTGATTTTAGAAAGCCTTTTTTTATCAAAAAGGAGATAGAGCCATGAAAATCGCAGTCAGTAGAAACACAAGTAAAAAAGTGCCAAAAATTCCGGACACTACCTGTAATTGCGGCTATTACCACTGTGCAAACAAAAGCACAGTGGTGGTAGAATTTAGCCGGCCTTTGCCGCCCTGAGTTTTGTTCCTGCTCCTGGCGATACCCTTCTCCATTCTGATGTTTCAGGGCGTTGCAGGGAAACGTGTTCACGTCATAGCTGCCAGTTTTTTACCATAATGTTGGGCAAAGAATGCCAGAGTCGGGACCTGAATAATATAGCCCACGATCAGCAGCAGAATCATCAGTGACGCCGACTCCATGGGAAATGTACTGAGTACCAGGGCCAGGCAGATATTTATATGACGGGCGACAGAAGTATAGATGACCACCACTGCCTTTTCCCCGGCCATTGCACCACGGCGTATCAAAAAAAAGCTCCAGAGCACGCTAAGCGCATACATCAACAAATAGTAGAGGAATACCGGAACAACAACAATCCAGACCACGTCCAGATTGTTTAGTAAAACAGCATTTCGCTCAAGCGACATGACCAGAAAAATCAATGTCAGCACCCCCAGGCCCGAAATACCGCCCAGCTCCGGTTTGATGCGGTTTTGATAAACTTGTGTGCCTTTATAGCGAATGATCAGCCGCCTGGTAATATCGCCCAGTATTAGCGGTGTCAGAAAAACCAGGAGAATATTTTTGATTATGGCCAGCTTGTCTACATTGACAGCATCGCCCATAAGCAGGGGAAAGATGAAAGGCAGCCCGATAAAGGCAGCAAAAAGCAGGTTTGCCGGGATAAGATAGAGGGCTGTAGCCATGCGGGCCCCGGAGAAAGCCGTCCAGGCCGCACTCATGGCACTGGTCGGCACCAGCGCGATAAGATACATGGCAGAGGCCAGTTCATGCTCGCCTTTTAAAAAAAGGCTGACTCCGATCCAGGCAATCAGGGGAGATATGAAAAAATTGAGAAACAGGGAGCAGAAAACAGGACGAGGCTCCTTTAAGTGAAAAAACAATTCGTCAAAACGGGTATTGATCATCACGGGGAAAATAACCAAAAAAATAACTATTCCCACCAATAGGGGGCGCGGCAGATTCCAGCCGCCGAATAGTCTGAGATTGGCCAATCCCAGTACAATGGCCACTATCATCATCCAATGAAGATTTTTTCGAACAAATGCAAAAACGCTACGCAATTATTCCTCCTTGTTTATGTTTTTATCCGGGCTAATTCCGGGAACAAGTGTAACAAATCAGACAAAACCTATCACATTTCCTGTATTCACAGCAAAAAAAATGCAGCGAATCCCAGCGACTTTTTTTCTGATGCGGCTCTTGTTTAAATAAGCAGCAATACCTGGAGGCAGCAATTTGATCTCGTCTTCGAGAACATGGATATCCCGGAGTTGACACCCTATGCGGTCCAGTTTCTCGGCCGCCGGATCGCCACAGGCCGTATGGACCTTGATCTTGGCTACGTGCTGGACGACGGCCGTCTCGACGCCAGCAACCATATAGTTCTGCGCGATCTGAAGCTGGGTGAACGCTTCGAACACCCGGACGCGACGGACCTGCCGCTTGGTCTGGCCATCGCGCTGCTCAAGGATAGCGACGGTGTGATCACCGTCGATATACCGGTCCAGGGTAACGTCAACTATCCCGAGTTCTCCTTCGGGCCAGCGATTCGACAGGCGCTCACGGATATACTGCAAGGCATTATCAGTTCGCCGTTCAATCTGTTGGCCAGCCTCGTCGACGGCGACCCCGACGAACTCGCGAAGGTGGCCTTCACGACGGCAGAAGAAGATGAGGCGCCGGAATTCGATGCCGCCGCGTACCGCGAACACCTGGCCACTGAAGTGACTGCCGCCCAGACCGTCACCGAAGAGGACCTCGAAGCGCTGGCGCAGGCTCGCACCGACGCTGTCCGCACTTTTATCCTGGGCGAGGGCGACACCCCGGTGATCGAGCCCGATCGCTTACGTTCGATGGCACCCATTGAAGTCGAGGCCAATGGCGAGGTCGTCCTGGAAATCGGTCTCGCCGCCGACTGAGAAGCAGCGTCAGGGGACTCGATCGAGCCAGGCCGAGGGGTAATAGGGGGCAGCAGGGGGTCTGCCCAAATTTGCACCTTAAATCCACCATTCTTCAACTCCACCAAATCTACAATATTGCCAGAAAATAGCCGTAAGATGCCAATACGATTATTGGGTTAAGATTGAAATGGATTAAGGATCTTCAGATTATCAATGATTTGAACGTGCTGTAAATCTTCTGTATATAAAATACTTGCTCCGCCCGAAATAGCCGCTTCAATAATTAGCGCATCCCAGAAAGAAAATTGCAGATTTATTGATTTTCGAATGGCCTTCAGTATATGGCTGCTGTTTATTTCCACAAGCGGAAATACCATAAACTGACTAACGACTTCCTCGGCTTTTTCAGGGGAAAGGGGAAGTTCCAATTTTCGCGTAACTGTAACATAAAATTCTTGCAGAACCTGTGTGCTCACAAGAATTCTGCCATTTTCAGTTTCCTTCTCTAAAAGGGCTTGGGCCTGGGCTTTCTTTTCGGGATAGTCTTCATCAAACAGATATACAAGTACATTGGTATCGAAAAAAGTACGCATTATTTTCTTTCATGGAGTTCATTGCGGGTCCATCGTCGTTTCCCCCGCCTGGAACCAGATGAATTGGACAGAGCGATGATTTTATTAACTGAATCACTTTGATCCCGCTTCACCCCGGCATATACTTCCAAGTATTGCCTGAGAATACGGTTGACAGAAGTGTTTTGCTCAAGCGCCCGGATGCGTGCTTTCTTAAGAGTCGCCTCGTCTATGGTAATGGTTAAATTAGCCATAAGCCCTCCAAAATTTCCGTGTTACACAGATACAAAATAACACGGAAATCTGGCAGGTCAAGCCTAAAAGAATCGGCCTAAAAGAATCGGACTGCCAAGAAATTTTTTCTTAGAATACTTGCCAGGACTTTCTCAAGTGCGGCCTCCTGCCTAATCTGCACCTTGAATCTGGCATTCCTCCAGGGACCCAACCCCCGCATTACTGGCGGGGAATAGCCGTAAGCTGCATTTTCCTCACCTGCAGGAATTTTTCAAAAATCTGTACAAAGCATTTGACATACGGGTTTTATGGAATCATATAGAAATTATGATAAAGCCAAACCAGTCGTGAGATTGGAGCGGAAAGTCACGGGTCTTTTCGGTAGCTCTTTTCATTGTTGATTCGGTTTTGAGATAGTCGGACTGCCATTTATATGGTGGTTCGGCTTTTTTGTTAGGCGATTCATCATGGATAAAGCAACGGAATTTATAATTTCATAGTGAATGAAAGGAGAAAAACCATTATGCATGCACTTTTGTTATTATTCCCTCTCGGGCCAGGAATGCAGTCAACTGCTGAGAAACTCGGTGATCAATTTTCCCCTGTCCACAAGGCAGCAAAAGGCAAATGGAATGGTCGAGGGCATGCTGGTTAAACTCAAGGAATTGTCCGAAAAAAAATGATAATGCAGGGAAATGGCTGTTTTTCACAGACTTCATCCACAAAGAGTGACAAACAAATCAAGTGTCAGCTCAGTGCGGCATTTCGGAGCAATATTTGGATAAAATTTTCGAACCCTATTTTACCACAGGCAAAACCGGCACTGGCACCGGGCTGGGGCTTTCTTTAGTCCACAGCATTGTAAAGGGTCACAGCGGCCATATTACGGTTTACAGTGAACCGGAAGAAGAAACCATATTTTACGTGTTTTTTCCGTTGGCTGAACAGGAAGTGAGCCAGACTGCATCGACTGTGCAGAAAGATGAAGCATTGCCGACAGGTACGGAAAGCATCCTTTTAGTTGATGATGAGAAGCCGATAGTTGAAATGCTGCAGCAAATCCTTGAGAGTCAGGGATACAGGGTTACAATCCGAACCAGCAGCGTGGAAGCCCTGGAGGCCTTTCGGGCAAATCCGGATAAATTTGATATTGTCATCACGGATATGACGATGCCGGACATGACCGGAGACAGGCTCGCGCTGAAGATAAAAGAAATCCGATCTGATATGCCGGTGATTTTATGCACCGGGTTTAGCGAGAAGATTAATGAGCAAAAAAACGGTGGCCCGGAGGTTGATGGTTTAATGATGAAACCGGTAACCAAAACAGATTTGGTAAAAATGATAAGGAAAGTATTGGACGGGGCAAAGAAAAACAGAACGGATTAGGGCTGTAAAGATACTGCCTTATTCCCCGGCTTCCACCCGGTTACGCCCTTTTTGCTTGGCCGGGTACATGTAATGGTCTGCACGGTCTATCAAGCCGTCCCGGCAGTCTCCTTTCTGATATTTGGCAATGCCGAAACTTGCAGTGACTTTGCCCGGCCCTGAAAATTTATTTCCGGCGATTGTTTTTCTGAGTCTTTCGGCCAGTACCGCCGCACTTTCCATGTCCGTATCAGGAGCCACAACAAGAAACTCTTCGCCTCCCCACCTGATTAATATGTCGGCTGCACGCATATTTTTCATCCATTGGCTGTTCATAAAATCATTGTCATAAGCCACCTTGTTTCCGGTATAAGCCTTGGCGCGAAGCCCCCTTATGGGCATGGGCAGATCAGGATTAACCGAACAGGAACGCCCCCCTGATTCAAGAAAAAGCATTTCGTTTTCCTTTCCGTCTTCTGAAAGAAGGGCCACGTAACCTGATGTGGATCCGACAAGCCCGGACAAACTATCAAAAATCCGGCGAGCAGCAATAGGAAAGTCCTCAATGGCAAGGATGGTAGAGGAAACGTCCACAATTGCCTCAAGGTCTTTTTCAGCCCTTTTGCGCTCCGTGATATCCTGGACTATTCCAACGGATCTTATGATCTCGCCTCTCGGGCCTCGCTCGTGGAGGCATTTTTCGTGAACGTACCTGGTTTCGCCGGTATCTTCCCGGATAATCCTGTGCTCAATTTTATAGCCGTCCCTGCCATCGCTTACTAATCTGAGCATAAGTATATAGACATCAACTAATACTATAAGCACAATCTGGATGTGCAAAAAATCCTTGAATCAACCGAGGCAACTTTTGCAACCGGCGAAGATATTTCAATACAACCGACTTGAGCTGATCAGGGCCAAAAACAGGGTCTCGGCCAGCGCCATATTGTTTGACGTTATTCCAAACCTGCTCTGCCGGATTGAGCTCCGGCGAATACGAGGGCAAAAAGAAGATTTTGAGTTTTCCTTCAAAGGATTTAACGCATTCTTTAACTTTTCCGGAATGATGAGTCGGATGGCCATCCCAAATCAAAAATACCGGGTTCTCGGCATTATGCATCAGCCTTTTCAAAAAATCACAAATACGCTCGGAATCCACACTTCCTTTGACAACCATAAACCGCATTTGGCCGCGCGTGCTGATGGCAGCTATCATATTCAGACCAAAACGCGCACCAGTGGCTTCGATTTCAGGGGTTTGCCCCACAGGAGTCCAGGTCTTTCCGGAATGAAAATCAGATCGTATCCCCGATTCGTCCTCAAAATAGATGGTGGCACCAACCTTCTTGGCTTCTTTCTTTATTTCCGGGAAAACCTCTTTCTTCCATTTCTCAATAGCCTCAGGACTTTTCTGATAGGCACGGTAAAGCGGCTTCTGGTTAGAAAGCCCAAGCTGGCGAAGCAGTCGTCCAACAGAGCTCTCACTGAGCTTTATCCCGAATTTGTCTTTGATAGCCTTGGCAACCATTGCCCTTGTCCACAGCGCAAAGGGAAGTTTCAGCTGGCGGGGATCTCCTTCGGTCACCAAGTCATAGACCCACTTGATCTGCGGACCTTGCAATTTTGGGGGTCTTCCGGATTTTTTGCCGGAGCGAAGGGCATGCCATCCACCGGAGCGATATCTGGCAAGCCAGTTGTAAATGCAGGCTCTTACAAAACCCAGGGTCTTGACAACTGTTTCAGGGCTCTCTCCGGCCTGAACACGCTCTACAGCGCGTATCCGGATTTCTTCCATGGCTTCGGGGCTAATTTTTCTTCCGTCTGTTTTTTTCATGGGAATAGTATACAACAAAGATGAACTTATGTCTATC
>CAZVFQ010000093.1:0-12841 GCA_964626455.1 uncultured Desulfobacteraceae bacterium | reverse complement strand
GAATGCAGCGTACTTATCGTACGTGAAATTCCGAGGGATGAAGCGCAACGCAGATATTGGACTTTTTACGAAGCCGTCAAATTTAATTGCACAAAAAAGGCACAAAAACCATGAACAAAAGCAAACAAACTGAAAGCACTGGCATAGATGACGAGCAGTACAGAGAATTGATCCGGATTTTTATCGAAAACACCCGCAAGGAGTTAATCGAGATAAAAGAGGCTCTTGCGGAAAAAGACATTAGCAATATTGAAAATCTGATTCATTCCTTTAAAGGCGCGGCTGTTAACCTGGGCCTGGACGAAATAGCCGAACATGCCGAGGTTCTTAGTTATATTATCAAAAACAGCCAGGATATTACAAAGGCTCACCAGATTATAAATAAAATTCTGCAAGACATAAATACTCTGGCACATTCCGTTTAATCTCTTAGACCAAAATTCCGGGATCGCGAAGATGAAACAAATACTGGTAGTTGATAATCATCCGGTAATGCTAAGGTTCATGGCCGATTTTCTCGAAAAAAAGGGCTATTTTGTGAAAACCGCAGCCGACGGACTTTCGGCCATTGATCTGCTTGCCTCTTTTACCCCTGATGTCGTCTTTATAGACCTCGTCATGCCAAATATCAGCGGTGAAAAACTCTGCCAGATCATACGCGGCAGGCAGGATATGAAAAATTGTTTTCTGGTTGTGCTCTCCGCCATCATGGCAGAGGAGCGCCCTGAGTTTGAAACCTGCAATGCTGACGTATTTATCGCAAAAGGGCCTTTTGAGAAGCTTTCCAGCCATATTGACCATGTGCTGGAAAAACTGGAACAGGGAGATGCGCAAGGGTTAAAAGGCTCTGTACTTGGCCACCAGGAACTCTTTGAACGCGAAATTACAAAAGAGCTTCTCGAATCAAAGAAGCACTATGAAATGACCCTGAACCACATGTCAGAGGGTTTGCTGGAACTGGTTGACAACTCTGTTATCGTGTTTGCAAATCCTGCCGCTATTTCTGTTTTGGGGCAGACAGAGGAAAAACTGCTCTCTTCCGTATTTGCCGATCTTTTCGGGGAACCCGCAAAAAGCCTTATAAATGAAAAAATCCAAGAAGCCGCTGCCACGGAAAAGGAAACAGTGCTTGATAAACCTGTTGAAATTGAAGACAGGCTGCTTTCCGTAAAAATTATTCCCGTGACCGGCGGCAAGACACGTTCCACCACCATTGTAATCCTTCGCGACATAACCCAGGAAAAACAGCTTGAGGCGCAGCTTCAGCGTGCAAAAAAAATGGAGGCCGTGGGAACGCTTGCAGGGGGAATCGCCCATGATTTAAACAATGTGCTTTCTGCTTTTGTTACTTATCCGGACCTGCTTTTACCCCAGTTGCCTGAAGACAGCCCCTTTCGCAAACCGATCCAGACAATGCGGGATTCCGGAAATAAAGCGGTTGCAATTGTTCAGGACCTGCTCACCCTGGCAAGACGCGGCGTGCCCACCAAGATGGCGGTTAATGTAAACCGGATTATTACCGAGTTTTTAAAAAGCGCGGAATTCCACAAAATGCAATCATACCATCCCCAGGCAGAAGTTATCGCAAACATAGACGATGAATTGCCCCGGCTCACCGGCTCGCCCATACATCTGTCCAAAACAGTAATGAACCTTGTTTCCAATGCGATCGAGGCGATAGAAGACAAGGGTGAGGTAAAAATATCAACGCAAAACATCAAACTTAACAGGCCTGTGGAAGGATACGAAACTATACCTCCGGGAAATTATGTAAAAATAGAAGTTTCAGACACAGGGGCCGGTATTTCCCCAAAAGATCTGGAACATGTGTTTGAACCCTTCTACACCAAAAAGAAAATGGGCAGAAGCGGAACAGGTCTTGGAATGTCGGTAGTATGGGGCACTATTAAAGACCATGAGGGCTATATCGATATTCACAGCAGGGAAAACAGCGGCACTACCATAAAACTTTATTTCCCCGTATATCAGCAAAATATCGAGCCTGAAAAAAAACCTTCCGATATTACCCGGCAGGAGATTAAAGGAAATGGCGAGTCCATACTTATTGTTGACGATGTCAGGGAACAGCGCGAAATCGCCTATACCCTGCTGGCCTCGTTGGGCTATCAGGTTGATGCCGCACCGAGCGGAGAGGCGGCGGTGGCACATATAAAGGAAAAAAATGTAGATATCGTACTGCTTGACATGATCATGGATCCCGGAATGGACGGGCTTCAGACCTATCAGAAAATCCTTGAAATCAATCCCGGGCAAAAGGCCATACTTGTCAGTGGATATTCCGAAACACCCAGAATACGGCAAATTCAAAAACTGGGAGTTTCCAGGTTCCTAAAAAAACCATACACAGTTAAAACTTTGGGTCTGGCTATAAAATCTGAACTGGAAGAAAAAAAGTAAATCCGTTTCTGCGGTTAAATGATGATAAAATCATCTCGGTATTAAAAAACATGGGTCTTGCCGCAGAAACCGAAACAGAGCGCTGGCGCTCTCTTATTTCCATTATGTAGACGAGAAACGAAACGCTCGCTTTAAATGTCGAGCATGCTTACTTCAAGGGCGTTGGTCTGAATAAAATTGCGCCTTGGCTCTACTTCATCTCCCATTAGGATGGTGAAAATATCGTCTGTTTCAACAATGTTTTCCACCCTGACCTGAAGAAGAGTCCGGGTTTCCGGGCTCATGGTAGTTGCCCACAGCTGATCCGGGTTCATTTCGCCAAGACCTTTATAGCGCTGGACAGACAAACCTTTTTTTCCCTCTTCCATGAGAAGGTCGATGAGTTTCTGCTTGCTTTTTACCACGACCGGCTCTTCATGTTGTTTTTCAAGACTATATACCTCAAACCTGTCGGTATCCCAGGGAGAAATGTTTTTATAAAGCGACAGCGCCTTCTGATAATTTTTTGAATGCACAAGGCCGCGGCCTATTTTTACTGTAATCTGTTTTTTCTCGGAAATATCTTTAAACATCTCCTCGAGTTCATCTGCCTGGCGGGGATAAACCATGAGTTCGTAAACGTTTCTTTCCTCATTCCATAAAGGCTCACCTGAGGAAAAGCCGTTTTCGGAAAGCGCGATCCGAAGTTCGCCTATTTTCTCAGGGCTCTGTAAAAAACTTTTATCCTCAACCCCCAATTTTATCATCAATTCGATTAACTCTGGATAAATACCATGACGCTGAAGCCTGCCAAGAAACGTTAAATACTCCGCCATATCAGTTACAAACAGATAGAACTGATGTCCGGTCAAAATTTCACCGTCACTGTCAGGGCCTGCCGCTTTTATATATTTTTCGTCACATGCGCGCTTTAGGATATTTTCCGTGTATTCCTTTTCATCTTTTAAATATTTTTCGCTTTTGCCGCGGGTTAATTTAAACAACGGCGGCTGTGCTATATAAAGGTACCCGTTTTCAATAATTTCAGGCATCTGCCTGTAAAAAAATGTCAGCAGCAGAGTCCTGATATGCGAGCCGTCCACGTCCGCATCCGTCATTATTATGATTTTGTGGTACTTTATCCGGGTAATATCGTATTCCTCACTGCCGATCCCCGTACCAAGGGCTGTAATCAAATTTTTTATCTCCTCGCTGCGTAGGAGTTTGTCAAATCTGGCTTTTTCCACATTTAAAATTTTTCCTTTAAGGGGCAGGATTGCCTGGGTTTTTCTGTCCCTTCCCTGTTTTGCCGACCCGCCGGCGGAATCGCCCTCCACAATAAAAAGCTCCCTTTTTGCCGGATCAGACTCCTGGCAGTCGGCAAGCTTGCCCGGAAGGGTTGAGTCAAGCATGGAACCCTTGCTTCTTGCAAGATCGCGGGCGCGCTTGGCCGCATCCCTGGCGCGAGCCGCATCCACAGCTTTACCCAGAACCTTTTTTGCAACCTGCGGGTTTTCCTCAAGAAACACGCTTAACTTCTCGTTTATCAGAGATTCAACAATTCCTTTTACCTCGCTGTTTCCAAGCTTGGTTTTGGTCTGTCCCTCAAACTGCGGCGACATGATCCGTATGCTGATAATGGCGGTCAGGCCCTCGCGTACATCATCGCCCGTAATTTTGGATTTCATTTTTTTCATGGCATCCGAGGATGCTGCATACTGATTAAGGGTCCTGGTCAGGCCGGTTTTAAAACCGATGAGGTGAAAACCCCCTTCTGCTGTATTAATGTTGTTTGCAAACGAGAAAAGTTTTTCGTTATAGGAGTCATTGTACTGAATTGCTATTTCCACCTGAATGTCATTTTTTTCCCCTTCAATCATTATGGGTTCGTGTATTGCTGTATGGCGTCTGTTAAGATACTCGACAAATTCTGCCAGACCGCCGCCATAGCAGAATTCCTCTTTCTGGTCGCTACGCTCGTCTTCCAGGATAATTCGCACGCCCTTGTTTAAAAATGCAAGTTCCCTTAAGCGTCGGTTTAATGTGTCATAATCGAATTCATCAGTGGTCATTATACCGGTATCAGGTTTGAAACGGACCTTTGTACCATGTTTATCTGTTTCTCCTATTTCCTGAAGCTCACTTGTCTTCTCTCCTCCGGAATAAGTCTGGTAATATATTCTGCCCTCATTATAAACCCAAACTTCCAGCAGAGAAGACAGGGCGTTTACAACAGAGACCCCGACCCCGTGCAGACCTCCTGATACCTTATAGGAGTTATGATCAAACTTGCCCCCCGCGTGCAGCCTGGTAAGAACAACTTCAAGGGCGGGTATTCCCTCCTCATGGTGTATTCCCACTGGTATACCGCGTCCGTTATCCTCTACACTGACACTCTGGTCTGTGTGTATGGTAACTTTTATTGTATCGCAATGGCCGGCCATGGCCTCGTCAATACTGTTGTCCACGATTTCGTAGACCAGATGGTGCAGACCGGCGAAATCCACGTTTCCGATATACATTGAAGGGCGCTTTCGTACCGCCTCAAGGCCCTTTAGTACATTTATACTCTTCTGATCATAGATGTTGTTATTCTTTTCCATTATCTCTATATCTTCATTGGCATTATGATGTTTAAATAGCTCAAATCGTCTTCAGCCCGTACGATACACGGATTGTCCTCGTTTTTTATATTGAGCAGCACCTTGTCAGTATTGATGAAATTAACGGCTTCAATGAAATATTTCGGATTAAAAGCTATTTCCTGAGCTTCCCTGTCATATTCTATATACATGGTTTCCTTTGATTCACCCAGGGCCGCATTTACTGTGCGCATTATTAACTGATTGTTTTCCAGATGAAAAACAACGCCCCGGTATTCCTCGGAGGTTAAAATTGACATCCGCTTTAACATCATTAGAAACAAATTTCTGTCAAAAATAATGTCAAACTCCGGATCAGGGGACAGAAGGTGACTGTAGGCCGGAAAAACCCCGTTTAAAAGTTTTACTATAACCGTTTCATTTTCCTTTTTTACCACAAAGTAATTGTCCTTTACCCCGAGCTGGACCCGTCCTTCAGGATAAAGAAACCTGTTTACCTCGCTTAACCCCTTCTTTGGTATAATTACAGTATCGCCGCCGCTGAAACCTGATTCCGGATCAAACAGGTAATCAACCTTTGCCAGCCGCTTGATATCAGTTGATACCATCCTTAAAAGTTTTTCAGAACCGTTATCAATCCTCTCTATATTAACCCCGATTAGGTGGGCTCTTTTTTCATCGCCCGAGACCCCGACGGCAACTGTTTTTTCAATCATTTTTTTCAGTTCGGGTGATTCCATGGTGAAAAATTCCACATCCTCAATTCTCGGGGTCTCAGGAAATTCATCCGGATCCATGCCTACTATATGATACTCAACATTATCACCGGAAATCTCAATCCAGTTATTCTCCAGTTCAGCGACCCGTACAGCCTCTGTTGGAAAATTTCTTACGATTTCATAAAATTTTCGTGAATTCACGGCAACTGCGCCGTCTGCTTCTACTTCGGCCGGAAAAAAACCTTCAAATCCTGTTTCAAGATCAGTGGCTGTTATGCGAATGCCTTCATCACCGGTTTGTATCAATACATTTTCAGTAATAGCCAGACTGGTTTTCCTTCCGGTTAAACCCTGGATCTGGGACAAGACCTCAGAGAGGTCGCTTTTTTTAATTGTAACCCGCATATATATTTCCTTCTTTATATTAAGAATGAATAAATAATTATAAATAAGGGTTGTTTATAATTAAAACAACTCTATAACATATTTGATTTAAAATATAAATAATATAAATGATAATCAAACAGACATTGTAATATCGGGTTTACAACCGGCCGGTTTTAATGATTTTCAAAAAGGCTGTTGAAAAATATTAGGTTATCAACAAAATATCAATACGTAATTGTTGACGGCTTCGTAAAAAGTCCAATATCTGCGTTACGCGCGATTCCTCATAATTTCACGTACGCTAAGTACGCTGCATTCTTCGGAATCGCGCAAGCCTTGATCTTGAACTTTTTACGAGTGCATCATTGTTAATAAGAAGGATCTGGTTATTCTTTGTGTTTGTGGGGCATATGGCCGAAAACATGGGCGTGTTCATGACGGTGGATATGTATATGCTCATCAGGTATTATCCTGCCGTTTTTCATGGTATAGATATCCCTTGTTACCAAATTTAGAAAATCAAGATCGTGGGAAATGACCATGTATGTATAATCCAATTCACAAAGAACTGAAATTAGTTTTACCCGGGTGTCATAATCCAGGCCGCTTAAAGGTTCATCGAGCAGCAGAACATCCGGAGACATAGCCAGTACTGTGGCAAGGGAAACCAGTTTTTTTTCCCCGCCGGAAAGTTTATATGTGATGCGGTCCTCAAATCCTGAAAGACCCAGAAATGAAAGAGTTGAAAGAGAAACATCAATGGCCTGCCTTCTGCTCATTCCCATATTTAAAGGACCGAAAGCAACATCTTCCAGTACAGTGGGGCAGAACAGCTGATCATCTGCGTCCTGGAACAGCAGGCCTATTTTTTTTCTTGCTTCTGTAAAATCCTTTTCCGTATTAACTGTTTTTCCAAAGAGTTCAATATTTCCCGAATCAGGAGTCAATAGTCCCATAATCAGATGAAAAAGAGTGGTCTTTCCACTTCCGTTTGGCGCAAGAATACCGATGCGGTCGCCTGATTCGACTGAGAAATTTAAATTTTTCAAAACATACGGGCCCCCCGGATATGAAAAACATATATCAGAAAGCTGAATAACAGGTTTGTTTTCAAGATTTAGATTATTCATATAAGATGCTCTCGTAAAAAGTCTGATTTTAGATGGTTCTGGAAAAAGTTCAAGATCAAGGCTTGCGCAATTTTGAAGAATGCAGCGTACTTAGCCGTACGTGAAATTCTGAAAAATTGTGCGTAACGCAGATATTGGACTTTTTACGGTGCCATCATATAAAATATTCCAATAAAAGCATTGCAGATCCTGCAAGTATGAGCAGGATGGAAAAAATATAATTTTTGCCTGAGGCGCGAAACTCTGCAAGGCTGTAAAATTTGCCGGTAAAACCCCTGCACTGCATGGCACCGTAAACCCGTTCCGCCCTTGCCGAAGCCCTGACAAAGAGCATGCCGATTATATATGCATAGGTTTTGTAGCCGTGAAGAGAGGTTTGCGGGATAAATCCTCTTATTTTGATAGCTCTTAGGATTTTTCTGTATTCTTGTTCAAGCACGAAAATATAACGATATGTAAGCATTAATAAAAATACCAGTTTTTTAGGAAATTTCAACCTGTTCATGGCATGGCCGAGAGCTGCCAGGGGCATTGTTGCGGCAAGAGCTATAACCGCCATTAAAATTGCATTTGATTTCAGCGTGATTCCGGCGGCAAGGAAAAATCCCTGTTCATAAAGCAAAAAAGGCCCGAAATGATATACCTCGCCGCCCCGGGCGGTAAATGGCAAAACCAGCCATAGAAACGCAACAAACCCGTTAACCAAAAGAAGGCGTCTGAAAACGAGTTTAAATTCCAGGTCCGCCAGCCGGATCATAACAAGGCTAACCACCAGCGCAAGCGCAAGCGAGGCAAATCCATAAAGAGCCGCCACCAGAATTGAATAAAAAACTGCAGCAGCGGTTTTAAACCTGGGATCCAGTCGGTGTATTACGGAATTTCCGTAAGCAAAGGCTTCATCCAGCAAATTCAGCGTCTCCGGGAATATATATATGCAGCGATGCCAAACAGACCAAGTATGTAGCCTATGCCACCGAAAATATCAGTGGCTGTGGGGCCCGGGTTTTTCATTGTGGCCCGCTGCCGGAGCGGTGAAAAAAAGTACCAGAACAAAGGCACTAACAACAATGATTTTTAATGGTTTCATTTTATCTTATCCCTGTATATCTTCTTTATTTGTAAAGCAGGGCGGGTTGAACTTTTTTTAAAAATGCAATACAAAACATGGTTATCACTCCTTCCAGGAGCATAATCGGCAAATGAGCTCCAATTATCAGCACTGTTACTTCCAGAAAATGCCTTCCTGTAAAGATCAGAAATCCGCCGAGCAGAACCCCGCTTAAAAAAACTGAAATCATGCCGCACCCAAAAGCCGCCGCCATGGCAGCCGGTTTATTTTTTCCAAGCAGGCGATAAAATGCAAAGGAGCACATAACTGCGGGCAGCGCCATGATAACAGTGTTTACCCCCAGGGTGGTGATACCGCCGTATTGAAAAAACAATGCCTGCAGCACAAGGGCCACCAATATGGCGGGAAATGCGGACCAGCCCAAAAGCAGCCCCACGATACCGTTTAAGATCAGGTGCACATTGGACGGACCAAGAGGTATGTGGATAAGGGAGGCTACGAAAAAGGCTGCTGCCAGAATACCGGTTTTAGGCACCCTGTCTACATCCATTTTTTTTAAGCCGATTGCGGTGCCTGCAGCTGCAACAGCCGCCCCCGAGGCCAGAACCGGCAGCGAGAGTATGCCTTCTGCAATATGCATAATTAACGTCCTGCTTTGCCTTTCCAGTTTTCAAAGATTATAAACCCGTCTTCTGCAGGCTCCCAGTAGGGCTTCGGGGTCATGGCAAATATGTGCCTACCGGGCCGTTTTACCTTGTAATCTGAATACAGTTGTATCTCATAACATTCTTCTTTTTTGAACAAAAAAAACCACGAACAAGCCGCATCTTTAGATACGCAGGCCTTCGTGGTCTGGTTGATTAAAAATAAAGCAGGAATCATCGCAGGCTTCTGCCTGCCACTAATGCTTGGTTTTTTATATGCTCTTTTAAAGCCGCATGTCAAGAAATGAATTGTGCGGCTTCTTGCCTTTGGCATTTAAGCATGGTATAAAAAATGCTTTATAAAAAAACAAAAGCGGAAATTTCCGGCAAAGAATATCTTTCCGGCCGGAAAAAGGGAGATAAGGTTTAAATGAGGCGTATTGGCAGATTTTTTATTGTTTTTTTTAAATGGGTGTTTCTCCTTGCGCTATCCGGGGCGTTTGTAGGGCTATTGGCTTTTGCCGGGCTTTATTTTTATTACAGCAGGGATCTTCCTCAGATAAGCACTCTTAAAGAGTATAAACCGCCTGTCGTTACAACTTTTTATTCTGACGATGGCAGCAAAATTGCCGAATTCTACCATGAACAAAGAGTGGTAATTCCGCTTTCAAAAATTCCCGATCACCTGATAAACGCTTTTGTGGCCACCGAAGACGCCCGTTTCTATGAGCATGACGGGATTGATTTTTATAGTATTTTACGCGCGTTTTTTAAAAACCTTGAGGCCGGCTCAATTGTTCAGGGGGGCAGCACAATTACGCAACAGGTGGCAAAATCCTTTTTTCTGACCCCCAGGAGAAGCTACAGCCGCAAAATCAGAGAAGCAATTCTTGCCTACCGCATTGACAAGCGTTTTACCAAGCAGGAAATTCTGTATCTTTACCTTAATCAGATTTATCTCGGCAACGGAGCCTATGGAGTAGAGACCGCGGCACAGAATTATTTTGCAAAATCAGCCGAAGAGCTCAGTATCGCAGAAGCAGCCATGCTTGGGGGCATGCCCAAGGCGCCCAGCTATTATTCGCCCCACAAGTATTTTGACAGGGCAAAACAGCGGCAGATTTACGTTTTAAACCGGATGGTGGCAGAAGAGTTTATTACAAACGCCGAAGCCTCGGAAGCAATGGATAAGCCGCTTGAAATCCATGACCGCCGTAACCTTTTTATGGAAACTGTACCGTATTTTTCCGCTCATGTACGAAACATGGTCAAGGCGCGTTTCGGAGAAGATGCTTTATATAAAGGCGGTTTGAAGGTCTATACCACCGTGAATCTGGATATGCAGGAGAAAGCCAGGAAATCGGTTCAGAAAGGACTGCGGGAGCTTGATAAACGGCAGGGATATCGCGGGCCGCTAAAGCATCTTGAGAAAAACGAAATAGAGCCTTTCAGCCAGGAACTTCATGAGGAGTTAAAAGAAAAAGGCCTTGAGCAGGGAATGATTATCCGCGGCGTGGTTGTGGAGGTTGATGACATAAAAGGCACTGTCATGGTAAGAATGGGAAAAGCCACCGGTGTTATCCCCTTGAAAAACATGAGCTGGGCACGGAAACCCGACCCCGGTGTTCCCTTTGGCAGGGAAAAGGTCCGCAAACCAAGCAATGTGCTGAAAACAGGAGATGTCGTGCTGGTAAAAGCCGAAAGCAAGGATGAGGAAGAACAGCAGTGGGAGCTCTCCCTGGAGCAGGAGCCGGAGGTTCAGTCCGCACTGATAAATATGGAAGTCGGCACAGGGCATGTTAAAAGCATGATCGGCGGTTTGGATTTTGGCAACAGCTATTTTAACAGGGCAATACAGTCAAGACGACAGCCGGGTTCAGCCTTCAAGCCTGTAATTTATTCCGCCGCCCTTGACAAGGGTTATACCCCGGCTACGACGATTGCCGATACTCCGATAGTGTTTGAGGACACAGAGCGTGATTTTGTATGGAAGCCCGGAAATTATGACAGGACTTTTCATGGATTCACACTTTTCCGCGATGGACTGATTCATTCCAGAAATATAGTCACGGTCAAAATTTTCAGGGATATAGGAACAGACTATGTGATTGATTATGCCCGCCGGCTTGGCATTGAATCCAAACTGGACAGAAATCTATCCCTTGCTCTGGGCTCCTCCGGGGTCTCACTGCTGGAGCTTTCCAGAGCTTACGGCGTTTTTGCAAACCAGGGCAGAAAGCGGGAGCCGGTATTTATTAGCAGGATTGAAAACAGGGAAGGCGAGGTTATCTATCTAGCCGAGCCGGAAAAAGAACAGGAAAGGGTTATTGATAAAAGCACCGCTTATATTATTACTCATCTTCTCCAGGAGGTGGTTCAGGAGGGCACCGGCTGGAGACTAAAGGCTCTTGGCCGTCCTGTTGCCGGCAAGACAGGCACTACCAACAATCTCAATGATGCATGGTTCATGGGATATACTCCGGGCTATGTCACCGGCGTGTGGGTGGGACATGATCAGGAGCGCTCCCTTGGAAGCAATGAAACCGGATCCCGGGCCGCAAGTCCCATTTGGCTCGACTATATGCGCAATATGCTGAAGGCAAAGCCTGAGAGAGATTTTGAAGTGCCCGGCGATGTGGTCTTTGCAAAGATAGATGCTGAAACAGGATTGCTGCCCGGAGACTCTTCTGAAAAGGTTATTTACGAGTGCTTCAAGGAAGGTACGGTGCCTGAAAAACGCACCAGGGCCGCAGATGATATGACGGAAAAAGAAGAGTTTTTCAAAAAGGGCATTCAGTAAGAAACCTTTCAGCAAGCCCTGGATTTAATAACCGACTTGTAAAACTCAACTACATCGGCCTTAAAGCGTTCCGGCTGGTCTAAGTACGCGGCATGCCCGGCATTTTCATAAAAAATGACCCCGGTGTTTAACCGCCTGCCAAGGCGCCTGATTTCCTCGCTGTGTACCACGTTGTCATCCCGGCCGCAGATGATTGAAACCGGAGCAGAGACCAGTGGATAGCGGGATACCAATTCTTTCTGCAGACCCATTACCGGGGAAACAACCATTACTCCGCCCACAGGATTTTCCGTGCAATACTTCAATGCCATATACCCACCCAGACTGGCCCCTATAATCATGGAATCCGGCCCACAGAGCCCGGCCGCTATACTGACGTTTTGCACGGGGTCGGATGAACGCGGAAAGCTTTCGGTTCTGTGTCCGTATGGCATGTCAATGGCTTTAAAAGGGATGTTTTTCTTTTCAAGCAATCTGAGCAGGCCTATGTCGTTCCATACATCGCTGGTATACATGTATCCGTGCAGAAGAAGAATACAGGGCCCCCTGCCGTGATTCGAAATCATTCGGCATTCAAATTTATTAACGGTTACAAACTCATCTTTCATCAGCGAGCCTCTTTGAGTTGTAAAATAAGGTTTTGCAGATGCAATTTTATATATCGAATATGGCAAAAAACAATCAAAATTTGAATTTGTGTTTTTAAATGCAGGCTGCTGCAAGAGAAAAAAAATGACGGTTGCCTTTGGGCTATGTTATATTTTTTAACATAGATTAAATGTTGATGGCTTCGTAAAAAGTCCAATATCTGCGTTGCGCTGCATCCCTGCGGATTTTCACGTACGGCTAAGTACGCTGCATTCCTCGGGATTTGCGCGCCTTGATCTTGAACTTTTTACGAAGCCATCTCAAAATCGACTTTTTACGAGTGCATCAAATGTTGATGGACTCGTAAAAAGCTTCTAATTTTATTTGAGGTTTTTACAGGAAGGAAGCCCCTTTTTGTGCGCGGCCGGTCAGCCAAGGCGCTCAAGGATTTCCTTCCTGTAAAAACATCAGGCGATGTAAGAAGCTTTTTACGATGCCGTCAAT
>CAZVFQ010000092.1:0-12903 GCA_964626455.1 uncultured Desulfobacteraceae bacterium | reverse complement strand
TGTAATCTGTAATCTGTAATCTGTAATTACAGTTTTAATACTTTATACAAAATCCAGTGTCAAGGCTTTTTTTAATGCCATGCATGGGATAGATAACCTTTTGAAATGATAGATTTAATTATACCATATTAAAGGCAGGAGAGAAAGGATTCGAGCCTGGCGTAAAAAGGGCACAGTCTCATAAAAATTCAATTTTGAGGCTCTCGCAAAAAATCTGATTTTAGATGGCGGGTTTTTACTGGTCGGGGCGGCAGGATTTGAACCTGCGACTTCCTGCTCCCAAAGCAGGCGCGCTGCCAGGCTGCGCTACGCCCCGCCTGTTTTGTGTGCGGTTCTTTTAACATCCTTTTTATATCCATGCAAGCCAAACCGGCAAATAAACTTATTTTTCCGCCGGGGCCGGGGCAAAAAAATCTGAAATTCCGTCTGCCAGCGCCGCTGCCAGGGCCTCCAGATGCTGATGCTCTGCCAGGGCGCGCGCTGTTTTCGGATTGGTGAGATATCCGTATTCAACAACCACGGCCGGCATGTCCAGGCCCTTTAAAACAGCCAGCGGAGCCCCGATGATTTCCGGCTTCGAACGGGTCTGAAAACGCGCAAGCCTTTTCTGCAGAGTTTCTGCTAGCTGGGCTGATTGCCCGGTATGTCTTTGCTGGATCAAATGCCAGGAAACAGGCCCCCTGCTTTCTGCTGCTGCAGCCGCCCCCTGCTCGTCCCGGTCCTCTGCCCGGAAAAAATAAATGTCCTGACGGTCAGTCATTCGCCTGAAGCCCGCGCCTGCGTGAAGACTTATAAAAAGGTCGCCTTCCTGGTGATTTGCAATGGAAGCTCGCTGCGCAGGCGATACTCCATAATCGCCTTTGCGGGTCAAAACCACCCGGTATCTGCCGGCCAGTTCTTTTTTGAGTTTTTCCGCCAGCACCATGCTGACTTTTTTTTCCAGCTGCCCTTCAAGACTTTCCACTCCGCTGTCGTTTCCGCCGTGTCCGGGATCAACTATCACAACTCTGCCGCCGCCTCCCGGGGCTTCCGGGTCAGAGCACAGGCCCCTGGCAGGAACCAAAAAAGCAATGCCGCAGAGCATTGCTGCCAAAAGGCTCAAAGACGGTTTAAAACCAGCGCGTTTCTTGGATGCTAAATACCGCCTCACCGCAATTTTCCTTGACACTGTTGGAAATTAATATTATTTTAGCATGATAATTAGAAAATTTTTACTATAATCTCAAATAGTTGATGGCTTCTGCCTTGTTTTTCCGCGACTTGATACGTCATCAATTCTGTAACGAAATTATTGCAGAAAATAAAGAAAAAATATCTGCGAGAGTGGCGGAACTGGTAGACGCACTGGACTTAGGATCCAGCTCTTGAAAAAGAGTGGGAGTTCGAGTCTCCCCTCTCGCACCACCCTTAAATCTTTCTCCCCGCAAAATTGCAGGCGGGCAGGTAATTACAGAACATACCGGAAAGGAACGTCATGGATGTAAAAGTCGAAGATGTAAGTGATGTCAAAAAAAAGGTTCATGTTGAAATCCCGCGCGAAAAAGTAAGCAGCAAGATCGACGAGGCTTATAAGGAACTGAAAAAAACCGCAAAAATAAAGGGTTACCGGCCGGGCAAGACCCCGCGCTCCGTTCTTGAAAGGCACTTTAAAAAAGACGTGCATGCAGATGTGGTAAACTCCCTGGTGCAGGACTCTTTTGCAGATGCGATCAAGGAGGCGGACCTTTCTGTAATTGAGACCACCGATCTTGATGCTCCTGAACTGGACCCGGAAAGCCCGTATAAATATGCCGCCACCGTGGAGCTTAAGCCGGAACTGCCCGAGATTGAATTCAAAGGTCTGAAACTTAAAAAGACCGTCTACAGTATCCAAGAGACGGAAATAGACTCTCAGATAGACCGGCTCCGGCAGCATCTGGCCGAATACAAACCCATTGATCCTCCCCGTCCGGTCCAGGACAAGGAATACGTTACGGTCGATTATGAGGGGTTCATAGACGGTCAGCCATCTGAGGCTGTTGCCTTTACCGAAAATTCGGCCTTTCAGATCGGCTCATCCGGTTTTCCGGAAGAATTTGACAAAGCAATCATCGGCATGACGCCGGGAGAAGAAAAAACTGTTTCCGTGCAGTTTCCTGAAGACTATAAGGACGAACAGCTCGCAGGCATAGAGGTTGAGTTTAAAGTAACCTTGAAAGAATTGCGCGAACAGGTATTACCGGCCGTGGATGACGATTTCGCCAAAAACTTCGGAGAATTCCAAACACTGGACGATCTCAGGGCTGAAATCCGGAAAAACCTTGAACAAGGCTATGAAAACCGGACAAATCAGGAACTCCAGGAACAGATATTTCAGGAACTGCTTAAAGAGGACTTTGAAATACCGGAAGTTATGGTAAAATATGAAATGGACGGAATCATCCAGGATGCGGAAATGAAATTCGCGCAAAGCGGGGTTTCTATGGAACAACTGGGCATAACCCGCGAGCACATGGAACAGCAGTATAGAGGCCTTGCCGAACAGCAAGTCCGCAGGCATCTTCTGCTGAGCAAAATCATTGAGCAGGAGCAGCTCGAAGTAGCCAATGAAGAAATAGAGGCGGAATACGATAAAATCGCCGAAGCCACAGGCCAGTCAAAGGACATGATCAAGTCCTATTACAGGCAGAACCCGGAAAAACACGAAGGGTTCAGACACGCCCTACTTGAAAAAAAGGCTATCGATCTTATAATTAATCATGCACAGACAGAAGAAGTTGAACCTGAAACAGAAAGCAATGCTGATGAAGGTGAAACCGGGGACCAGCAACAAGATAAGTAAACAGATATAAAAACCGACATGAACCCAAAAGCTGGCACAGGATTTTCATTCGGTCAAGGAGGTTAAAACATTGACATTAATACCCATGGTAATTGAACAAACCAGCAAGGGCGAAAGAGCCTATGATATATACTCCCGGCTCTTAAAAGACCGGATAGTGTTTCTCGGCACCCAGGTTTCAGATGAAATTGCAAACCTGCTCATCGCCCAGTTGCTGTTTCTCGAATCAGAGGATCCTGACAAGGATATAAACTTTTACATAAACTCTCCGGGTGGTTCTGTCACAGCGGGACTGGCTGTATATGATACCATGCAGTACATAAAACCGGATATCGCGACAGTATGCATAGGTCAGGCGTCTTCAATGGGCGCGCTTCTGCTGGCTGCAGGCGCACATGGCAAGCGATACTGCCTGCCGAACTCCAGGATTCTGATCCATCAGCCCCTGGGCGGCGTGCAGGGACAGGCTGCAGACATAAAAATCCAGGCAGAAGAAATCATCCGCCTGCGCGCCCGGCTAAACGACATCCTCGCCCATCACACGGGCCAGGATCTTGCAAGAATAGAAAAAGACACTGACCGTGACTTTTTCATGTCCGGCACAGAAGCTGCCGAATACGGGATCGTCGACCATGTGATAAACAACCGCGACGACCTGGAAAAAATAAGCGACTAAGGAGGCTATAATATGTCATCAAATCAGGGCGGAGAAGGCAACGACAACCTCTTCTGCTCATTCTGCGGAAAAAACCAGCAGGAGGTCAAGAAGCTGATCGCCGGACCTGCGGTATATATATGCGATGAGTGCATCCAGCTATGCAGCGAAATTATCGAAGAAGAAAATATCAAGGAAACCGAAACAACAGATCGCATTCTGGCGCCCGCAGATATAAAGCAGCAGCTCGACGGATACGTGATCCAGCAGGACCATGCCAAAAAGGTCCTCTCGGTCGCGGTTCACAACCATTACAAGCGCCTGGACTCAAAGATAGCCGCCGATGACGTGGAGCTGCACAAAAGCAATATCATGCTGATCGGCCCCACAGGCTGCGGAAAGACACTGCTTGCCCAGACACTGGCAAGATTTCTAAACGTACCGTTTACAATAGCTGACGCCACAAGTCTTACAGAGGCGGGCTACGTTGGCGAAGATGTGGAAAACATTATCCTGGCGCTGCTGCAAAACGCGGACTATGACGTGGAAAAGGCCCAGAGGGGTATTGTCTATATAGACGAAATAGACAAAGTCGCCATGATGTCGGATAATCCCTCGATTACCCGTGATGTCTCCGGCGAAGGCGTGCAGCAGGCCCTGCTCAAGATTATAGAGGGAACATTGGCAAGCGTGCCGCCCAAGGGCGGACGCAAGCACCCCCAGCAGGATTTTGTAAAGGTCGATACCAGCAACATCCTGTTTATCTGCGGCGGGACTTTTACCGGCTTGGACAAGATCATTGAAAAAAGGCTGGGTTCTCATATGATGGGGTTTGGCGCAAACATTGTCAGCCATCGGAACCGCTCGCAAAGCGAGATTTTAAAAATGGTGGAAACCGAGGATCTGATAAAATTCGGCCTGATCCCGGAATTCGTGGGACGGCTCCCGATAGTTGCTACTCTGGAGGATCTGGACGAAAACGCATTGATCAAGATCCTGACCGAACCGAAAAACGCATTGATCAAGCAGTTCAAAAAACTCTTCGAGCTAGAGGGAGTCAATCTCCGTTTTACAGACAGCGCACTGGCAGCAATTGCAAAGGAAAGTATGAAACGCAATGCCGGCGCCCGTGGCCTAAGAGCCATAATTGAATCAACAATGCTTGATATAATGTACAGACTCCCATCAATCCAGGGTGTTAAGGAATGTGTGGTGGGCGAAGAAGTCGTATTAAACAAAGAAGAGCCGATACTGCTCTATGAACAGCAGTCAAAAAAACAGGCATAATCGGCCCTGATTAAAAAAACAGAAAATCTTATTTAGAGTGCATATGATAAACAGACCCAGAATATTTAAACATAATAACGAATCAGAAGACAAAGACGCGGTATTACCACTTCTGCCGCTTCGTGACATAGTTGTTTTTCCTTTCATGGTCTCCCCGCTGTTTGTTGGCAGGACAAAATCCATCAGTGCTCTGTCAGAGGCCATGAACACGGAAGACAAGTATATCTTTCTGGCAACCCAGGCCAATCCAGGTGAGGATCATCCCAAGCAAAAAGACATCAACAGCATTGGTACCGTGGCAAAAGTGCTTCAGATGCTGCGCCTGCCCGACGGCACGGTCAAAACCGTGGTCGAGGGAAAGCACCGGGCCAGGATAATTGATTTTGAGCCGGATGAGAGCTTCTTTAAAGTAAAGCTTGAAATCCTTGAAGAGCCCGAAGTTGGTGAATCTGAAAAGGAAGCCTACACCCGCAATATAGTTGATGCGTTCAGGGAATATGCAGAGCAGAACAAAAACATCTCCAAGGACACGGTGGAAACCATCTCAAGCATTACAGATCCGGTACAGCTGCTCTATACCACGGCTTCTCAGTTCTCCTTTAAGGCCCGTGACAATCAGAAGCTGCTTGAGACAGACGCCCTGACCGAACGGCTGACCCATCTGATCGAGCTGATAAATCAGGAGACAATTATCCTTAAAACCGATCAGAAAATTAAGGGCCGGATCAAAAAACAGATGGAGCAGAGCCAGAAAAACTATTACCTAAATGAGCAGATCCGGGCCATTAAAAAGGAAATGGGCGAAGACGAAACCGAGGATGACGAATTAAAAGAACTCGAGAAGCGGATAGAAAACAAAGAGCTTCCCAAGGAAGCTGCAGAAAAGGTGCACCACGAGTTTGCCAAGTTAAAGAAAATGACCCCCATGTCCGCCGAGGCCACGGTCACACGCAATTATATTGACTGGATACTTAGCCTGCCGTGGTTTGAAAAAAGCGAGGTTTCAGAAGACATTGACGAGGCGGAAAAAATACTCGACGAAGACCACTACGGCCTGGAGCGGCCAAAAGAGCGCATCCTGGAATATCTGGCGGTCCAGACTCTTGTTAAAAAAATCCGCGGCCCGATCCTGTGCCTTGTGGGCCCGCCAGGCGTGGGCAAGACCTCGCTTGCCACCTCAGTGGCACGGGCTACCGGACGGAAATTTGTTCGACAGTCCCTTGGCGGGGTTCGCGACGAGGCCGAAATTCGGGGGCACAGAAGAACCTATATAGGCGCCATGCCCGGCAAAATCATCCAGAGCCTGCGCAAGGCAGGAACAAACAATCCTGTCTTCTGCCTTGACGAGGTGGACAAGATGAGTATGGACTTTCGGGGAGATCCTTCGGCAGCCCTGCTTGAAGTACTCGACCCGGAACAGAATTTTGCCTTCAGCGACCATTACCTGGATCTTGACTATGATTTATCCGATATCCTGTTTATAACTACTGCCAATACCCTGCCCGATATACCCGCGCCCTTGCAGGACCGCATGGAAATCATCCGGCTGCCGGGATATACGGAATATGAAAAATATAATATCGCCAGCCTGTTTCTGGTGCCGAAACAAATCCGTCTAAACGGCCTGGACGTTGAAAAAGTGCACTTTTCCAAAAACTCCATCTACACCATTATTCGTAATTACACGCGTGAGGCCGGTGTACGCAACCTTGAACGCGAAATAGCATCCATATGCCGAAAAATAGCCAGGCGTGCTGCAAAACACGGGCAGGAAAAAATCATTCACGTAAATACCCGCTCGGTGGAAAAATACCTTGGCCCGATCCAGTACCGGCGCAGCCAGATGGAGGAAAAGGATCTTGTAGGCATTGTCACAGGGCTTGCCTGGACGCAGTTCGGCGGCGAACTGCTCTATGTGGAAAGTGCGATCATGCCCGGCAAGGGGGAATTCAACGTAACCGGCAAGCTGGGCGATGTAATGAAAGAATCGGCAAGGGCTGCAATCAGCTATGTGCGGTCCCGTTCATGGCAATTTAACATAGATCCGAAGTTCTATGAAAAATTTGATATCCATATCCATGTGCCCGAAGGCGCAACTCCAAAAGACGGCCCTTCGGCGGGAATCGCAATGTGCACCTCGATCATCTCAACGCTTTCCAAGCTGCCGGTGCGCCGCGATACCGCCATGACCGGCGAGATAACTTTAAGGGGACGGGTGCTGCCAGTGGGCGGACTCAAAGAAAAAATCCTGGCAGCGCACCGCTCAGGTATCCGCAGGGTTATAATCCCGGCTGAAAGCGAAAAGGACTTAAAAGAAATCCCGAATACCATTATGCGGCAAATGGAAATCCTGCCCGTGGAGCACATGGACGAGGCCATAGACAAGGCAATCGTGGTAAAAGAAGGCGGATCCCTTTACAGGCAGACAGACGGCCAGGATTCGTTTGACAGCCTGCCGACGCATGATTCCGGCAAACCCGGCGATACGGGCAGACCTGCCATCGCCGACCTGTAAAAAAAGATCGGTGTTTTTATCTTGACACCACCTACGTTGCCTGCTACATACTACATCCTGTCGGCCGGGATAATCATTGCCGGCCGACAGCAGGATTTGGGCGGGGGCGGGTAGCTCAGTTGGGAGAGCGGCGGCCTTACAAGCCGTAGGTCACAGGTTCGAGCCCTGTTCCGCCTACCAATTATTTGATATTTTAAAATTTTATACACACGGGGGCGTAGTTCAGTTCTGGTTAGAACGCCGGCCTGTCACGCCGGAGGTCGCGAGTTCGAGTCTCGTCGCTCCCGCCATTTAACAGTTTGTTCAAGTAGTTATAAAGCTACTTGATTTGCACTATAAGCCGCTGGGGAGTTGACGGCTCCCCAGACGGCTTTTTAATTTTTGAAACACAAATGAGCTACTGCGGACTTTAAATCCCGCAACTGATGGATATAGCCTTCCGTAGTGGTCCTTCTCCGGTGCCGCAAGATTTTCTGAATTTGTCCTATTCTTACGTTGCGGTCATCCAGAATAGTCGAAGCCAGATGCCGAATGGCATGAGTACCGAATGGCTTTACACCAGCCTTTTTACATAATGCTCGCATCCATCTCTTACGCTCGGCAAATGGGAGACCTGTTTTTGGATTAATAAACAAAAACTCAGAAGAACTGCGCTGATACAAGTCTTTGAGTTCTTCATTGAGCTCAACGTTCATTGGTATCCAATCATACTCAAGATCACCATTTTGGCGCTTAGAGGTGGCTAACCGAATACGGTCATTTTTAAAATCAACATCATTCCACCGTAATCGGAATATCTCCCCTCTTCTGGCCCCTAAATGGTAGAGACACAACAGCATGATACGATCCTGCCCTTCAGCCACTTCGAGAACCTTCAAAAAATCCTCAAATGTTGGCACATACCGAGGATGACGCACTTCCGGCATTTTGTCGACCTTACACGGATTGGGCGATGGCAATGGCGGCTCCATGTATTTCATGCCCCAATGCCAAGCAGCAACAAGGTTTTTACGATCCTTATTTGCTGCGTATCCGGATCGCTGCTTTCGCTGCTCAAGCACATAACCCATTACTTTTTTCGGCGTAAGCTCAGCTACTGGCAACTCTGGATCAACTTGCTTGAAAAACAGTTTAAACATCGTCTGCTTTTCTTTATACGTCTTTTCTGAAAACTTAGCCTCAGCATAATCCAGATACTGTTGCGCCCAATCATTTAAACAGACCGTGTTTGTCTTCTCTACCCACTCGTCTGCGGGTTTCTTCCGCATTTTGGTTTCCCAGTCTATCGCCTCCTTTTTCGTGTCGAATGTTTTCTCTTGTCTCAATCCTTCCTTGCGCACTTGGGCTTTCCATTTCTTTCCGCTCTTGTACGGCATTGACAACCTCCTTTTCAAAGAACTTGTAATGGCGGCCCAAGCGCATTCCACCTAACTCCCGATAATACATCCTAACCGTCTTAACATCAACATCGAGATAGTCGGCTACGTCTTGGGCACTTAAAACTCTACCTAATTGATTGTTGATTATCTGCACCTCTCCACCTCCTTTCTTTATTATAACTTATCGAAACTATTAAATATTTTATTACAAACAAAAACCCCGGCTACGCATTTCACGCAACCAGGGTTTTTCTCTAAATCAGTTTTAAAATCCCTTTATCGACCGAAGCCTTCAGAGAATAAAAATTGGCTCAATTTTAAATTAAAAACCCCCTTTCTCCTGACAATTTTCAGGAAACTTTGCCAAATTCTTGACTTCTTCTTTTAAAATTTTTTATTAATCCGCTTTCCAAACCTATATTCATACACAGGGCAATCCTTAGCAGGGCATTCCCGAACCAGCTTATAGCTGCCGCCCATGCACTCCAGACAATTCATCCGGATAGTCTTCAAGGAAGGCTTTCCGTTTCCACGGCCCAAGCGGTATGGATAGAACCAGCATTGGTTGCCCTTGTTTCCATGATCTCCAAGGGTGTTATTCCCTCCGCAATTTCTGACTTCCCCTGGCGATCCGCCGACACATTGAATACAAAATTTCCGAATTGCCTGTTGCGGGGTTAAATGTTTCAATACAAACCTCCTGGCGATAAAAAACAAAAAGCCTGGCGTGGAATAACCACCGGCCCAGGCATAAAGTGTAAAGATATCGATTTTCTATAATTACATGATCCAGAACATTCCCTTCATTCTTCAAGACCGATTACCAGTTCCTGGTCCACTAAGAGAGCACCATAAAAAGCGGCTAAATCTTTAACTCTTTTTTCCCTATTATTTTCGAATCCGCGAAGGACATAATTTACCAGCTGCCGATATATTAAGTTCTCATTATAAGACATCTGATAAGAATACTCGCCTTTGGCAACGATGCCGCCAACAAAGCTGGTGTCCTCACGGACAAATCTCATAAAAAAACCCAGATGCGGATAATTTACGGAAATTTGCTGTACCCATTCAGTCGGTGCAAACATAGCGGTCTTAAGGTAATAGCAAAGCACTAAATCAGTATGATACCGAAGCTCGCTCATTTTCATACCAGGTGTACCCCAATGGTCTTCCCGCCATCCTGCACCTGCCCCTTCAGGAGTGGGATAAAGCTTTTCCATTGATAAAGGCTCCTGTTCATTCATGGCATCTGACATGAATTCATCTAACTGGTTTTTGTTTTCACCAAACACAAACAAATAATTGTTCAAATTTATTCGCATAGTTATCTCCTATATAAACGTTTTTTAATCAAGAAAGCCTGGCGCGGGAAAAAATCCGCTAACCAGGCTTTGACCATTAGTGCATTTATTGGTTAATCAGGAAATTTCTTCAATTTCCGCTGCATTTATATTGTAAGCCCACCCAAGGCTTGGACGAAAGGTCTTCGGTCAGAATTTCGAACTCCTCGCTCATGACCTCGAATTCACTTTCCGTTAAATCCTCAACTCTGCTCAGCAGCAAAGATTCATTGTAATACAAAACCTCCCGGGCATCGCCTTTTACAACGCAACCCCCGATTTCGCCGCATTTTTCATCCTTGAATTTTATATAAAAACACAGATCAGGGTAGAGTTGAGAGACTTTCTCAAGCCATTGAAGCGGGGCATCACAGGGTGTTTCAAAGTGATAGTAAAGCATTGTATCGCTTGCATGTTTTAAACTGCAGTTGAACAGGCAGCATGTGCCCCAGTTTTCATGGCACCAATCAACCTCAGCGCCTTCAGGTGAGGGACACAGTTTTTCAAAAGATAAATATTTTTCATTTTCAATGTCCATGGCTGCAGCCATGAACCCCTGGAGTAGATTCTGGTCATCAGCGAAAATAAATAACTGGTTTGTGTATTTCTTTGTCATAAAAATCTCCTTTCTTTTGGTCGGTTTTTAAATAAAAAAACCTGGCGCGGAAAAAATCCGCTAACCAGGCATCCGAAAGCTTCATTTTTTTCCTGCTATCTTATCTTTGGCACCTCCTTTTCAAACCATTCTGTATGGCAATGTGATTATTTGAACTCGATGACGGGTTGATAGCCCATGAACTTTTCATACGTTTCATTCATCACTTCTGCCAGAAGACCCTTGTGTTTTTCCTCAACAACGTAGCTGTCATGGACAGGCAGGGCCGGTATTCCCTTCTTCTTTAGTGTCATCAGGATCGATTCCGTAATGGCGCTGTCCATGTTCTGAAGGGTTCTGCCGATACCGGTTGCCAAATACTTGGCTATGGGTTTGTGAGCCTGCTTAAACCTCTCAAGCAGTGGGTACAGGTCATTGTTCTTGGACTTATAATTCAGGTCGTTTTTCCAGATCTCATGGCGTATGCCCTTAAGCACTTTTGTTTCCGTTGGGGCATTGATCGCTATCAGCTGAAGGCGCTTGAAAAAGCTACGGTCCTCAGGGTTTTTACAGATAGCCTCGTAGGGGTCGCCCCTGTAATCTATCTGCTCCATGTGATAAAGCATCCGGATATGAAGTGCCTTATAGTCGGCTTCTGCCATGTTGTTGCCGTTAATGTACGTGAGCTGCCTCAGTTCGCTTGGCATTCTCAGGTGAAAAGCACCATAGAAGCGGCCTCCCAAATCAAACGAACCCAAATTGTAGACCCGATGCAGACTGCTATAATTAATGCCCAGAACCATCCGGGAAACACCCAGATCCCTCAGGACAATTCTTTCCTTGTTGTCGGATTGATCTATGAAAGAGTACTTGTTGATTAAAAAGTTATTAGTAATGGTATATATATATCTGTATATATCTTTTAAATATTTATTATAGTAATTTACTATAGATATATTACTATTATTATTTGGTATAGGTAATACTGTTACTTCACTATTGTTAAAGATTTCTATCTCAATTTCTCTACCTGCTTTCTCTATCATCTGGTCTTGTCTTATTAACTGTATGTTCTCTATTAGGCTGTTTAGCTCGCTTCTCATATACTCGAGTGTAATGAACCCTTCGCTTAGATAGAGTTTAAGTTGCCTGAGAAAATCAGCCTTGATGGGAATATCACCGGGGATGTCAACCTTTAGGTCCTGGTGCTCGACAAACTGATTATAGTGATGCAGGAACATCCTTTGCTTGGTTATTTCCTTTGTTTCTGGATAATCGATCTCCACCTTGTCTTCCCCTCTTAGCTGGATGATTTCCCTGGGCTTTTCTCTTTCAACCACATTAAAGCCCAGCGGCAGGTACTTTTCAAACAGCTCTTTTAGAGGCTCTGCTGCATAGATTCGTGTCCTGCGCTTTACGCCGTCTTCCCGGTTGAAATAGCCTATTCGCTGATCCATGTATCCCAAAGCATACATGGTATCCATGATCTTAAGCACTCTTTTGTACTTGAAATGAAGCTTCCCGTAACGCCGTGCGTGGCTGTAATTGTTGGCATTGCGAGAATACATGACCGGGTTGCCGCATAGATAGCCGACCCATAAATTCAGCAAAATTGTCTTCAGTGTCTGCTTTGAGCGGTACTTGTTGTTTATAACTGTACCGTTGGTAATTTTGGAATACACTTCATCTGTCAGTGCATGGAACTCATCTATCCGGGAATGATGACAGGCATCTAGGTTTATTGCCCCATCAAGCCACCTGTATTCTTCCTCGGGCAATAAAAATGGGTCCAAACTGTTTTCTGCATTTCTCATACTGAAACTCCTTTCATGTTTTTTTGTTAAGGTTCGTAAAGCCCTCCCCTTATCTGATTCTGATGTAATTCCTTGTCTATGTTGCTTTCCCTGAACTCTTTTAAGGCAAGCCTTATAAAGTTCTGGTGTGAAGGTTTTCTTAAATATTACACGCAAGGAATGGCTTCTGGCGGGTACAGAGCAGCAGCCCTGCCACAAAATTCTTATGTTTTTGGTGTGCCTGCGTATGAAACGAACAAGACAGTTTTACAGGGACAGAAGGGACACATAGAACGGCAAAAAAGAAAATATCTGCATCATTCTCTTGAACCTAAAGAGTATTTCCGGATTTTCTTCGTCCCATGTGTCCCTGTCATTCTTATTAGCCGCTTGTCCGATTAAAGATCAATGTCCCAATAGCACCTCCTGCGGCGTCTGAACCTCTCAATCATAACGTCCCGGCGCAGCTGCCTTCTCCTTCTCCTTTCGGCCCTGCCTGCCTCCAGGCCAAAGCC
>CAZVFQ010000091.1:0-12957 GCA_964626455.1 uncultured Desulfobacteraceae bacterium | reverse complement strand
TGGAAGGCAATTATGCGGATTACGAAGCTGACCGCAAAAAACGGCTGGGTGCCGAAGCGGACCGGCCTCACAGGATAAAATACAGGAGGCTGAGCAGGATGTAGAATCAATGCCTTTGTTGGTTTTGAATTATATTATTTGTTTTTTTATTGACCACCGGATCGGGTTGTGTTAGTTAGTTTAGCCTTTAGAAGCAAAGCGGTTTTTATCGCCGGTTTTGCTGCCGGAGCCTGTTTAATGAAAAAAGAGACCAGGCAAATTTTCAAGGATCTTGGCTATTACAGCCATCTGGGGTTTTCCATAGCCCTGGCCATATTTATAGGTCTTTTTATAGGGCTCTGGATAGATAAGGTTCTTGGAACCGGTCCGGTGTTTATGTTTATATTCCTGATATTAGGAATTGCCGCTGGTTTTAACAATATATACAGGGCAGTTAAAAGAAGCGGCAAAGAAGCAGAAAAAGAAGAATAAAGGTTTTATATGACAATACAGCAGCGCCTGTTAAAATTTATCATCCGATCCAACTGGATACTGCTTGCAGCTGCTGCTGTTATATGCTTTCCGGCAACTTCTTTTGACTTTGCAATAGCAGTTGTCATCGGGGGCTTAATATCAGTAATCAACTTTCACCTGATGTACAGAAATCTTAAGCGCTCGCTGGCACCTCCGCATATTGACTCTTTAAACAAGGTGCTGGCCAAGTATTACATCAGGTTTATTATCACCTGCGCTATTATTTTTGTTTTAATTGCGCGCGGATACGTGGAACCGCCGGGACTGCTTATCGGTCTGTCTATCGTGGTGGCAAGCATAATGCTGGCTACCGCCCGGGAAGTTACCAAAATCATTTTCTTCAAGGAGGCGGTATAAAGTGGAACATCCGTTTCTAATTTTCGTTAAGTTTTTCGAACTGGTCGGGCTGGGACATTTTGCACATGAGAATCCCCATGTAATTTACAGCTGGGTGGTTATGGCTTTGCTGATTATAGTGGGCGCAATAGGGGCCAAGCAGGTAAACCTTATTCCCAACAAAGCCCAGAATGTTTTGGAAACTATCATTTCCGGGCTGGAGGAATTCACTGTTGATATGGCAGGAGAAGAAGGCAGGTGGTTTTTCCCGTTTGTGGCCACCATATTCCTCTATATTTTCGTCGGAAACATTGCCGGGCTTGTACCCGGATTTACCTCACCGACGGCCAATCTGAACACTACTCTTTCCTGTGCAATTCTGGTGTTTTTATTCACCCACTTCATAGGGGTTAGAATGCACGGTGTTAGCTACATAAAGCATTTTACAGGGCCGGTCTGGTGGATGACCCCTCTTTTTATGCCCATTGAAATCATAAGCCATTTTGCCCGTGTACTTTCACTGTCCTTTCGTCTTTTCGGAAACATTACAGGAAAAGAAATCGTTTTGGGCATCCTTTTCATGCTTGCAGGGGCATTTCTGGCGCCTCTGCCGATTATGGTTCTGGGCCTTTTCTTTAGTTTCGTGCAGGCATTTATTTTCTATCTGCTCTCTGTAATGTATTTTGCCCTGGCCATAGAAGAGGCCCATTAAACAGGAATAAATACCCATGGGGGTATTTGAATAAGGCTCTTGGAAGAAGCCGTAATGTTGTTAACCTTATTAAAAAACGGAGGTTTTAGATGGAAGTTGAAGCAATCCAATTTTTTACCATTTGTATGGTAGTGGCCGGTTTTGCTGTTGCTATTGCTGCCGCGGGCTGCGGACTGCCCATGGGCCTCAGCATCAAGGGCGCGGTTGAAGGAATTGCCAGAAATCCCGAATCCTCAGGCAGGGTAACTGTTACACTGCTGATCGGCCTGGCCCTGATCGAAGCTCTTGTTATCTACACCCTGGTCATCTCGCTGATCATTATTTATGCCGCCCCGGTTGTTCAAACAGTTACAGATATGCTGTAACCCGACGGCAAAAAAACATGTAAAAACCCCGTGTTCCGGCCGGAACACGGGGTTTTTATTTTACTGCGGCAAAAAAATCAGAACATATTCTGAAGAAACCTGCCTGTATAGGAGCCCGGGTCTGCAGCCACCTCCTCAGGAGAACCCTCTGCAACCACATAGCCGCCCTCGTCTCCTCCTTCGGGGCCCAGATCGATAAGATGGTCCGCATACTTGATCACGTCCAGATTGTGCTCAATCACTATAACTGTGTTGCCTGCTTCCACCAGACGGTTTAACACGCCGAGCAACTTTTTTATATCCTCCATGTGAAGGCCTGTGGTGGGCTCATCTAAAATATAAAGGGTGCGTCCTGTATCACGCTTGGCAAGCTCACGGGAAAGCTTGACCCGCTGGGCCTCGCCCCCTGAAAGGGTAGTTGCGGGCTGGCCCAGTTTTATATAGCCGAGCCCCACATCTGCAAGGGTCTGCAGTCTTGTTCGTATGTGGCTGATATTTCTAAAAAACTGCATTGCCTGGTTTACCGTCATGTCGAGCACTTCTGCTATGTTTTTGCCCTTGTACTTGATTTCCAGGGTTTCTCGGTTATAACGTTTTCCCTGGCACACGTCACAGGGAACAAAAATATCGGGCAGAAAATGCATCTCAATCTTTATAATCCCGTCTCCGCTGCAGGCCTCGCATCTTCCGCCCCGGATGTTAAAGGAAAACCTCCCGGCCTTATATCCACGCATCCTGGCATCCGGTGTTTTGGCAAACAATCCCCTTATAAATGAAAACACTCCCGTATAAGTGCCGGGATTGGACCGTGGCGTCCTTCCGATAGGTGACTGGTTAATATTTATAACTTTGTCAATATACTGCCAGCCTTCCACAGAAGCATGCTTTCCGGGCGGGACAGCAGCCCTGTACAGCCTGCGGGCAATTACCCGGTACAGGGTCTCTAATACCAAAGTGGACTTGCCGGAACCGGAAACACCTGTAACGCATATAAAACATCCCAGCGGAAATGAAACATCAATGTTTTTGAGATTGTTTTCGCATGCCCCCCTGATTACAAACCTTTCGCCTCCGGCAGGCCTCCGGGCCTGCGGAACTTCTATGCTTTTCCTGCCGGAAAGATACAGGCCCGTAAGGGAATTTTCTGATTCTTCCAGTTTGTCGGGCGTGCCTGCAAAAACAAGGTAGCCTCCCCTGACCCCGGCCTCAGGCCCCATATCAATAACATAGTCCGCACAACGTATTGTCTCCTCATCATGTTCGACCACAAGCACGGTATTGCCAAGATCGCGCAGATTATAAAGAGTCTGCAGCAGGCGCCTGTTGTCGCGCTGATGTAAACCTATGCTCGGTTCATCAAGTACGTATAGCACACCGGTGAGCCTGGAGCCGATCTGGGTGGCAAGGCGGATGCGCTGGCTTTCACCGCCTGAAAGAGTATTTGCGGATCGATCCAGAGTCAGATATGAAAGACCCACGTCCCTTAAAAAACCAAGCCGGTCTGTGATTTCCTTTAATATCCGCTCCGCAATCAGAGCCTGTTTGCCCTCAAGCCGAATAGTGCTGAAAAATTCGTGTGCCCTTTCAACGGAAAAAGCCGCAATTTCCGGCAGGGTCATGCCGCTTACCCGAACTGATCTGCTGATCTTGTTCAGCCGGGTGCCGCCGCATTCGGGACACGGTGCAAAATTCATATACTGCCTGATCTCTTCACGCACTGCACCCGAGTCTGTCTCCATGTAACGCCGCTTCAGGTTCGGAATAACCCCTTCAAAGGGGCGGGTAAAATCCACCCTGCGGTTGCCGCGGCTCATTGAAAAAGGAATTTCCTCCTCTCCTGAACCATATAAAAGCACCCTGCGGAAATCTTCTGGCAGATCCTTGTATGACGTATAAATATCAACTCCGTAATGCCGGGTCAGAGCATCCAGAAATTCAGCAAATTGAACGGAATTGCGGTTTGCCCACGGACGCACCGCTCCCTCGCGAAGCGAAAGATCGGGATCAGCAGTAACCAGTTCCGGATCAAATTCCATGGCGGTGCCCAGGCCATCGCATTTCGGGCATGCGCCCTGCGGGGAATTAAAGGAAAAAGCCGCGGGATTGAGTTCAGGATAGCTTATGCCGCAATGCATGCATGCGGCCTTCTCGCTGAACAGAAGCGATTCAGCCTCTTTATCGTCCGGGATCTCTACTTCCGCAAAACCTTCGGAATGTGACAGGGCAAGCTCAAGGGAATCTGCCAGGCGGTTTCGCATATTGTCTTTTACCACCAGGCGGTCCACCACCACTTCAATGGTGTGCTTGCGGGTTTTTGCAAGCTTGCCAACATCCTCAAGCTCCAAAACCCTTCCGTCAACCTTCACCCTTGCAAACCCCTCCTTTTTAAGGCGGGAGAAAAGCTTTTCATGGGTGCCCTTCTGATTGGTGACCAGCGGGGAAAGTATAATGATTCGGGTTCCTTCCGGCAATTGCATTACCCGGTCCACTATCTGGTCTATAGTCTGGGAGGCAACGGCTCGTCCGCAATTATAACAGTAAGGGGTGCCTGCCCTGGCAAAAAGAAGCCTTAAATAATCGTATATTTCCGTGACAGTGCCGACGGTGGATCGGGGATTGTGGCCGGCGCTTTTCTGTTCAATGGCAATGGCCGGAGAAAGACCCTGAATATAATCCACTTCAGGCTTTTCCATTCTCTCTAAAAACTGGCGTGCATATGTTGACAAAGATTCCACATACCTTCTCTGGCCCTCGGCATAAAGGGTATCAAAGGCAAGGGTGGACTTGCCGGAACCTGAAAGCCCGGTGATAACCGTAAGTCTGTTGCGGGGCAGTTCCACGTCAATATTTTTAAGGTTGTGCTGACGCGCGCCCCTTATAATGATTTTATCAGAGTTCATACTCATGGCGGGAATTTCCGGGATTTATTCAGGGTGCCGCATCCTGAGGGCATGCTCGGCTGCCATTTCAATGGCCGCAATCAAGCTCCCTGGATCAGCCGCCCCCTGGCCCGCGATATCATATGCAGTACCGTGATCAACAGAAGTCCGTATTATTGGCAACCCCAGGGTTGTGTTGACACCGTCGCGAAAATGAAGCATCTTAAACGCAATCAGGCCCTGGTCGTGATACATGCAGATCACTGCATCATAAGATCCGTTTGCCGCATTATAAAATACTGTGTCCGGCGGATACGGCCCGGAAACATTAATGCCCCTGTTTACCGCAAGAGCGATTGCCGGCCGGATAACTTTTGTCTCTTCGCCTCCGAACATCTCCTCTTCGCCGGCGTGCGGATTTAAACCCGCCACAGCAATCCTTGGCTCGGAAATGCCGAATCTGGCCTTCAGACTCTGATCGGTCAACACAATCATTGTTTCAATTCTATCAGCGTTAATCGAATTCGGTACAGATCTCAGGGGGATATGGATGGTTGTCAGCACCACTCTGAGGCGCTTTGCCGCCATCATCATTGCATACTTGGCGGTACCGGTGCGATTGGCAAGCATTTCTGTGTGTCCTGGATATTTGCCGCCTGCAAGCTTCATTGCAGCCTTGTTGATCGGACACGTGACAAGCGCAGAAATCCGGCGCGCCAACGCCATGTCTGTGCCATGTTCTATATAGCGTATCATGGCCTGCCCTGCTTCCCGGCAGGGACGGCCCCACCTGTGGGTTTTTGTATCCAGGCCGGACAGGCCCAATACATTTATCAGTCCATGGCTGTAATCCGCCTCTTCCGGATGCCCTACGACCCGGACTTTCAAGCCTTTGCCGGCAATACCTGCGGCAAGTTGCATAACTCCGGCATCACCGAGCACCAGCGGCCTTGCATGGTCAAAAATATTGCCCCGGCCAAGGGCCATGCAGATAATTTCAGGCCCTATCCCAACCGGATCACCCATTGTAATGCCGACAACCGGCCTTTTATCAGTCAATTTTAAAGCCTCGTCCTGTTTATCATTCAAACCCGATTGGAAAGATTGGGCCTTCTTACAAAGCCGCCAAATTTAGAATATAGCAGAAATCTGCAGGCAACTCAACACTGGATGAAATATAAAAAACCCTTCCCCGGACAAGGGAAGGGTTTAGAAAATACTATGGGTGACTATCGGCAGAAAAAAGCTTATGCCTGCCCGGAACCGGCTTTCCTGGCCTGTTCAGCGACATCATTCTCCTGTCTGTTTCCCTCGAACTCGCGCCTGCGACGCTCGATTTGTTCGGGGGCAAGACCGCAGTGATACATCCATTTAGCGGCCCAGTTCTTATAGCCGTCTTCTTCCCATGCCTTGTTCATTACACGCCTTACACCCTCTGCGTATTTTTTCATTTCCGGGGCCAGTTCTGTAAACATGGTCTCCGCGCCCTCATGGGTGGGCTTTGCACCATGCTGCTGTATTATGCGCCACATTGTCTGCGGATGGTCTATCATGGGGCACGGCCGCAGTGTATTGTAGCAGAACGGCTGCTCTGCGCGAATTCCCTGGAAAAAAGGAGAATTAAGGGCATCTGCCAGGCTCTTTTCATGGATATTGTCTGTTGCAAAATGGCAGAAAATACAAGGCTCCACATCTCCGCGGTGATTTATGTGGAAATAAAGCCGCCCGCCGGCAATACATCCTCCTGAAAGCACACCGTCATTCCAGAAATCAACCAGTAGGAGCGGTTTGTTTTCCCTGACATAATTCTGGAAACGCCTCATCTGGTCCCGCTGCTCGGGTGTGGGCATAAGTTCCATCTCAGGCTCATTGCCGACCGGCATAAACAGGAAATACCATCCATAGAGGGCTCCTTTTTCAATCAGGAAATCAACCCATTCATCCGAACAGATCGCATCCATGTTCTTGCTGGTGACAAGCGATGAAAACCCGAATGCGCATCCTGCTTCGTAAAGCCGCTCCATGGCTCGCACGCATGCGTCAAACGAACCTTTGCCGCGCACCGCATCGGTAAATTCCCGCGGGCCGTTTATACTGATCTGGGGAGCCACGTTTCCAAGCTTAACCAGCCGCTCTGCTGTGTTTTCATCAATCAGGGAGGCGTTGGTATAAATCTGGTAAAATGGTTTGGGATGCTTTTCCAGCACTTCAAACAGATGGGGATAAATAAAAGGCTCGCCGCCCAGAATAGTGATAAAATTAATCCCCATTTCCTCTGCTTCGGTAAGCACCCTGTCAAACACCTCTGGATCCATGTCGTCTTTGCGCTCGTAGCTTCCGGCATAACATCCTTCACAACGATAATTGCAGCGCATGGTCGGCGAAATCAACATTACGGCCGGAGGCTGGAGTCCGAATTTCTGCTCGGCGCGCCTGGGAGCGTCCGGGTCCCTGAAGAACATACCTGCCACCATACGGGCCACGTAACGCTCCCGTACCTTGGGGTGGGTATTTTGTACAACTCTGTTTAAAAACTGACGGCCCGGACCATCTTCACGCATCCAGTGATGGAACCACTGGCGGACCATTTCCTGTTTTTCGCCGCTGGCAATATGGTCCACGGCCTTTAATACATACTTTGCGTTCTTGTCAGTGTCTTTACCGAGATATTTCAGTGCCTGTCCCAGAACCTTTTCAGCCATGGTTCTTTTCGGCATCAGGTCCCGCCATCCTTTGAAGTTAACAGCCATTTTGCCCTCCTCCTCTGCACTTAGGATTTATTGTATATCCAGTTATCATATTGCAGGAATGTCTCGTCTGCATTCCCGCCGAATCTGCATATACGTAAAGGCAATTAGAAGTTCCGGCGCAGTGTTATCTTCTCGGCATTCCAGATCAAAAAACAGGCTTCCGGCGCTGTAGATTTTTATATCTTATTATTTATAAAATATACATCAAGAATCGTTTGTCAAAGTATTTCAATGGATTCAGCCCCCAAACCACTTTCCAGAAACATTCCTCTCAAGGCCTTACCCCAGGATACCTGCCATAGTCCCTGTCATGCACGCAGCCATTGTGCCCGCAATAATGGAACGGAATCCAAATCAGCCCTCCGGCCACAGGATAACGGCAACGCCGTTTACACGCCCTATATAAACCTTTACTGAAATGGGCAAATAATGTATATGCTTATCTTCAAAGAGCTATATCCAATTCAATCGACTTTTTACGAAACCGTCAGCCTTATGAGACCAAATTTTGTATCAAAAATAAAACGATGCGTAGCAGCAGTCAGATTTTTTACGGTCAAACTGCCCCTTATCTACCTTTTGATAGCACTGGGTTTTATCTTTGAATTTTTGATCACATTGCCATATATTATAATTGTAAAAGCCGATTGTCCGGGGAAAAACAAGTCTGCAGAAACATACGGGGATTTGAAAAAAAAATAAATTCATTCTTCTACCTGTTCATCCTTGCAAGGATGCACTCCTGCAGGCGCTCCGTGTTTATGGTTGTAAACCGGACACCTACTCCGTTTTCCGCCGTGCGTACCACTTCGCCCAGCGCCTCTATCGTCAGGGATTCAGATCGGGAAGGGTCGAAATCTATCACAATTTCTGCTTTGGCAGGAACCGGCACCGCCTCATTGGTAATCATAAACATACCGGTACTTCCAAGATTGCTCACATTGCCTTTAATGGTAAGAATTCTCCGGACCGGGCTCATGGGATCGATGACCTTCAGGGTGGCTTTTGTATCCGGCCAGACCCGGCTCCGGGTATTTACCCGCCTGCCTTTTTTATCCCAGCCTGAATACTTCATAAAAGCCTCCTCACCTTAACGGTCGCCGGCTATCATCGGATCCAAAAGCCCCTTTTTCTCCAGGGCGTTTAATTCATCATAACCCCCTACGTGCTGATCATCAATAAAAATCTGGGGCACTGTTTTGCGCCCCCCGCTTCGCTCGACAGCCTCGGCCACTTTATCGCCGTCGCCGTCCACGCGGATTTCCCTGTAGCCTGCCTGCTTGTTGTCCAGCAGAGACTTGGCCATATTGCAATACGGACATGACCTTGTGGTATAAATTTCGATTGTTGCCATGGTCTCCCCCTGGAATCAGGAAATTTTTTCAGTCAACTCAATAAACCGGTACCATCTTGATTTAAACTCTTTTACAGGCATGCTGTCAAGTGTTCTTAACTCGAAAGTGGTCCCCTTCAGATTAAAGCGAACATCTGTGAATATGGTTGTTATATGATACAAAAAAGCCTCAAAGGATCGGTCAGAGGCGAGGTAAAAAGGCTTTTCCTCGCCCAGTGCCACAGCCTTTAATCCAAAACGCACCAGACGATCAATAAGCACTGAAGGGTCATTCATCGATTCAATGCAGCACGGCGGCATGCCGCAGCGGGTATTATCAGTACGATTCCATATGTCCCTTCGCACTTCTGACATTTTAAACATCTCATTTCCGGTGAGTTCGCAGAGCCTGTAGAACAGCGGCAAAACCTCATCCATGGAACATATGGCCACATGCAGATGAATCGCGGCCGTGCCCTTCATCATTTCATGGCCTCTGGTTCCGCTTTTTGCCAGGCGGCGATGCAGGTTAACATACCGACCTGAAGTCAGGCAAAGCGGCGCATCCTTCCTGCCGGGCATATAACCGCGTGCCAGATATTCTATCCCAAGCCGCCTCTTTATCAGGTCATTTATATCCAGTATAAAATTTATAAGCTCCTCCACCGCCGCTTCATCATGCGGCAAAAGCGGCGGACTGCAGTATTCAAGCTGTCCGCCCGGCTCAAAAGCCACGGATGTCCCGTTTTCAAAATACACTCCATTTTTGCCGGGCTGCCCGAAACATGTCAAAAGATTCTCCACCTCTGCCAGATCTTTAATTTCCATGGGCCTGTGAGGCAGAAACTCGTATTCAAACCCGTAAGTGCGCTGCCTTTTTGGCAGCGGTGCGGCCAAAACTTCAAGAAAGCGCCGGGTAAAATCCTGTGCAAGTCCTGATATGAATTGATTACTGTCCAATTGGCTTTTCAATCTTTTTTATTTGCACATAAATTCCTGATACCAAAGGGTAAACACTATTATCGAAAACAATCTGTCTGCATCAGATACCAGCGTCTGCGGTCCGATACCCGAAGCGGTGATACGTTCTGCCAGTTTTTTCACGAATAGCGGGTTAATGATATTGTGGCTCTTTACCATGCCTCCGTACAACACCTCCTGAATCGAGTCCGGAAGCGATTTGGTATCTGAAAGCCAGTTTGCCATGGGAAAGGTAAAGGGCTGTTTTTTGCGAAACGCAGTTTTGGCATCAAGCAGTCCGTGCTTTACAAAGGCATAGCTGCAGATAAATTTTTCCCGGTCCATTGCCAGGTTAACCTTCATGGGAAGCGGCAGTCCGGCCGCAAATTCAGCAAGCCTGTAATCAAGAAACGGGGTCCTTGTCTCCAGGGAATGTCGCATTGAAAGTTTGTCAAGGCGCAAAACAACATAATCGGGCAAACGGCTCCTGGCCTCGAGGGCTATGGCCGCGTTGACCGGATGCTCACGTCCGCTTAACACCGGCATGGCGTCTTCGGGAAAAATCTTTCCGCCCGGACTAATGCCGATCATGTGTTTAAGCTCCGGCTCATCAAACAATGCCTCTGCCTGGATATAGCGCTTTTCCGGATCTGCGCTTCTTTGGGCAAGATAGGGCTCAAGCTCGGGAAATCTCCGGCGTACCATGTTTTTCATCACAGGCGAGAGTTCTTTGTACTCCGCGGCTGCAGCTTCAAGCATGAATTTTCTGTATCCTGCAAATATTTCATCAGCGCCCTCCCCTGTGAGCACGGCCTTGACATCTCTTGCGGCTGCCCGGCATATCCGGTCGGTGGGAAGGACTGTTCCAAGAGAGATCGGTTCTTCGATCGCGGCAATAATGTCCGGCAAATCCATGAGATCTCTTCTGCTGCAAAAAACAGGATAAAGCCGGGTTCCGGAAAATCTTTTTTCATGATACTTCAAAAAGCGCCTGACATCCGGAAGCTCGTCATAGGCCGGATCTTTGAAAGCGGCGGTATAAAGCCGCATTTCAGGTTTGCTCTCCACTGCCGCCGAGGCAACCGCCGAGGAATCAATGCCGCCGCTTATAAAACTTCCGAGTTCCACATCAGCACGCAGTCTTATATCAACAGCATTGCTGAAAATACGAAAAAATTCTCCTGCAGCCCTATCAAGACTGAGCCCTGACTCCTCCCGGTAAGTAATATAATCCCAATAGCGATGCACAGCAAACGTTTTGGTCTCCAGGTCGTATTCAAGGTATGCCCCGGGCGGAACCCTCATAACGTCTTTGAAAAGGGTCTGTTCTCCTGGCACGTAACGGTATATAAAATAAGTGGGCAGGCGGTTTTCATTGATCTGCGGGCTTGCCTCCAGTGCCCTTAAAAGAGGACGTATTTCCGAGGAAAAGGCAAAACCGCTGCTTGCCGCAAGATAATAAAGAGGCTTTATACCAAAGCGGTCTCTGAACAAATAAAGTTTTTTTCTGCCCGGATCAAAAATTGCCCCTGCATACATTCCGTTTAAATCGTTTAAAAATTCTATCCCTTTTCTGCGGTACAAATGAAGGGCAACCTCGATATCGCCCCTGGAGACAAAGGGCTCGTCAGAAACCAGGCCGCGCAGCTCAATGTAGTTGTATATCTGTCCGTTGCACAGAATCATTGTGCCGTCAACAGGACAGGTAATCGGCTGCATGCCTGTTTCAATATCCAGTATCGCAAGCCTTACAAATCCAAAGCCGGCCCGGCCCCATGCGTGTTCATGAATGCAGAGCTCTTCTGCGTCAGGCCCCCTGTGGGCCTGCAGCCCGCACATTTCTGAAAGCCTGGCCCGAATATGCTCGCTGGAAGCAGATTCTGATATTATTCCGGATATGCCGCACATAGAACCTGTTTTTACCCTCTTTTACGCTGCCAAACAAACCCACCTGAATCCTCTGGCGACAAGCCCTGTTACAGGAACACGATTTTTAAATTTACAATATCATCCCGGAAAAGTATATTTTAAATTCAGACTTCTTACGAAATCGTCAAGCCCTGGATACCAATAGAAATCATCACGTATCAAGGGATGGGAGAAAAGCATGCTGATGCGTAAAATCCCGGCAGAACCGTTATCCCCGAATATCCCGGCGCCGTTGTTACTCAAACCCGAACTGCGGGGAAAAGAAAGGGCAGGCATTAAAGAGGAAACCGACCTTGATGAAAATTTTGATGAAGGCAGCTTTCTTCTGTGCAGTCAATGCCTGGCAATGATCACCACCACTTCGCAGCGTATTGACGTGGGCGGAGCACACCAACATACCTTTGCCAACCCGCACGGGGTGGTATTTGAAATCGGATGCTTTAAAAACGCATGGGGATGCGGGGCAGTCGGCTCGCCCACCAATGAATTCACCTGGTTTGCCGGATACTTCTGGCAGGTCACGGTCTGCGCCTCCTGCCTGACTCATCTGGGCTGGCGTTTTACCTCTCCTGATGCATCCGGGTTCTACGGCTTAATCCTCGAGCGCCTCATTGAGTCAGACATAACATAATGGATCCCTTACAAGCCCGGCGTGATTTTGTTTATTTCCGGACATCTTCATAATCCTTGGAACCCCCGCAGTCCCTGCGAATACAAACGTCCGGCTCCTGCGATTTTTACCGCTGCGGGCCGCCGGGGCGGATTTGTTCGCTGCTGACCGATTTCGGGATTCGGCCTTCGGCTTACGCTGGAATTTCAAAAACTCGGGCTTGCGCCCTCAAACAGTTTGAAATTCCTGGCGTAAGCCTTCGGCCGAATTAACCCGAAACCGCTCAATGCAGACTCACAAACCACCCCGGCTGCCCTTGATCCAAGATCTGGGAGACTCCGGGTTTTGTTTCCGGGCTATTTCAGGATCATTGGTTTAAGAAAAAATCCTTTCGGTAAAGTCCTCCTGTAAATTACAATCTTAACAGTTTGTACCATGCGGCTAAACCGGGGCGGGCTTTGAGGGCACATTGCATGAGGGCCGGCAAGCATCTGCCGGCGAGCGGCGCCAGGCGGCGGCGCTTGTTTGAGCACACGATAGTGTGCGAGTTCGCCGGCCGGGCGTAGCGAG
>CAZVFQ010000090.1:0-13209 GCA_964626455.1 uncultured Desulfobacteraceae bacterium | reverse complement strand
GCCATCCGGCTGACGACGATGACAGGATTATGAGGATTGTGCCCAAATAATATAACGTCCTTTTAGCCGGAGACGACGACGCCCTTAACTTATCTCTTACCCGGAGCCCTTTAGTTTTCGGGCAAAAGCCATGGCTTCCAATTCAACAAGACTTGAAGTAAAAGTCATGCCCCGCCGGCGCAGTGCAACCCCATACGCCTGCCAGGGACCAATAAACGACCCTTCATGTTGCAATAATTCCTGACCGGTAAACACCTGGATATTCCCGATGATGTGCCCCGTGAAGAGATTTGGATGCCCTTCCAGACCAGGCGCGGGTGTCCCCTGTACTGTAGTTATTGTTCCACCCCGTTTATTGAGGGCGATTTTATTCGCTGCCAATCCGTTTGTACAGCACTGGACAATCTTCGTGCCTATACAGCAGCCGGATATAAAAGGTTTTTTTTCGTGGACAACACTTTCAATTTTCCCCCCTCGTATGCGGAAGAACTTTGCAATGCCTTGATTCGGGAGGAACTGGATATTGCCTGGCAATGCATTATTTATCCAACCCGTCTCCATTCGCGCCTGGTGGAGAAAATGTCGCGGGCCGGGTGCGTGGCTACGTCTCTGGGATTTGAAAGCGGCAGCCCTGGAGTCCTGAGAGCAATGAAAAAAAGGTTCTCGCCCGGGGACGTGCAGCAGGCGTCCCGGGAGTTAGGGGCTTATGGCATATCACGCATGGGTTTCCTGTTGCTGGGCGGACCGGACGAAACCAGGGATTCGTTGCAGGAAAGTATTGAGTTTGCAGAGAAATTAGAATTGGAATCCGTGAAGGTTACCGTCGGGATTCGTATTTATCCGCATACCGCCCTGGCCGAGAAGGTTATAGCTCGGGGAGTCTTGGGGCCGGACCAGGATCTTTTGCAGCCGGCTTTTTATTTGGAGCCGGATCTGGATGGCTGGCTGCAGACTAAAACGGCCCGCGTGGTAGAGAAAAGGAAGAATTGGCAAATGTAGAGACCTGCCGGGCGGATCTGAACAGGCAGGATGAAACTGATGCATCTTTGATGTCCGCCAGCTGCCGCCGGGTTTTATTGAGATACCTTAGTGGTTCCGGGCACAAATACAGTGACGCACAGAGGTGGTGGAGGCGCCCGTACCGCAAAGCGCGAGAAGCGAGAATACCGAGAGTATTTGAGCGCCGAGCAACGCAGCCGGGACGGGATGCATCGACTAACGAATGCCATATAGTCAGAATTATTATAGATGACAACAGACTTATCGCATTAACACTTTCAAGGGTTAATTCCAGGATAGTTGAATGGGAAAAATTGCCGGCCGGCCGGCAAATATTATTTGACCAAGAGGCGGGTCGCGGTAATGTTTTTTTGAAGAAGCCGGAATCCTGCAATGTGCATGATGGGTCCATATATGGCCGGTTGTTTCTATCAGCTCGATCTGACGGAAAACCAGCAGGATGAAATTGGCTCCCTTAAAAGCCAGGCACGGCGGAAGCAAATGGAAACCATGCTTGATATCATGGATATACGCGACGAGCTTATAGAAGAAATGACAGCAGACAGGCCGGATCCGGCAAAAGTTCGGGATTTGCGTGAGACTATGAGCCGGAAACAGGCGGAAATGCTTGAAACACCTGTTGAAAACCGAAACAGGATTTACGATATGCTTTCCGACGAGCAGCGGGAACAATTAAGGGATTTTCAGCAAAGGCCTTCTTACCGGTCATATGGCACGGACCGGGATCGCAGATAGTCAGGGGATTCCCCGACCCGGAGAAAATCGCCTGCAGGGAGGCCCCCATTTTTCTGCTACGCCATCATTGCGGTGTGGACGCCGCAAAATGTGCAGGCCTATGTTCAATCCGCTCCTATGACGCCTTATTGTTCGTAACAGAAAGGAGCATGGTTTGACAGGGACCCGGCATGAATCGGAACAGGATCTGAAAACGCACGGCGGCCATGGCGATCATCACGCCCACATGGTGGAGGATTTCAAAAAACGCTTCTGGGAGCTTGCCACCCTGATCGACATAATGCTGCCTGGCCACTGGATTGAAATGCGCTCGGTCATGGGGGCATCCCGTGCGCTTGAGGAGTTGGCAAAGCATATGCCGGCCGATGAAATCGGGCTGGATGACTATTTCGCCGAGGTGCTGCCAGTACGCAGAAAGGCAGGAGGGAATCCTGGGAGTGTCATGGGCGCATTTTTTCACAATGATTCTTCTGGCATTTAATTTATCTGAAACCGGGCCCGGCCGCCTGTTTTAAGAAGACCGCGGCAGTTATCGGATGCGAAAGGGTACCCGGAGTCTAAACAAAAAACAAAAACAGGAGTATTGAAATGATGTATAAAATATTTTTAAAAATTCACTCTGGATTTCTTTTTCTGTCGCTGTTTTGTATAACCGGCCCGGCTTTTGCCCAAGGGGGGGCGATATGGTGACTGGCACATGGGGCCCGGAATGATGGGCGGAATGGGCTGGTTTGGTGGGATTTTTATGATAGCCTTCTGGATATTGCTGATCATAGGGCTTGTTTTGCTCATAAAGTGGCTGCTTGTGCAGACCAGATCCGGAGATTCTTCCGTTTCAAATGCTCCGTCTTCGGCCCTCGAAATTCTCAAGGAGCGCTATGCGCGCGGGGAAATTGACAAAAAGGAATTTGAAGAAAAAAAGAAAGATCTGCTTTCATAACGCCGTTGAATCCCGGGCATATTCTTTAAAAAGACTATGTCAAACCCGACAGGAAGTATAAGATATTGCCAGAATCTGCCGGCTGCCAGGCCGGAATCACGCAACATGATTTCCGCGCCCGCTTATTTTTCAATCACGCCGCTGCATGAGCTCAAAAATTGCGCCGCCCGGGCCGCCCGCATCCAGATAAGCGAATTTTCCAGGATCGTGAATGAAAAGCTTCGCGCCTTCTTTGACCAGCCTGGCCACTTCCGCATCCACATCATCAACAAAAAAGCCGATATGGTGGACCCCTTCGCCCCAGGTATCGAGAAATTTGGACTGAAAGATCCGGCCTTCCAAGCACTGGACCAGCTCCATCTCCATGGAGCCGACATAGGCAAATGCCATACGGATTTTCCAGGGCCGGCCCTTTATATCGGTACCGCCGTTTTCCGTATACTTCCAGGGCCCGATGCCATAGAGCCTTGACCAGGCTTCGGTGGTCTTATCAATATCGGCTACCGCATAGCTGATATGATCAACTGATGTAATCTGCATACCAATCTCCTTGGCGACACTGCATTATGCCACAACCTAAAGACAGATGCCGGAAAGATCAAGTATGGTGCAAACATAAGCAGCAGCGATAGAAAAATTCTGGTAGAGGCTTTTTCTCACCTGTTTTTAATCATTTATTCCGGCTTTTTAATTTACCTCTTTTTCCAAGACGTCAATGATCGCCTCTTTGACTTTACCCTCGGTCTCAATCCAGTTTTTATCGACTTTGCAATTATTTTTTCAACTCCCTCCCGGCTTGGATTATTGGTAAATACTTATAATAATATAATTGTGTAGCTACGGTTTGTAAAGTATTGACTGCCTTTTTCACTTTTCTGGCCGATGTTGCACAACAAGGCTTCAAATGTGTATTAATCCCAAAACCGTGCTTTATCCAATTGCGGAAAAAAGTTTTTGAGGCTAAAATTGATGGCACCGTAAAAAGCAATTGATCCCGCTTTGCGGTATTTTTGCAGGAAGTAAACTGACGTTTCCTTCCTGTAAAAACATCAGGCGATGTAAGAAGCTTTTTACGAGAGCATCAAAATTAGAAATGAAGTCCGTTGTAGGGCTGCTTGCCACGGGATGGAATATTTCTGAACCTCCAGAAATTTGCACATTGAATCCACCAATCTGCTCCGGCCTGAAATTCGAATTGCTAAAAGAGTATAGCCGTGGTGCTAGCCGTGAAATGAAATCATTATTTTGGCATCATCAAAATCTTATTTGTGAATTATTTGACACCTTCATCGAGATTGCTGGCACATAGGCAATTTAGTTTGACAAATTCAGAATGCGCAGTATATTAAATAATAGTTCTTGGTTGGTTTGAAGGTTTACGCAAAGCGTCTTATATAGAACATAAAATTCGGTTTCTCAGAAGGTGCGATAGGCAAGGTAAAATCAACTTCCGGGCTCCCGCCAGGAAAAGCCTGGAATCCCACTTCCTGAAACTCTCCTTTTCGCAACCACAAAGAATCCAACAAGACATAGTTTTGCCGTCTAACTGTGATTCCGGGGTGAAGAATCGGTTCAGCCCTGCTCAATCGCGGTGTATGCCAACCCGGCAAGGTAAAGCCAAACAGTCCCCGCACCGAGAGGCCTTTGACTGCTTTGCCATTAGCGGAGTGGCTTCCGGGGCTAAAACGACTCCAGCCGACATGCCCGTTTGCGGACTGAAGGCAAAATCAGGACGAGTCCTGAATAAGAAAATGAACCATTAGGATTTTCTGAATGACAAAAAAATTTTTTACTCTATTAATTCAGACCCTTAACAAGCAAGCCGGGATGCTCATGGCTTTTCTGGCATGCCTTGTGATTATGGTCGGATTCCTCAATACCCCGGCTGCAGCCCAGGAACAGGAGAAACTGCACAGAGCGAACCTGCTGTATGCCGAGGGGAGCATGGACAGCCTTAAGCAATCGGTAACACTCTACAAACAAATCGCCCAACAGCATCCGAACAGTTACGAGGCGTTTTGGAAGGCCTCCAGGTCTTGCCGCGTAATCATCCGGATGGCCGTGATCGGCGAACTGGATAACCTGGAAGAGATTGGCGCGTCCTTTGGCAAGCAAGGAATGGACCTAGCGCAAAAGGCCATCGCGCTCGAACCTGAGAAAGTGGAAGGACATTACTATTACGCGGTCAACGTCGGGGGCTACGCCAAGGGCGCGAGCATATGGTCTATTCTCAGCGAGGGCCTCAAGGATAAGGCGCAAAAACACTTGAAGAAGGCCTACGAAATCGAAAGGGAATATAACGGCTTTGTCCTGCTAATGCACATGGGCCTCTACTATGAAGTGCTTCCCTGGTATGCCGGCCGGGACAAGGACAAGGCTCTGGAATACTACCGCGAGGCTCTGATTCTGATGCCCGCGCAATCCCCCTACCGTATGCAGCTCCATGTCCTGGCTGGCAAGCTGATGCTGGTTCAGGGGGTGGAAGAAAACCGGGCCAGGCAACTTCTGCGCAAAGCCGCAGAATCTGATAGCAGTTATTTTAGTTCCAAGGCCTTGGAGATCCTTGCAGAACAAGGGTAAAAATTTACCACCACCTGTTCCCTGGTTTTTTCAATCCGTGTTTCGGTTTTTTCAAGGCAAAGATTCTGCTCGGATAGCGTCTGGGCGCATTGATCTACTATGCGTTTCAGGGACTTCACCCCTTCCTCTTCCATAGTACAGTGGATGTATATTATTGAAAAAACTGTTTCCGATCGGGGTTTTGGTTTTATTCTCCCCGAAGAGGGAGAGGGCGATGTCTTCTTTTACTTTTACCAACTATATCGTTTATTCCCGCCCATCCTGGAATTTACACATTTAATCTGATAGTCCGCTCTGGCCCTGGATTCGCATTGCTGTCGGGGCATAGCCGTAGTGCTGGATTTTAGATTTATACACAAGTATTATGGTCGGAATTTGCTTTCCCATCGTTTGTCGTGTAATCTGTATGTTAGAGGGTATCAATTGGGAGGACCCCAAAAAACGGGAGAGAATATGACTCAACATCGCCAACTGGCAGGGGAACTGATTGCCGAGGCAGAAAAATGGGACGGTTTTAGAGCAGGGATTGCCGATCTCGATGAAGTGTTGGGTGGCCCCTCCTACAAGACCGTAGCCGTGGGCAATTGGAAAACCAACCATTCAGAAAAAACGACTCCGTGGCTGCCAAACGCCCGCTCTCTTCTGGTGCTGGCCATGCATCATCCAGAAGATGATCCACGGCTCGACTGGTTTGACCGCGGCAATACCGCGGGAAACCGGAAAATGACGAAAATATCTGAGGAGTTAGGAAACTGGCTGTTTAAGACTCATGGGGTTCGTGCACAGCAGCTGCCCTATCACGTGGAAAAGGGAGGGGTGTATCTCAAAGATGCTGCCGTGTTCGCAGGACTGGGTGTCGTGGGAAAAAATAACTTGCTGCTGGACCGAAAATGGGGCCCCAGAGTCCGGCTTCGTGCGGTATTGATCGAAGGTAGACTTCCGTCCGGCCGACCGCCGGAAGATTTCCAGCCCTGCCAGGGCTGTGCCATGCCTTGCCGAAAGGCCTGCCCTGAAAATGCGTTTGCCCCTGGACAATATGATCGACAGACCTGTATCCAGCGCCTCAATTCAGATCGTGACCATCCTATTGACAGTGGTCAAAGAGATTCTAAAGGCGCTTTGATCCTTGTAACCGACTGGTGCCGGAAGTGCGAATTCGCCTGTCCCGTTGGAGAATAATAACCCCGTTTACCTCAGAAACCAACACCTGCCTGCAGTTATTGAAGGGCAATCTTGTTGTCTGCCGGCTGACAATTCCAAAAGGATCTGCCGGCACATCCCAGGCACGATTTACCGGCCCGGTTTCTGGGCGCGCAATTTTGTCAATATGGCCCGGTCGATATTGTTTTCATAAGACCAGAGACTTTACCTGGAAAAATTTTTCAAAAATCTGCATAAAACATCTTGTTTGATTTATTTTGAAAGACTTAAAACCGTCTGATACCTTTACTTGGATGAGTTCGGAAAGTCACCCTCAGAAATTAAAGGCAAGATCAAGGAGTTATCATGGCGGCACAAAAATGGCATCCCGGCACGCTTCTGGAAACGTCGGGATATTTCTGGAAAACTTGTACTCTCCATGCGGGAGTCAAGCTCGACGTGTTCACGGTTATCGGGGAAGGCAGACTTGCAGCCGAAGATATCGCCGCCCGGCTGGGCGCGGATGTCGATGCTATAACCCGGCTTCTGGACGCGCTAACTGCTATGGAGCTGACAGAAAGGGACAATGGCATGTACGCCAATACCGGGGCTGCGGCGAAATATTTATCAAAGAACTCTCCTGATTATATCGGCTACATGATTATGCACCATCACTATCTTGTAGATTACTGGCGCAGACTGGATGAGAGCGTGAAAACTGGAAATCCGGTAAGGGAACCGGAAGCAGATAATGATGAAACCCGGAAAAACAAGGACGAGCGTGAAGCGTTTCTCATGGGGATGTTTAACATTGCCTCACTGACGGCTCCGCAGATTGTGGCCGAGGTTGGCCTTGAAGCAAGGCGCCGGCTTCTTGATGTAGGCGGCGGGCCCGGCACCTATGCGATTCATTTTTGCCGGAAGTATCCGGAACTCAAGGCCACAATTTTCGATCTGCCCACTACCCGTCCGTTTGCTGAAAAAACCATTGAGCGCTTCGTCATGACAGAGAGCATCGGCTTTGAAGATGGTAATTACCTGCACCAGGAGCTTCCCGGAGGATATGACGTGGTATGGATGTCTCATATCCTGCACGGGGAGGGCCATGATGCTTGCAAGCAGATAATCCGTAAGGCTTGGCGGGCCATGGAGGAAGGCGGCATGATAATCATCCACGAGTTCATTCTGGATGACAGCCGTACCCAGCCGCTTTTTCCGGCGCTGTTTTCCCTGAACATGCTTGTCGGAACAAAAGACGGCCGCGCTTACACCGAAAGTGAAATCAAAGATATGTTGAAGGCTGCCGGCTTCAAAGACATCACGCGTTTCTCCTTTACCGGGCCGACCCAGTCCGGCTTGATGACAGCGCTTAAATGATCGGTGGCGCAAAGAATTAATGCTGAACCCCATTCGGAACTGCTGAATAACTGTTAATCAGCAAGCAGGGCAGGCCGCGTTTTTTTTCGTTTATCAGGTCCCGGGGGCAAGCTGTTTTTCATAGAAATCTCTGGCCATCGCCTGCCTTTCGGCAGTATATGAGGAGATTTCCTCATAATTTTCAAAAAGAAGGCCTGCAATCTTGTCATCCAGCAGGCAAGTATCGGAGAATTGTTTGATTATTTTAATGATTTGATCCTTGGACATAACTTTCCTGTACGGCCGGTCTTCGGCCAGGGCAGTAAACATATCCGCGACCATCATTATCCGTGCACCTGTGCACAGCTCAGGCGCGATGCAATGAAATGGATATCCTGAGCCGTCAAGTCTTTCATGGTGATAGGCGGCCCACTGCGCTATTTGCTGAAGCCCTCCTATGGTATTGATTATTGAATAGGTATAATAGGTGTGTGATTTCATGACAGCCATTTCTTTTCTGGTAAGTTTGCCTGGCTTTTCAAGTATGCTGTTGGGGATCGCCAGCTTGCCAAGATCGTGCAGGTTCCCGGCAACCTCCATGAGTTCCACTTCTGTTTCCGCAAGCCCGAAGATTCTGGCCAGCATAAATGCGGAGGCCGCAACTCCGGAAGAATGGGTTGCAGTAAAACGGGACCGGAAATCTATAATATTTCGGAAAAGCTCGGATATTGAGCATAAATCATCAAACTCCAGTTCTGTTTTTCTAAAGGGTCCTTCATTAAAGAGCAGGGAATATAGCCTTGGCGAAACAAGGTCGAGCCAGAACTCTTCCCTCTCGGAGACTTCAGTGAAAAGATCGACAACATCAGGATGTATTGAAGAGCCGGCAAGAGAGTTTATCTTTGATATAATATCCTCATGTTGATGAAGAATGTATTGCTCCCGATTTATGGCGCGTTCAAGGAAGTCCGCGAGAAACAGCAACTGCGAGTCAAAAACAAGGGGAGTTTCAATTGGCTCATCCCATTGCCTCCAGTCACGGTGATGAAACCGTATCGGTCCGGTCGCTTCACGCAGCCAGGGCGTATCCTGAAGTAGAAGCTGGCCGTAAACACCATGTTCCTCAATATTTTCAAATTCAAAATTCCTGAGAGCGACTTTTTCTTCTAATGACAAGGCACCGATATCATGAAGCAACGCCGCACTGAAAACATTGCCCAGCCTTTTCTCTGAAAGCCCGGCAGCTTTACCCTTTTCCCATACAGTAAAAGCCGCTCTTTGCTGATGGTTAATCAATAAAGGGCTTGCCAGGTCCATGGCTTCTGATATGGAAAGGGCTAAGTTTCCCAGGTTGACCCTAGTATGATGCCTCATCTTTATCCCCTGTCTTTATATACAAAAATTTTACGGCTTGCGCGGTGTTAGAAATTCTTTTCGGGATTTACCAAGCAACGACATTTGCGCTTCACAATGGTTCCACCACAATTCCACGAAGTTCCGGTTTATACTCGTTTGCTATTTTCCAAATACGTCCGGTCATCGGTTTTTTTAATACAAATCACATATTGTAAGCTATCCTATGATTTGATAATTATAATTTATAAGCAGGTTGCCGCGCTAATTATTTAATCCATCTTTTTACCCTTAGACCACATTCAAGATCAAATCAACAATCATTGTAAGGCCAATCTTTATGGAGGTGCAATCAGATTCGGCCGACTAAAAACCCCGAAGGTTAAGTTTTAACAACAAGGAGGTTTCAGCATGTTTAAAAAAAAATATTTTATTTTTTACTGCACTGATTTTTGTTTTTTCCGTCACGGTTTCAACATCCGCCCGGGCGGAAGAGGATGTGGAAGGAAGCAAGGACCACCCGATGATTTCGCGTTATGAAGGTTCCTACATTCGTGGCTATGAGAAGTATGCTTACGACCGGCTTGTATTAGCCACGGAAATGGAAGATGGAGAAATTCAAGAAACCGCGTTTGAAGGAAAGGTTACCCGTATCCATTATGTGGTGCCCGAAGGACGATCATCCCTGGAAGTCCATCGCAACTATCAAATGGCACTCCGGGATGCCGGTTTTGAAATCGTTTATGAATGCGGCGCCGGAGATGATGAGAAATGCGGTGAATTTGCCGATTTTAAAATTGATGCACTCTTAAAAAGTCTGATTTTAGATGGCGCCGTAAAAAGTTCAAGATCAAGGCCTGCGCAATTTCGAAGAATGCAGCGTACTTAGCCGTACGTGAAATTCTGAGAAATTGCGCGTAACGCAGATATTGGACTTTTTACGGCGCCATCTAAATTGACGGTGTGAAATTTAATGAGTTGACTTATTTAGGGAAGAATCCCTACTATTTTTTTGCCCGACTTCCCGATCCGGAAGGGGATATCGTTGTTTCTGTTAATACAGTTCTAAGGAAGGCTAAACCCAACTTTGTGCTTCAAATCGTCGAAGAAAAGCCTATGGAGACCGGCAAGGTTGAGGTTAAAATAGATGCCGGGGCTATGACAAACGATATTAATGAAAAAGGAAGCGTTCGTATTTATGGCATTTACTTCGATACAGATGAATCCACGATAAAAGATGAATCCGAATCGACGCTTGACGAAATCGCTAATCTGCTTGAGCAAAACCCCGAACTCAAACTTGGTGTTGTTGGCCATACCGATGCCACCGGAGACATTGATTACAATATGGATTTGTCGCAGCAGCGTGCAGCGTCAGTAGTTGATTTTTTGACATCCGAACACGGTGTTTCCGAAGACCGGCTTACCCCGCGCGGGTTGGGTCCATGGGCTCCTGTAGCCAGCAATGAGGATGAAGATGGCCGGGCACAGAATCGGCGGGTTGAACTGGTTAAAATTATAAATCAATAAAAACGGCTATTTAATAAATATGTTCGATTGCCTGGCCGGAGACACCAGAATTGGGGAAATATTAATGGTATTCAATAATTTAAAAATGGAACATGCTTGCCATGAAAGAAAGAAGTGCGGATGTTGTCCAAATTTGCACCATGGCTCTGATATTGCCCACTGAGCTCGATCCGGCAATACTGCCGCCAGGCCATAGCCGCATTCTTTACTAAGACCCAAAGGTGATTATGTCTCCTTTTCTGTGTATAACGCTGGTTCTAATCAATAGTTCCAGAGGAACTCTTATTCGCAACCCTGACAATTTAACTTGTACACCTAATAGCAGATGTTATATTGTTGTGTAGTTTTGAATGGCCCGTGCGCGCCCAATGATCTCATTCGCGTGAAGGTCCTTATAAGCAATCTTTGCAGGGTTGAACAATGGATAGACAGCGCGTCCTTGAACTGCTGAGCAGGAGTAAACCTGAATTGCAGGACCGATTCGGGGTGACCAGGCTGGCATTATTCGGCTCCACCGCACGTGAAAATGCAACCAGTGTCAGTGATGTTGATATACTGGTGGCCTTTGACGGTCCAGCCACCTCGAGGCGCTATTTCGGTGTACAGTTCTACTTGGAAGACCTTCTCGGCTGCCCGGTTGACCTGGTAACCGAAAAGGCCCTGCGAACGGAATTGCGCCCTTATATCGAACGGGAGCGGGTCAATGTCTGATACCAGCAAACGCGAATGGCGTTTTTAACTCGACGATATGATAGATTTTGCTGAAAAAGTCATGGCGTACACTGAAGGCCTTGACTAAGCGGGTTTCGAGGCGAGCGGAATGACATATGACGCCACTTTGTGCAATCTGGAATTAATCGGCGAAGGCGCAACCCACATTCCCGACGATGTTCGTGCTGCCCATCCTGAGATCCCCTGGAGGATGATCATCGCCACCCGCAACCAGCTCATTCACGGATATCTTGGCATCGACAACGACACCCTCTGGAGCATAATTCAGGACGATGTCCCCGAACTGCTACCGATGTTGAAATCTCTGAAAACTGACTCCACCCATCCCTGATCCCATCTGCGCTATTTTATGTTCATGACTGAAAAAAAATAAAAGGTACATGCAGGTCTGAAACCAAACGTTCCGGGGCACTTCTTGCCAGGACTTTCTTAAGTACGGCCTCCTGCCTAATTAGCGCTTTGAATCTTGAATTCCTCATGGGTCCAGAATTCGAACTCCTGTCGAGGCATAGCCGCAGTGTACAATTTGACATGGGTGTGCATTAATGTCCCAACGTTTAATTGAATAATTTTAGCTGTTTATAAAATTGCTCATCGGTATTTTCGTAACTAGTATTTTTAAATAGCTGATTTAATGGAATTTTTTCAAAAATGGTGATGCTCAAAATCTGTAACATTGTGTAGAGACTCATATCCGTGTTCAGCCGTTTCTTTATGATCGCCACCAGCACATAAACCGAGACGGCAATCCAGATCTGAGTCTTTACTGCATTCTCTGTAGTGCCGTAAAAGGCCTTTATGCGCAGATTCTGTTTGATCCATTTAAAAAAAAGCTCCACTTGCCATCTGCTGCGGTAAAGCTCGGTTATAACGATAGGAGGCAGTGAAAAATTGTTGGTCAAAAATACAAGGATTTTGCCGGTTTCTGCATCGTGGAACTTTATGCGCCTGAGTTTGTCCGGATATTGTTTTGAAGTGTATACTCCGGTTAAAGTGATTGTCTGATCGCACTTCAATCCGGTGGCCTTGTCGATAGGATGTGAATATATTCTCCGGAATTTCAGGTTTGATTTTGCGCGGGTTACAAAAAAAGCCTGATGCTGATTCATGGAATACAATCTTGTGAAGTCCACGTAGGCACGATCCATGACATAGAAGCTTCCGGCTTCGAAAGCGATCAGATCCAGGATGTTTACATCGTGGACTTTGCCGTCGGAGATATGAATGAAAGCCGGTATGTTGCCGCGCAGGTCCAAAAGGGTATGGAGCTTTATCGCTGCTTTTGTGGCGCGAAACTCCGCCCAGGGAAATATGTTCAGACAAAGATCGATGGTGGATGAATCCAGTGCGTAGACTGTATTGTCCAGCTCCAGATCCAATTCGTCGCCGCGGTATAATTGCCTGGCGGTTTTGATCAGAGATTGCGCAAAATCTGCGTAAATTCGCCAGTCCCTGACTTTGTTGGCATGCGCCAGTGTATTTCGCGCTACAGTGCCCTGAATGCCCATATGGTAAAGCTTTTTCTCTTGGGCTTTGAGGCAGGCTTCGATATCCCGAAGGCTTTCTCGAAATGTCATCTGGGCGAATGCCATGCACATATACTGATCGTGACAGGTAAAGGATTTTATTTTCCGGTTTCCTTGATACCTATACAAATTTGCCCTTAATAAACGGTTTTTTGGCTTCCTTGTCATCCAAAAAGGCCTGAACTCCTCTCAACTTACCTGGATTAACACCAAACAAAAACCTTTCACCGAGAATTGCTGCTAACTTCAGGAATTCCTTGACATATCTAGTGCTATAAGAGATACTGAAATGTTTTG
>CAZVFQ010000089.1:0-13294 GCA_964626455.1 uncultured Desulfobacteraceae bacterium | reverse complement strand
TTCAAAATTGCGCAAGCCTTGATCTTGAACTTTTTCCGGCGCCATCTAAAATCAGGCTTTTTACGAGAGCATACTGTTTAGACATTTTTTATTTTTTCTGCTATACGTCAGTGCGTGGTTATTAAATAGGGAAAAAACTCGGTTAAAAACTAAACAATTTTGGAGGTTTTATTATGGCTGATAGGGAAGTTGTTTTTGTTGACGGTGTGCGAACTGCATTCGGACGCATGGGCGGAACCATTCGGGACTTTTTCTGCTCCCAGCTCGGCGGGATTGCTTTAAAAGGGCTGCTGGATAAAACCAAAGTTGCGGAAAAAGCCCATGTGGAAACCGTAATGGCAGGATCTGCAGCCCACTGTTCCCATGCAATTAACCCGGCCAGGTGGATTACCCTGTATGCGGGACTGCCGTATGAAACCACTGCATCTTATGTGGAGATGCAGTGCGGCTCGGCGATTGACTCCGTTAATCACGCGGCCTGGAAGATTCTGGCAGGCCAGGCAGATATCGTTATTGCCGGAGGGATGGAGTCCTATAGTCAACTTCCGGCAAAGTTTTCCATGTCCACACCGCCTTACCGCCTGATCCCGCCCATGCCAATCCAGCAGCAGCTTTCACCCGTGCCCGAGGAATGCATAGGCATGGGCCTGACCGCCGAAAACCTTCAAAAAAAGTATAACATCCCCAGGGAAGCTTCTGATGAATTTGCATACAACAGCCAGATGCGGGCCAAGGCAGCCATGGATGCAGGATACTTTAAAGACGAGATCGTGCCGGTAACCATTCCTGCCACCCGCAAGACCCCTGAGGTGATTTTTGATACAGATGAGCATCCCAGGCCCCAGAGCACACTGGAGGGGATGGCCAAGCTGCCGCCCGCGTTTGTTAAAGACGGGACTGTTACCGCAGGCAATGCTTCCGGACAAAACGACGGAGCTGCATTCCTGTTAATGATGAGCCGGGAAAAAGCCGATGAGCTCGGCTATGAACCTATGGCCAAGTGGATCACCGGTGCGGAAGCCGGCTGTGATCCCAGGATTATGGGGATTGCTCCGGCCTATGCAGTGCCAAAAGCATTAAAGCGTGCCGGGCTCAAGCTTTCGCAAATGGATCACATGGAGTGTAACGAGGCTTTTGCAGTGCAGAACCTGGCCGTGATTAAGGAAATTGAAAACCAGACCGGCGAAAAAGTGGACATGGAAAAATGGAATCCCATGGGCGGGGCCATTGCTTTTGGTCATCCCAATGGCGCCTCAGGCGCCAGGGTGGGCATGTTTGCCATGAGAAGCCTGATTCGAAACAGCGGCAAGTATGGTTTTTTTAGTTCCTGCTGCGGCGGCGGCCTCGGTGTGGCCACAGTAATTGAAAATTTGCAGAGATAAGATCTTCTGCAGGTACAGATAAAAAAAGAAAGAACAGATCCTGATCGCCCGGTTGTCGATCCTCACTTTACCCGAGGGAGAAACCGGGCGATTCGTGCTTCGTGAAGCCGGGCTTTTTGCTGTTGTTTTAAAAAAAATTTGCTTGAAATTTGTGTCCATTTCCGCGAAACTGCATTCGGTATAATGGCAAAGATTTTTATCATTAAACGCCATTTAAGTGAGCGGTCGCATATCTTGAAGGTTTTCATACTCAATCTTATAAAACGCGGATAATCCAAGCCCCCGGTGCAGGCAGGCCCGGGTTTTTTTGTTTTATGCAAACCTGGAAAAAAGAGGTGACTCTATGCAAAACAGACCATGGCAGCGGCATTATGATTTTCAGGTGCCCGAAACATTCAAGTATCCGCAGATACCCGCAAGTGAATTTCTGATGCAGGCCTCCAAGCTCTTTCCTGACAAACCCGCTCTTGATTTTTATGGCTCAAAGACCACCTTCTGGACGCTCAGAAAAAAAGTGCTGGCAATGGCCAGAATAATGGGGGAGATGGGGGTTAAAAAAGGAGACCGGGTGGCAGTGCACCTGCCCAACAGCCCTCAGTATGTGATCGCTTTTTACGCCACCCTTTCCCTGGGTGCTGTCGTGGTCAATTTAAACCCCATGTACACGGCTGATGAACTGTCGGCTATTTGTGAAAACACCGGGGTGAGCACGCTTTTTACCTTTGATATGGTACTGCCCAATATTCGTTCCCTGACCCAGCGTGTCCGGATTCCACGGGTAATTGTCACCAGGGTTACGGATTTTATAGAAGGTTTTCCGGTCAGCACGGCCAGGGAGCTGGAACTCGAGGAGGGATGGCGGCATTTCTCAGAACTTTTGGATAACGCGGCAAACGCAGGGCCTCCCAGGGTGGACATCAAGCCACAGGACCCGGCCCTGATCCAATTTACCGGCGGCACCACCGGCATCCCGAAAGGCGCGGTCCTTACCCATCAAAACCTTGTGGCCGGCACCATACAGGCGGCCAGCTGGGGAGCAGCCTTTCTCTCCAGAATTCCGACCGAACGGCAGACCAACCTTGCAGTGCTCCCCTTTTTTCACGTTTACGGAACCATAGTGGTCCTGAACACGTCAATTTATAACTGCGCCACCCAGGTGCTGGTTCCCCGCTTCGAGGTGGACGAGCTTATGGGCATCATATCAGGCTTTGATGAAATCAATTTCTTCCCGGCGGTTCCCACCATGATCAACGCGGTTATCAATCATCCCAGGGCAGATGAGCTGGAGCTGGACCGGCGGATAGGGCTGTTTAACAGCGGCGGCGGCCCGCTTGCAACCGAGTTGATCGACCGGGTCTGCGATATGGGGATTAACTACAGCGAAGGCTGGGGCATGTCAGAGACCACTTCCCTTGGTATATCCAACCCGGTCATGGGCCTTAAGAAAACCGGCAGCATCGGAGTACCGTTTCCGGACGCAGATATCCGCCTGGTTGATCTGGTCGATGGCAAACAAGACGTGCCCAGGGGCGAGCCGGGCGAGATCCTGTTTAAAAGCCCGCTTGTGATGGCCGAATACTGGAACAATCCGGAAGAAACCCGCAACCAGCTGACCGAGGACGGCTGGCTTTATACCGGTGATATCGCGGTTATGGACGAGGATGATTATATTTATATAGTGGATCGAAAAAAGGATATGATCATTGCCGGCGGCTACAACATCTACCCCCGGGAAGTCGACGAGGTGCTCTACCAGCATCCAAAAGTGGCCGATGCAGTGACCATTGGCGTAGCCGACGAATACCGCGGAGAGACGGTAAAAGCCTTTATCGTGCTCAAACCGGGTGAGCAGGCAACAGACAAGGATATCATGGAATTTGCCAGGACCAAGCTGGCCGCCTATAAGGCGCCCAGGATAGTGGAGTTCCGCGAGGAGCTGCCAAAGTCGGCGGTAGGCAAGATTCTCAGAAAAGAGCTGCGCAAACAAGAAGAATCCAAACAGGGATGAGCGGCACGGAAGAATAAGTATAAAACCAGCGTGTAAAGAGAAAAAATATCATGGGCCAACAGGTTTACCGGGAACTGCTGAAAGCATAATATCTTAATTAATCCAGCATGTTGCGGACTTTGGCCGCCAAATCCCTGACAGAAAACGGCTTTTGAATAAAATGAACGCCGTGCTCAAGTATGCCTTGATGGGCAATGGCATTGTCGGTATAACCGGACATATAAAGCACCTTTGTTTCCGGATGATGAACAGAAACATTTCTATAAATCTCCGGGCCTTTCATGCCAGGCATGATTACATCCACGATCATCAAATGTATTGATGCCTCATAATTTTTTGAAAGCTCAACCGCGTTATAGACATCTTCGGATTCCAATACATTATACCCCCGCTGCTCTAAAACCGTGCAGGTAAGCTGCCTGACTACAGTATCATCTTCAACAACAAGGATCGTCTCTGTGCCGTCAAGCCCCATATCTTTTTCAACTGCTTGCTTTTCTTTGTTTTCCTCCTGTTTTGCCGACAGGGGAAAATAAACTTTAAAAGTCGTGCCTGCTCCGGGTTCTGAATATACCCATATATTTCCCCGATGCTGCTTGGCTATGCCGTAACAGGTAGAAAGCCCCAGTCCTGTGCCCTTGTCCTTTTCCTTTGTGGTAAAAAAAGGCTCAAATACCGAATCACGCGTTTTTTGATCCATCCCGAGCCCGGTGTCACTCACGGCAATCATTGCATATGATCCCGGAGTAACGCCGGGTTTTTGAGATGCATAGATCTCGTCCAACTCCACGGCGGCGGTTTCTATCGTAAGAACCCCTCCTTCCGGCATAGCATCGCGCGCGTTGACTGCCAGATTCATCAAAACTTGTTCAACCTGGGAGGTATCAGCCATTATCCATAACGGCTCTGAGGTCAAATGAAGCCTCAAACTCACATCTTCTCCTATAACACGGTGAAGAAGTTTGCTAAAATCTGATATTGCAACATTTACATCCACTCTATGCATTTCAAGGACCTGTTTCCGGCCAAAAGCAAGGAGCTGACGGGTCAGATTCTTAGCTCTTATCCCGGCATCATAGATTTGTGTCAAAGATTCGTAATCAGGATGGTCTTTTTCCATATTTTCAAGCACCATCTCGCCATAACCGAGGATAATGTATAGTAAATTGTTAAAATCATGCGCCACACCGCCTGCCAATCTTCCCACCGCTTCCATTCTCTGGGACAGGTGTAGCTGTTTTTCCAGTTCTTTTTGTTTTTGAGCCGCTTGTTTTTGCTCTGTAATATCGCGTACAAACACAAGCGCGCCGTCTTTTTGCCTATAATTAAAGGGAACCGCAGATACATCCACATCCACAAGACTGCCGTCCAGGCGCAAATATATCTCTTCAAGATGTTTTACGGGCTTTTTCTCCTGATTTAACAATCTGATGCGTTCTTTTACCACCTCATGATAATCCGGATGAAAACGATCCATTACAGGTTTGCCCAGAAGCTCTTTGTCTGAATCCGCGCCGAACAGCTTAACAGCAGCCGGATTCAAATATGCGAAACAGCCTTCTGTCTGGATAAAAATGGCCTCAGGGGCACTTTCAACAAAAAGCCGAAACCGTTTTTCGCTTTCTTTCAGCCCCTCCTCGGCCATCTTGCGCTCTGTGATATCCTGAATATTGCCCACTACCTTAACGATACGATTGCCGTCCCATACCGGCTGGCCTGTTGTTCTTATCCACAGATTCCTGCCTTTAAAAGTTTTAAAGCTGCATTCCAGTTCGAATGGCTCACCTTCCTGCAAACAGCGCTCAAACGCTTCCCATACTCTGGCACGATCTTTTTCAGCATAACATTTCAGGCTCTGATCAATATGCTCCTGTGCGTGCCGGGAAAACCCCTCCGGGTCAAATCCGTGTATCCGGTATGTCTCTTTAGTCCAGAACATTTCCTTATTGATCACATCCCATTGCCAGCCTCCTATTTTGGCGATCCTTTCAACGGTGTTTAACAATGCTTCACTTCTGCGCAAAGCCTGTTCTGCTTGTTTACGTTGCGTGATATCGCGGGTAACCCCCTGGAGCATGGTCGGCTTAAAGTTTTCATCAAAAATTACCCTGCCGTGAATTTCAACAGGAACCGGGCTGCGGTCCCTGTGCAGTATTTCGGTCTCAAAGACAACACTCTGATGCTCCGGGCCCTTGTCAATTTCCCTGCCAATTAAACTGGTAAGCCTTTCAAATTCGGCCTCAGTGCAGTGATCCGACAATTTGCTTCCGATCCATTCTTCGGGTGTATAGCCGGTAAGCTGTTTAACAGCGGGATTCACATAAGTAAAAACCGTGGCCGGGGTCATGGTCCAGATCACGTCAAAAGTGTTGTCTGCAAGAAGACGGTATTGATTTTCACTTTCCCTGAGCTCTCTTGTGCGATTTGCCACTTGTTTTCGCAGCGACCACGACCACAGGAAAAAAGCCGAGAAAAGCAGCAGCAAAGGAATAACTATCACAGCCATATATTTGAGCATTTCTGAAAAGCTGGGAGGCAAATCCTCGTAGACCCCAAGCCATTTATCACGAATTTGCTGAAGCTCTCCGGATTTCTCTAAAATTTTCAGCCCCTCGCCAAATTGAGCCAAAAGAGCCTTTTGATTTTTCGGAAAGGCAAACCCATATCCCGGTGAAACAAGAGAACGCCTGGCAAGGGCCAGGTTGTCCCACCCGTTTTCCTCAATCCAGTATAAGGCTGTAAGACGGGCAACCAGGGCACAATCATGTTTCCCCCCGGCCAATTCCCGTAAGGCCTCTTCCTGGCTGTCAACCATGGAAACCTGCTCTTCAAGGCCGTTTTCCAGGACAAAATCATCCATAATGTCGCCCTGTTGCACCACAATCTCATGGCCCTTCAACATGTCAACATTATCCGGCGGCGTGACTTCGCCTTTTCTAACAACGCTTACGTAATGATTTACAGTATATGATTGGGTGAAATCAAAGGTCAGATCCCGTTCAGGAGAATAAAGCATGCCTTGTATAGCGTCTATTCTGCCTTCGGCCAATTCCTCCCTGATTTGCGCCCAGGGTCCTAAACGGATCTCTATGTCAAGGCCAACCTCCCGGGCTATGGCTTTAGTGATTGCCACATTAAAGCCTGTGGGATTGCCGTTTTCGTCCAGGTATTCAAATGGAGGATAGTTATGATCCCCGCCGATCACTATATTCCGGTGCGCAGGCAGCTGCAATGCGGCAAACCACTTAGCATGCAGGTGGCTATAGGTACCGTCGGCCATAACCAGCGAGAGGCCCTCATTTAACAGCGCCAGGGAGTCTTTATCTCCTTCCTTTACAGCAAAGCAAAAATCCTGCCGGAAACCTTCAAGAGGCTTGTTTACAACCTCCAGGTTATCGAGGCCCAATTCATTTATAAGCCGCAGCGCCACAAGGCGTTGAATGACTACGGCATCATGCTCTCCGTCTGAAAGCTCCCGGAGGGCTTCGTCAAATGTAGGTGTTGTTTGAATGTTTATCCTGAAATTCTGGCGGCGCAGAAATTCCTCTGCATTGTCGCCTTCCATCACCGCCACCCGGCGGTCCTTGAGATCTTCAAGATTTTGGATGTCTGTGACTGGTTTTCTTACAACAATGGCTCCGTGCAAAGACATGTAAGGGAAGGTAAAGTCAAAAAGGGGTTCCCGCTCCGGTGTCCGGCCCACCAGCGGCAAAGCCTGGACTTCCCCCTTTTCCAGCCACTGTCTTACCTCCGGCCATGGACCTTTACGAAAAACAACATCACGGTCCATTGCAGACAGGGCCTCGCGCATTAATTCTACAGAAAAACCGTTTGCTTTGCCGTCTCTATCGATAAAAGAAAAAGGAGGGTAATCAATTTCAGCGGCCGAGGCTACAGGAGAATTATTTGTGGATATATCTTTTTCTTTTGCACCTATTAAAGGCGCACACAACAGCATGAGCGCCAGGATTATAAATACCGCACTGAAAATGGCGCATCTTTTGGTTAGAAATATATTCATATAAGCAGCTTTATGGGTAAAAACATGATGGCAAAATAAAAAGTTCAAGATCAAGGCGCACAAAATCCAGAGGAATGCAGCACACTTATCGTACGTGAAATTCCGAGGGATGAAGCGCAACGCAGATATTGGATTTTTACGAAGCCGTCAATTATTATCTATCTAATAAATAACGTTAATATAGTTGACGCGCAACAGATTATTTGCGGTGTGAAACAGTTGCGATCTTTCCGGACGGTTAAACACAAGCGCTGCGCAATAAAATCATTGATCAGCACCGGATAATAGACAGCATCATTAAACTATTTTAATTTGCCCAATAAGCCGGTATCTTTAAAATTTTAAAGGCACTTTCCGGAACCTGTCAGCCGGACAGAAGGATATGCAAAAATCTGTTTTATTCACAATATTATCAGCCATATTCATCGTTTTCATAGGCATGGGCATTATTGTTCCGATTCTGCCCATATACGCGGCAGAACTCGGGGCCACCGGCTTTGCCCTTGGCATTATCGTGGCCGGATTTGCGTTGAGCGGAGGACTGCTGCAGCCTTTTGTCGGCAGCCTCTCGGACCGGCACGGGCGGAAAGGATTTTTGGTCGCCGGGCTTATAATATTCGGGATTACCGGCTATATCTACACCCTTGCCGGTTCTGTGAGTCATATGGTGCTGATACGCATTTTTCACGGGGCGGGTTCGGCATTTATATTCCCCATTGCCATGGCCTATATCACAGAAGCGGCTGCCGGAAAAAATATCGGCAGATACATGGGGATGTTTAATATTGCCATTTTTTCCGGAATCGGTGCGGGCCCGGTGCTGGGCGGATTTTTCCTGGACCTGCTGGGAAGAAATTCTGCCTTTTACGCCATGGCTTTGCTAAGCTTTATATCGGCGGCTCTTGTGGCAGCGATCCTTCCCCGCCGCAAGCCCCTGGCGGTTGCCGGAACGGCTGCGCAAATCTTTGAAGTTTTCCGACGTATGCTTGGCAACCAGCGAGTGATAGGCATTTTGCTTGCGCGCATGTCAACCATGATCATCATGGTGCCGACTTTTGCCTTTTTGCCTCTTTTAATGAGCCGGCAGATGGATGCCAGCGGTACTGAAATCGGAATGGTGATAGCCTGCCGTACCCTGGTCAATGCCGTATTTCAAGTTCCTTTCGGCAATCTTGCGGATCGCTGGAATCAGAACCTGCTTTTGCTTGCAGGCAGCACCATTATCAGCATAGGCATATTTTCCGTGCCCTTTGCAGTAAGCCTTATCCCGCTTCTGCTCCTGTTTGCGGCAATAGGCCTGGGCGAGGCGATGTCATGGCCGGCCATGGGCGCCATGGCGGCCGAAGAAGGCAACAAATACGGGCAGGGCTCGATGATGGGAGTGTTTAATATGGCCATGAACGCGGGGCTTTTTATCGGAGCCATGGGCGTGGGCGCCCTGGTGGATTTGCTGGACATTGCCTGGGCCTTCTATACCGTGGCCATTTTTCTGTTTTTCTGCGCTGTTGCGGCTGCGGCCATGATCAGGAGCTCAGGAGGAAGCGGAGATAAAAAATCGCCCTGGCCATGAAGCCGGAAAACCAATAACGTCAAATTGAAAGAACTTTTAAAAAATGATGCTGTTTACAGACGGCAGTGTAAATCCTCAGACCGGAATTGGTTACGGATCATTTGTGGCTGTGGAGAAAATTGATGAGTCCTTAAACGATATAGCAAACAGGATCCGGACGAGACGTTTTGATTCCACGAGTTCTACCAGGTTAGAGCTGGAGACTTTATTATGGGCATTAAATGAAATACATCCAGCCCGGGTTGATGCGTATACAGACTCACAAAATATTTGGGGCTTATTAAAAAGGCGTGCGAGAATAGAAAAAAACAATTACTGTTCAAAATCAGGAAGGCCTTATAACCACGGCGACTTATATAAAGAGTTTTTCAAATGGACAGACTGTATTAACTTTAGGGTTATCAAGGTAAGCGGACATAGCCCGGATATCACGAAAAGCAAAACAGACAAAATATTTTCACTGGTGGATAAAGCTTCCAGAAATGCACTGAAGAACAGCTATTCAAGCGTCCTGAAATACGATTCAAACGGTTTTTTCTCCGGTTTTCACAGATAGGCAGCAAATACCCGGGAACGTCAGGAAAAGGCGGCTTATGATCATCAACCTTTCCAGCGGCCGAAAAATAGATACTGAAAAAGAATTAACCGCTGAAGAACGTCATATTGTCCAGAAGCTCTATGCCTGGGCCTCAGTTGCGGAAAGCACCGCGGCGTTTAAGGCAAAAAAAGCCCATGCGTTTACAACCGGATGGAATAACTCCGGGCCTGTGGCAGAACGAACTATTGTCCGGCAAATCATCGCAGATCTTGAAAAAACGGTTGATAAGAGACTAAAATAACAGCGGGCTGAACCTGAATAACAGAATTGATTGGAGATGACTCATGGACGATTCATGGGGGATCTTTTCCCTGTTTAAGGAAAAATTGAGCCACTTAGTAGATTTGCTGCATTCTCCGGAGGTTTTAACGACCATTTTGAAAAAGGGTCTGCTTACACTGCTTATAGTTATTTTTACCCTCGGGGTATGGTATTTTTTTATCCGGCGTGTCTTCTCACATTTTTCAGGTTCGCGGTTTGCCAGGAGAATCGGCAAACTGGTTATCGGTCTGCTTGCCCTTTTGGCTTTATTTTATGCATGGGGGTGGAATGCTTCCGCCTTTTTCACCAGCCCCCTGGGCTCAAGATTAATGCAGGCAGGGTTGACCTTCATAATTATAGCCACTGCCGGTCTTGTTGTCTGGCAATTCATCAACTCCTATCTTGACAAAAAAACAAGGCAACTGGAACAGGATCCAAATGCCAGCAGGCGGATATTCACACTCCTTCCGCTTCTGCGCAATATTGCAAGGCTGCTGCTTCTGGGTGTGGGAATATTAATTATCCTTCCTGCATTGGGCATAAATATAGCCCCTCTTCTTGCCGGCGCCGGCATAATAGGTGTTGCTATAGGGTTTGGAGCTCAAAGCTTAGTCAAAGATGTTATTACCGGCTTTTTTGTGTTGATGGAAAACGTTATCAACATAGGAGACTGGGTTCTTCTCGGCGGCCACGACGGCCAGGTCGAGGGGCTTACCATTCGCCATGTGCGCCTTCGTGATATATACGGCAATCTGCATACCGTGCCATGGAGCACGGTGGATACCATTACCAATCAAACCAAAGAGTTTGGTTATGCAGTGGTGGAGCCGGCAGTGGCCTACAGGGAAAACATAGATGAGGTTATTGGGGTAGTCAAAGAGGTGGCAGCCGAAATGAAGCAAGACCCCGGGCTTAATAAAGATATCCTGGGCGATCTTCAGATTCTTGGACTGATTGAACTGGGCGATTCATCGGTTGTTATTCGCACCAGGTTTAAAACTGCACCTTTCAGGCGGTGGTTTTTGGAGCGGGATTTCCGCCGGCGCCTGAAAAACCGTTTTGACGAACTGGGCATTGAGATTCCCTATCCTCACAGCACTATTTATTTCGGGGAAAACAAAAAGGGCCAGGCTCCGCCTGCCAGAATCAAGCTTTCAGGCAGCGAAAAGAAAAACAATAATAATTAATGTTTTACATGGCCAAAGGCAAATCGCTTTTTTGTCTTCTCCCAGTCCTCCGGACCGCCGGCTACGATACGGAACAGCGGATGGGGAAGCGGGACTTTTTCAGATAAGAGCCGTTTATGCAGCCCGGAATCCCGGACTGAAAGCTTTGCCAGCAGATGGCTCCATTCAAATTCAAGCTGACCGCGGGTCACACTGATTAAACCTGAAAACCGGGCATTGCCGGGCTTTCGTCTATCAAATCTGTAGCCTCGACTCACAGACTCTTCATAAACAACACGAAGGTATTCGGAAATCGCGCCAAGAGGCGAGGTCTGTCTTTGAAACCGTTGCAGCTGCGGATGATTCCTGTATCCTTTGGTCCGCCCGCTCAGTACGGCTTGGGCCAGCAAACCCTCCCGCCACAGGGCCACAAGTCCGCGGGAATCCAGATACATTGGATGAAAGCTCCAGAGCCGCATTTGTCAATTCACGTTATTGTGCCATGCTTTTTGCTGTTTTGTAATTGAATCAAAATCATCGCAACAGTTCGGCATCACCCCTTCTGTCAAGTTTCTTTCTGATATGCTCCAGGCATGTGGTTTTACCGCTCCTGCCCGGTCCGTAATAGACAATTTTCAGCTGAATTTCATTTTTCCTGTAATTAACCGCAGCCATTTCCGTTATCCGGTTCCTTTCCCTGTAAACAAAAACAAAATAAAAAAGCCGGGCTGCCAGTTTGTTGGCAGTCCGGCGATCTTTAAACCAAAACAATAAAAACCCGAAAATCAGAAAGACCCGTGACTTTCCGCCCCAATTTCACAATTGGTTTGGCTTTTTCATTGTTTCAATATTATTGATATAAACCCGGGTGTCAAATGTTTTTAACAGGTTTTGAAATAGACCGCACCGGCTCAGCATCAATACAGCAGCCTGTTCTGGGCCGGCTGGATTTTCCTCTTTTTCCTCTTTTTCTTTACAAACAAGCAATTATCTGCAATAATTGAAATTTCAGAAAACCCATATTGACCGAAGCCATACCCGCATGGAAAAATCCCGGGTCAAACAACTATTCCAGAATCTCAATGTGTGGATATCGGGCGGCCAGCGCGCCCCGCAAAAACCACAAACCTCATTAACTCATAAAGTTAAACAGGAACAATTGATATGACAGTCTCTGACAACCGTCTAATCGACATGATCCTCAGGCATATCCCGGAAAACGGCACCCCTGTGGGCAACAAAAAGCTGATGGAACAGCTTGCCGGTGAAGCGGAGTTTGATTTTTCCAAACAGGATTATCAGCGCGTGCGCGATATGCTGGTAAGTAAAGGCGTGCTTGCCAGGGGCGGGGGCCGGGGCGGATCTGTCAGGCTGATTCAAAACAAGGAAGCCGTGGAAACGGAGTTCGAGGCAGCTCCGGATACCGAAGAAAAACTGACACTGGAAAAAGACGACCCGGCAAAACCGCGGCAGCATCCTGCAAAAAAAACCGGGAAATCCGCCTCAGGCAAACGCGTGGACAAACAGGCTGACAAGCAGATCATCAGCTACCGATACAGCGACAAGCGCAGGAACAATCCCCATGTGGGGATGGTGGATACCTCAAGTGACGGCATCGAGGAACAGGTCAAATGGGCCTATGATCCGCACATAGACCCGGAACTGCAGTTTGATATCAGCAGATCCCAAATCGAGGACCTGGTTGATAACGCCCTGGCCTCAGGGGATCAGGAGGTCATGCGCCAGGCGCTGGAGCAGCTCAGGCGGATGCAGGCGCCGTATCTCAACTGGACCGGAAAGGCCGAGCGGACAAGCTTTGAGGTGGACACTGTATCGCTTCACGTGCATGACCGCATCGATCCGGCCACCATTCTTTCGGCCATCCAGAAGCGCCTTAAGGCGGCAAAAGGCAAAACCGGCAGGCACATTCAAACCGAACTGTTTTCCGCGCCCTTTGAAAACCTGCCCCTGCGCCAGGCCATTGATTTTTACAAGCACGAGCGCGACTGGGCCAACCGCCTGATTTCCGGCGATTCCCTGCTGGTGATGAACTCTTTGATCCAGAAGGAAAGCATGGCCGGGCAGGTGCAGATGATCTACATTGATCCGCCCTACGGCATCAAGTACGGCTCCAATTTCCAGCCCTTTGTAAACAAGCGCGACGTCAAGGACCGCAAAGACGAGGATCTCACCCAGGAGCCGGAGATGATCAAGGCCTTCCGCGATACCTGGGAACTTGGCATTCATTCCTACCTGACCTACCTGCGGGACCGGCTGTTGCTGGCAAG
>CAZVFQ010000088.1:3033-13552 GCA_964626455.1 uncultured Desulfobacteraceae bacterium | reverse complement strand
TGATGTTGGCCGAAAGAAGTCTTGATGCCAGGTTTTTGATACGAACCCATGGCAGAATCAGGAAATGGTAAACAGTCTATGGTAAACAGTCTATTGCAAGGCATCTTCCTTTTGGTTATGCTTGGGAAAAGCCTTAATGCCTCCTTGTTTATTCCTATGATGATTTTGTCGTAAAATTTTGATTACAGATAGAAACGATCAATTTATAGAACCCGCTGTCCAGGTGCTGGTCCGTTGACGGGGGGGCCGGCAAAGCATTGGGCTTTTAGCATCCAGTCTCTGGCGGTATCGCCTGTGACTTTAAGGGCAGTGTCGTCCACGTGCCGGCGCTGGACAACCACCAGGCAGAAAGCTTCGGCCGGGCCGGTGATTCGGTTCTGGGCGTCTTCGGGCCCCCAGGTCCACAAATCCCCGGACGGGGCGGAAAGTTCCACGTAAACCGGGTCTTGGGGCACTTCCAGGCCCCTATTGATGTAGGTCCAGCCAAAGGTTTTTACGCCCAGATGGGCGATGTGGCGCAGGCGGTTGGTGGGTGTGCGGCGGATGTGCAGGGTGTCAAACACGTCCTGTCCGTGGGCCCAGGTCTCCATGAGCCGGGCTGTGGCAAAAGACAGCGCTCCCATGGGCGGGCCGTACCAGGGCAGACGGTCTTTGGGTCCGCGTTTTTTAAGGGCATCAAGCATGATGCCACGCTGGGTTCGCCACCAGTCCATAAGCTTTTCCGTTGTCAGGTCACGGCCCACCTGCTCCAAATGCTTTTCAAAGGCGGCAAAATCAGAAACCGCCTCTTCCAGGTGCTTGTTGAAACCATCCGGATCTGTGGCTGCAAGGGCTGCCCGGTCGTCAAAATACGCCAGATGCCGGATTTCATCCTTGATACACCAGGTCAGAAACGGGGTGGCAAGCTCCCACTGCTCCGGTTCCAGCCCTGCCACCAGGCTGTCGAGCTCCTCACACTCAGCCTCAAGATCCCTGCAAATCTCCTCCATCCTTTCACCTCCCCTGCTTTTCTGTCCTGCGTCCTTTGCCTTCTCACAACTCACACGGGCGGACACACAGGTCCACCCCTACAACTAACTACTCACTACTCACAACTGTCTTCTCACTACTGTCTTCTATCTTCCCTTAAACTCCGGCGTCCGCTTTTCCATAAATGCCGTAATCCCCTCCATCGCATCCTCTGTGGAAGAAACCGTCCGGATCTGCTCCACCAGGAAGTCCAGGGCCTGCTCAAAGGGCATGTCGCGCATATTATAAAAAGCCTGCTTGCCAAGTCTCATGCCGATTGGGCTTTTCCGGCAAAGGCTGTCTAAAATCTGATCCACCTCTTGATCCAGTTTTCCGACAGGCACCACACGGGTCACAAGCCCCATGTCCAGAGCCTGCTGCGCGCTTATTTTTTCGCCCAGCAGAATCATTTCCATGGCTTTTTTGGTCAGCACGTTTCTGAAAATAAGAGCGCCGATCATCATGGGCCAAAGCCCCACATTGACTTCCGGGGTGCCGAATTTGGCCGTGTCTGCTGCCACCACAATATCGCAGGCAAGCATAAACCCTGTACCTCCGGCCAGACAATAGCCATTGACCCTTGCCACTGTGGGCTTGGGATATGCTGCAATGCGCTTTAGCAGATCCGCATACGCCTGTTCCGGGCGGGTTTGCTGGTTATCGGCCGACCCGGCCAGATCCGCACCCGAGCAGAAAGCCTTCTCGCCTGCGCCGGTTATGCACACGGCCCTAACAGATTGATCTTTTTGTGCCGCATCCAGGTGCTGGTTAAAAAGGCCAACCAGCTCAGGGCTGATGGAATTGCGGCGGGCCTCCCGGTTGATGGTCAGCCATGCTGATTTGTCTTTTACTTCATACAGGAGTTCATCGCTCATGGTCTTATCCTCACGCTTCTGGAACAATGGATGCCGGCATCTCAATCACCTTTGCCCGCAGATACTCGCCAAGGGTTTTGGCCTGGGGATCGCTTCGGGTGGAGGCGGCCACCCCGTCGCCTAAAATTCCGTGAATGTAAAAATTAACCGCCAGGAGATTTGATAGCTCAAAACGCTCGGTTTCATAGGGGGCGCAGTCGGGCAGCAGGTCTTTTAATTTTTCAGGTGTGAGAAAATCCCGCAGAAATGCATACGCCTCCGGGGTTTTTGCCCACACCCCCAGGTTGGCATTGCTGCCCTTGTCCCCGGATCTGGCTGCAAACACCTTTCCAAGGGGCGCCTTTACCATGGGACCTTGCGGGACTTCCGGCAGATTCACCTTTTCAGGATTAACATCGACTGGTTGATAATGCGGGGCTGCGCATTTGACCTCCAGTTTTTTATCCCCGATTTCCACTATCTGGGTCAAACGATCCATGGAAACCAGGCTAGGCCAGTGCACAACCGTCTGGGCAGCCTTTCCCGGGGGACTGGTGGCTGTAAATCCTGGAATATTGGCAAGGGCCAGTTCCACGACCTTGTTTGAAAAACGACCGGCGCGTTTTGCATCCCGGTCCATAACTGTAATGCGCAGAAAAGCAAATGCCTCGTCATTGGATGGCGGATCAGTCTTGTCTGAACGGATCAGCTGCACGTCAACGGTCTGAAACTGTTGTTTTCCCCCAATGCTGTCAAAAAGGGTGTCTTCGACAATCCTGGCTTTTTTTTCGATGTCCAGGCCGGTTAGCACCACTGTCATGCTGTTTTTATACCCTCCAAGGGTGTTGATGCACATCTTGGCGGTTTCAGGCGGAGGCCCCCCGCGCACGCCTGATGCCAGGACCCTATCGTTTCCCTGATCTTCGAGCATCAGGGTATCAAAATGCACTGTCACGTCCGGGGTAAGGTAGGCAGGTGATGCGATTTCATAGAGCAGCTGGGCTGTTACCGTGCCTGTGGACACCAACCCCCCGGTGTTTGGATGCTTGGTGATCACAAAACTGCCGTCTTTAAAAATTTCAGCTATGGGAAAGCCCACATTTCTGTATGACAAAACTTCATCAATAAATGAATAATTGCCGCCGGTTGCCTGGGCCCCGCATTCAATCACGTGCCCTGCAGCATATGCTCCTGCCAGGTGGTCCCAGTCTGTTTTATTCCATTTAAAATGCCAGGCCGCAGGCCCGGCTGCCAGGGCAGCGTCTGCCACCCGGCCGCAGACCACAATGTCTGCACCCTGCTCCAGGGCCTTTGCAATGCCCCATCCCCCGAAATATGCGTTAGCGGTGATAGGCACGGCTCCTGCCTGCTTGAGGCTGATATTTTTATCCATATGAATAAAGGCCTCACCCTGGCTCTGCAGATCTTCAAGGCGCCCCATGAGATTGTCTCCGGTAATGCAGGCGATCTTTGGATGCAGGCCCAGCTGATCAGCGGTTTGGCAAAGCTTTTGGGCAAGTGCGGCAGGATTGAGCCCTCCGGCATTGGACACCACCTTTATGCCCTTTTCAAGGCACTGGCCCATGATTTCTTCCATCTGATTTAAAAAGGTCCTGGCATAGCCCCGGTCCGGATCCTTTAATGTGTCCTTTAACAAAATAGCCATGGTCAGCTCGGCCAGATAATCGCCTGTAAGAACATGAACAGGCCCGCCTTCGACCATTTGTCTTGCAGCAGAAAGCCTGTCGCCGAAAAAACCGCTGCAATTGGCTATGATCAGTTTTTCATCTGCTTTTGGATGGCTCATAAAGCTTCTCCCTTTTCCTGCTCCGGTGCAACCGTGACAAGCAGCTGGCCGGGTTTGACCTGATCTCCGGGGGCTGCGGCAACCGATTCAACGGTCCCGGAAATGGCTGCGGCAAACTGGTGCTGCATTTTCATGGATTCAATCACCAGAAGAGTCTGGCCGGCCTCGACCTTTTGGCCCCGGGCAACCCGGAGCTCCACGATAACTCCATTCATGGTGGAAACCACGTCCCCGCTTCCGGCTGCTTCCTGTGCGGATTTGGACGTGTGAAGGGTATTGTCTTCAAAAATAAAATGACCTGATCCGGCATCCACAAACAACTGGTTGCCAAAAAAGGCATACGCAGCTTTCCGGCGGACCCCGTTGTCAATGTAGATGACACTGTTATCATCTGCCCTCACCCATTGCAGGTTCACCCGCCTTTGTGTTTTGGCTTCAGGTTCAGCATTTTCTCTATTTTCTGCATCTGATGTGTCTTTTGCGGCAATTGCAATCTCAAAGCCGTCGTCTTTTCTGACCAGGGACAGGGAATAATCTGTTTCATCGCAGTTTAGCTCAAAATTGTAGCGGTATGGCGCCGGGGTATGCCATCGGGCATCCCTGTTTTGCGGGCACCGGCCCTGGTAAAAAATCATGGCTGCAAGGGCCAGTGTTTTATCTGAGACGGCATTTTTTTTCATGCTGATGTCATCTGAAAAATGTTTTTCAATAAATGCCGTTGTTGCCTCTGCGCCGGCAAATACCGGGTGGTTGACAATGCGTTCTAAAAACAATTTATTGTTGTTAAACCCAAGAAGAACCATGTCGCCCAAAGCCAATGCCAGCCGCCGCCGGGCCTCGTCACGGTTTTGGCCCCAGGCAATGGCCTTTGCCACAATGGGATCATAATGGGCGGCCACCTCCCGGCCTGTCTCAATTCCGGCATCCACGCGCACACCCTCCCGTTTTGGAACCTGCCAGGCTAAAACCGGCCCTGTCTGGGGCAAAAATCCCCGTCGGGCATCTTCAGCATAAAGCCTAACTTCAATGGCATGGCCAAAAAGGCTTATCTCATCCTGAGACAAGGGCAGCTTTTCCCCGCAGGCCACCTTAATCTGCCAGGCCACCAAGTCCTGGCCGGTAATCATCTCTGTGACCGGATGCTCCACCTGAAGCCGGGTGTTCATCTCAAGAAAATAAAAATTTTTGTCTGCATCAACCATAAACTCCACTGTTCCGGCGCCCAGGTAATTGCATGCCCGGGCCGCATTTACCGCTGCCTGTCCCATCTTTTTGCGCAATTCTTCATCCACAAACGGTGATGGTGCTTCTTCCACCACTTTCTGATGCCTGCGCTGGACAGAGCAGTCCCGCTCGCCCAGATACACAATATTGCCATGGGAGTCTGCAAAAACCTGGATTTCGATGTGTCGCGGCTCGAAAACGGCTTTTTCCAGAATAAGCTCATCACTGCCAAAGGTGCTTTTAGCCTCAGCCCTTGCGTTTTGTATACTTTCTGCCAGTTTTTCTTTTTCAGATACCAGACGCATGCCCCGGCCGCCGCCGCCCGCAGAAGCCTTTACCATAAGGGGCAGGCCGATTTTTTCAGCTTCTGCCAGAAGAACCTCATCTGTCTGATCCTTGCCGTGGTATCCGGGAATGCACGGCACGTCTGCTGCCACCATGGCCTCCTTGGACAGGCGTTTGCTTCCCATCAGCTCCATGGCATCAGCACCCGGGCCTATAAAAATCAGGCCTGCTGCTTTACAGGCCCGGACAAAAGCCGGATTTTCGGCCAGAAACCCGTAGCCGGGATGAACGGCATCGGCCTTGCTTTTTTTTGCGGCTTCAAGAATGTTGTCAATGGACAGATAGGATTTTGCTGCCGGGGCGCCGCCTATGCATACGGCCTGGTCTGCTGCGTCCACGTGCAGGGCATCTGCGTCAGCTTCGCTGTAGACAGCCACAGTGCTAAATCCCAGGCTGCGGGCTGTTCGGATCACCCGCACGGCTATCTCCCCGCGATTGGCAATTAAAATTTTTTCGATCATATTTATTCTCCTTACATGCGGGCAATGCCGAAGGTGTTGGGTTTGACCGTGCGGATCCTGGCTTCCCGGCAAATGTTGAGCACAAATCCAAGAATACTTCGGGTGTCTCGCGGATCAATGAGCCCGTCATCCCAAAGCCTGGCTGTATTGGCAAGGGCATGGGAGCGGTCTTCCAGGGCCTTTCTGGTATCAGCCTCGATCTGATCAAGGAAATTTTCATCCACCTGCCCCATTTTTTCCATGCGCGCATAAGCCACCTGGCGCAGGACACTTCCGGCCTGGGCCGGGCCCATGATGGAGACAACGCTGTGGGGCCATGCAAAAACAAAATCCGGCCCCATTCCCCGGCCGCACATGGCGTAATTGCCGGCCCCGTAGGAGCCGCCAACGATAAATGCTATCTTTGGAACCGTGGTGTTGGTAACAGCCTGGATCATTTTGGAGCCGTGCTTGATAATTCCGTTGCGCTCAGCTTCTGTGCCCACCAGAAAGCCGGTGGTGTTGTGCAAAAAAACCAGGGGGGTGTCAGACTGCTCGCAGAGCTGCATGAACTGGGCGGCCTTGGCGGCCCCGTTTGAGGTGATGGGGGCATTGTTGCCCAGCACCCCGCAGGCCTGACCGTGGACTTCCATAAAAGCGCACACAGTGCCGGCATCATATTCGGCCTTGAAATCAAGAATATCTGATCCGTCTGCGATCCGGGCCATGATCTCCCGGCAGTCGTAAGGCACCTTGGGATCAACAGGAACAATTCCGATCAGTTCGTCAGGAGAATAAAGCGGATCGGCAAACTCTTTTTCCGGCAAGGGCGGCAGGTTTTTGTTCCATTGAATTTTTTCCATGATCTGCCTTGCCAGCCGGATTCCGTCCGCATCGTTTTCCGCAAGATAATCCGATACGCCCGATATCTGGCAGTGAAGTTCAGCCCCGCCGATTTCCTCATCTGTGGCAATCTCTCCGGTGGCTGCCTTTAAAAGAGGCGGGCCTGCAAGATACACGGTGGACTGCCGGCGTATCATGACAATATAGTCGGACAAACCGGGCTGATAGGCACCGCCTGCAGTGGCGCTTCCGTGAACGACCGTTATCTGGGGAACACCTGCGGCAGACAGCCGGGCCTGGTTGGCAAAAAACACCCCGGAGGCTCCGAACATGTCGCCTGCCTCGCGCAGATCCCCGCCAGCGCTTTGGGCAAGCACGATAAAGGGCATTTTCTTGTTTAAGGCAATCATTTGCATATTGATGCGCTTTTCCGCACCATATCTGGAAATGCTGCCGCCTTTTGTAAGATAATCATCCACGTAAATTGCACACCGGGTGTTTTTGACATAGCCGATTCCGGCAATGCAGGTACCGCCGGCAGCCGAGCCGTCCATGTCGTTTCCCTGCATGTAGCCGGCCAGGCTGTAGAGCTCAAGGAACGGAGCACCCGGATCTAGCAAAAGGTTTAATCGCTCCCTGGGACTGATATAGCCCCGTTTCCGGTATCGCGGAATTTTAGCCTCAGCGGTTTCCAGTACCCGCTTTTCAATTTCTCTTACCTGGGAGACACCTGCCTCCATGTGCTCCCGGTTGGCCTGGAACTCCGGGGATTGGGGTTGAATCCGGGATTTAAAAACTGGCATGAGCAATTCCTTATGGGTTCAAGGTTCAAGGTTTGATGCGGAATTTTGCTTTTTTTTCATTTTCCCTGCTCACCTTTCTGATCCGGCTCCTCAAACAGGTTGCTGACCCCGCCGGCGATAAAGGCCACCGCATCCCGGCCGATATCGGTAAGATCTTCGGCCCGGTCCTGCCATAGAAGGTAATGGTAAGCCACCCGCTCATAAATGCCCATGATGCTCACGGCAATGACTTCAGCAGAAAACCGGCCTTTAAAGGCCACAGCCTGGTTGCGGCTCACCGTGTTTAATGCCTGCAGTACATCGCCGGTGCATTTATCGAAAATGACCTTGCGGCGCTGTTCTACAAGATCGCTTTTTCCCACCGATTCCCGGAACAAAATGGCGGCCTGCTCCGGGTAATTGGCGCAGAAATCCTCAAAAAAAGCATGGCCTGCACTTTTAAAACCCTCAAGGGTGCTCCCGTGCGCCTTAAACTCCCGGCCCAGAATGGACCGCAGAAGATAGCCGATCTCATCCATCATCCGGATCAGCAGATCCTCTTTGTTCTTGAAGTAAAAATAAACCGCACCCACCGATACTTCGGCTGTATCGGCAATCTGCTCCATGCTTGCCTTGTGAAAGCCTTCTTTGGCAAAAAGGGTTTCTGCGGCCCGCAAAATCGTCTCCACCCGTTTTTCTCTTTCCCGCTGGCGGCGAAGAGCAGATTTGGTCATTTTTCCGGAATCATCCCCGGCTTTTTCTACTGGCATCTTAAGGCCTTTCTATTCCCGGTAACCAAGCTCGGCATCCCCGATTTTAACCCGGGCAATCTCTGTTGAAGTACCTGTGACCTGGTTATATTTGGCACACCTGTATGCCAACTGTGCCCGGTTGCCTTCCACATATCCTGAAGCGCCAAGAACCTGAAGAGCCTGACTGCAGATCTGCTCTGCTGATTCTGTGCAAAAAACCTTGGCGCACCACATAAGCTCCTCGGCTTCCTTGGGGTTCGTCTCCATGGTCCAGGCAGTTCGGTAAGCCAGAAGCTGGGAGGTCTGAAGCAGGGTTAGCATCTCGGCAAGCTTAAAGCCGATTTCCTGATAAGCAATAACAGGCTTTGAACCGCTTTTGTGGGATTTGGCAAAATTGCGGGCCGCGTCAAAGGCAGCAGAAGATATCCCCAGGCTCGCACCCAGAAGAATCTGATTTTCCCACATCTTGATCACAGCCGGGGTATTTTGACCTTCAGAGGGAAGCACAACCTGGCTTTCCGGTATCTGGCACTTCTCCAGAACGATTTCCGCAATCAGAACGCCCTCGTATCCCATGGTTTCAAGCGGGGGGCCGACAACCAGCCCGGGTGTGTTTTTTTCGATCAAAAACAATGCCATGGACTGGTCATAAGTGCCGGCCACCGCAATCCAGTCAGCTAAAGGTGCGTTGATGACATATTGCTTTTTGCCGGATACCACCGCATTTGACCCGTTTTTTTCCCCGGTTGTTACAATCTGCTGTTTTTCAACAGACACATTGTCTTCTGAAAGGCCCAGGGCACCGATTAGCTTTCCTGCCAGAAGCGGCACTATAAGCTTTTCTTTCAGATCCTGGTCTGCCCATTGGCATACGGCACGGCCAAAAAGACGCGTTGAAGCCTCCACTGCCAGATATACCGACGGTGATGCTGCGGCCAGCACTTCCATGCCACCCATAAGGCTTAAGTGACCCTTTAGCTCATCTTCCGGCTCAAGGCCCAGTTTCAGATATGGTGTTTTGGAAAGATTGCTCACAATCGGCAGCAGGGATTTTTTATCCAGTGAGTTTCTGCGGACATCATGTTTGCCGTCTGCCGTAAGTTCTTTTACAGCTTTTGCAGCATCGGCAAAAAAAGCTGTTTCCTTCTGGGTAAAATCATAATTCATTTTAGCCTCTTTTTCCGGGCATGGTTACAGCTGTATCAAGAGTGCCTGCCCTATATAAGCCTTGAAATTATCATTTTCTGAATATCCGAAGTACCGCCGCCAATGGGGGCCAGACGGCTGTCTCTGAAGATCCGCTCCATGTTGTATTCATGGCAGTAGCCGTAACCGCCAAACAAAACCATGGCATCATTTGCCGGGGCCATGGACCAGTCACCCACAAACAGCTTGGCAACTGCCGCCTCAAGGTGATTTAACGGCCGGCCCTGGTCCTTGCACCAGGCAATGCGGTATGCCAGGCTCTGGGCGGCCTCGTAAAAGATGCGGATATTGGCCAGCTTGTGTTTGGTGGCCTGAAATTTTCCAATGGGACGGCCGAATTGCTCCCGCTTTCTGGCATAATCGGCACAAGCATTTAACATATAACGGGCTGCCCCAACAAATGGGGTTAAAAGGGCGCTTCGGTCCCATTCCACTGTCTGAAGCGACATGTTAAAGCCCTCGCCTTCTTTGCCCAGAAGATTTTCAGCCGGAATCTCGCAGTTGCTGAAAAACAGCTCCGAAGTCTGGGAGGTGCGCACCCCCATCTTTATCAAAGGCGGTCCGGCCTCAAATCCCCTGGTGCCTTTTTCCACGATAAAGGCAGAAATTCCGGCATGCTTCTGGGACGGATCGGTTTTGGCATAGACTACGGCCACATCGGCAACAGGACCGTTTGTAATAAAAATCTTGCTGCCGTTTAAAACGTATTTATCACCCTTTTTTTCAGCAGTTGTCTTCATGGATGCCACATCCGAACCTGCATCCGGTTCGGTCAGTCCCATGCATCCTATCAACTCTCCTGTAGCCAGTTTTGGCAGATATTTTTCGCGCTGCTCTTCGGTGGCGTGACACAAAATTGTGTCTGCGCACAAAAAGGAATGGGCTCCGTAGGCAAGTGTCAGGCCGCCGTCCACGCCGGCTTCTCCAAGGGCTTCTCCTGCCATAACCGTGGTGACAACATCAGCACCGGAGCCTCCGTATTTTTCCGGAAAATGCAGACCAAGAATACCGAATTCACCAAGTTTTCGAAAAGATTCAAAATCAAAGGCTTCTTTTAGATCATGCTCCTGAACTCTGGGCACGATCTCCTTTTTTGCAAACCGGATGATCTCTTTTTTAAACATGAGTTGTTCTTTGGTGAAGGCAAAATCCATCCGCCTCTCCTTTTTTTAAAAAATTTGATTCAAAATTAAAATCTAATTCAGATATTAAAATCAGATTCAAAAGAATGTCAAGACATTTCTTACAGTGGTGTTAA
>CAZVFQ010000088.1:0-2933 GCA_964626455.1 uncultured Desulfobacteraceae bacterium | reverse complement strand
AGATATTAAAATCAGATTCAAAAGAATGTCAAGACATTTCTTACAGTGGTGTTAAGAAGCAAACCAGGGCGTACACACAGGTCCGCCCCTGCAATACGACGGGCTGTCCGCAGGGGCGGGCCTGTGTGTACGCATTGGTTACACGGAAATGAAAAATGACAGGTTGGTTTGGAAGCAAACTATAGGTTTTTTGCGGAAAAATTGAGAAAAAATTTAGGTATTATAAATCTTTTTATACTGTTGTACACCCCTTGGGAGACTTGCGTAAAGCAGGGAACAAAATCTGACTGAAATAAGTTGACTGAAATTTTATTTTAGCACATAGTAGGGTTATTTTTGAAGAACAATGTTCATGGAGCAAGCTCACCGTGCGGGTAAGCAGCACAAGGGCAGTTTTCAGCCATAAAAACTCATATCCGAGGGGGGGAGGATCATGGCAAAGCTTTCTTCTTATGAAAGAAACGTTGTACGCAGGGCAAGTGTCGGTGACATGCTGGTGCGCACCGCTGCCAGGAATCCGGACAAGAAGGCCTTTTCCTTTAAAGACAAGGCGTTTACCTACAGGCAGTTCAACGAGGCGGTAAACAGGTGCGCAAAAAGCCTTGCCGACCTGGGAGTGAAAAAGGGAGACCGGGCGGCGGTAATGTCGCACAACTGCCATCAGTTCATAATATACTGGTGGGCGCTTTTAAAGCTGGGAGCGATTGTCACGCCCCTTAATTTCATGCTCAAGCCTGAAGAGGTCAAGTTTATCATCAACCACAGCGAACCGGTGATTTTTTTCGTGGAAGACAGCTTGGTTGAAAATGTGACACCGGTCAAAAAGGAGCTTACCAGTGTTGAGCGCTTCGGATACATCAATCTTTCAGGCGCACAGCAAGTTCCCGGTGGATGGCTTGATTTTGACACCCTGTACTCAGATGATGTGCCCGCAAAAGAGCCAAGGGCGGAAATCTATCCCGAAGATCCGGCAACCCTGCTTTATACCTCGGGAACAGAGTCAAAGCCCAAAGGAGTTTTAAATTCCCATCTCAATTATTACATAGACATTCACTCCAGCCTGTTTGACCTGGATATAAAGAAAGATGCCCGGATTATAACTGGAATTCCTCTTTATCATGTTGCGGCCATTTACCTGTTTACGGCAGTGGTTGCAGTGGGCGCCACAACAGTGGTTGAATACGCCCCTGACCCCGGGGAGATCCTGGAGATGACTCATAACGAAAGAATAACCCATTGGGTGTGGCCGCCTGCCCTTTATACGGGTCTTCCCATGATGCCGGGATTTGAAAACTATGACCTCAGTTCCATACAACAGTGTGTTGTATTCGGATCTCTGGCGCCTCCGGCGGTGCTGGAGAAATGGCGCAAGATCCTGCCTGAGGCGGGATTCATGAACTACTACGGGCAGACAGAGATGAGCCCCCTTGGCACGAGCCTTAAGCCCGAGGACTTTGACAGGAAAAGTACTTCCATAGGTCAGGCCCACATGCCGCTTCAGGTAAAAGCGGTGGATCACAACGACAATGAGGTCCCGGTGGGCGAAGAAGGCGAGCTGGTTGCAAGGGGGCCGGCTGTAATGCTCGGCTATTACAGGGATGAAGAAAAGACCGCCGAGACCTTCAGAAACGGCTGGCACCATACAGGCGACCTGGTTCGCATGGATGAGGAAGGTTTTGTTTATTTCATTGACCGGGTAAAGGATATGATAAAAACCGGCGGGGAAAACGTGGCCTCCCAGGAGGTGGAGGCAATGCTTTATCACTGCCCCGGGGTGGCCGACGCCGCGGTAATCGGGCTTCCCCACGAATACTGGTCAGAGATGGTAACCGCCGTGGTGGTGCCGGCCCCGGGCCAGGAACTCACCGAAGACAAGGTGATCTCGTTTTGCAAGGAGAATCTTGCAGGCTACAAGGTTCCCAAGAAGGTGATCATAGTCGATGAACTGCCGAGAAATCCCAGCGGGAAAATAATCAAAAAGCAGTTAAAGGAGAAGTTCGCAGGCGAAGGAAAAGCTTGACCTCCGCAGGTGGTTTTCAGGGTTTGCTTACAGGGGCCATGTATAGGGATTGGAGTCTGGCCAACAACAGGGGCCCACAATATTTTTATTGAATGGGCCATGCCGACCCAGCTCAAAAACCTTATGGCTGCAAGCTCCACGCCCAGATCCCGAAGCTATGCCGTAAAAGTCCCTCCCACAAGCAGAAGGGGAAGGCCGGCTGAAAACCCCAAAAACAACATACCCGCAACTTTGGGATGAAGATAAAGCCTCCAGCCTTCATAGTAGCTATCCGGTTTTTTGAAAAACTTCATTGCCTTTTGCCGTAAATAAAGTGTTTAATTTGACTTTGTAACTTTTATGGCCTCGTAAAAAGCAGTTGACTCCCCGAACGCAAAAGATAACTTGACGCATTTTCTTCTCCAAGTTCCCGTGATGGGGCGGTCCAGCCAAGAGGGATGGAATGTTTGACCTTGATTGTTTCCTTGTGCACCAGGATCTCCTTAACTACAATTCGAAGAATCTTCTGCCGATCGACCAGATCCAAGGTTTCAGAATTGCAACGCAATCGCTCCAAGAAATTTTCAATTCTATTTGCAAGACGAAGATATGTTTCCCGGTCTACCTAAGCGGCTTCCAGGCTTCGAAATTCTGATCGTAATGCCTCAGCACTATATATTCCAGCTCAATGATTCTTTCCGTTTTCTTCGGCTTGACCATGCCTCCAACCTTCCTGAAGAAAGGCTATTAAGGCCTCTGTGACCACTTTGCTTATCGATTGACCTTGGAATCGGGCGTATTGCCGCAATTGCTCTGTAAGATTTTCCGATAGCTTGACTGTGAAGGCAATCTTCCGGTCTGGCACTGGAACCTGCTTGCCGTGGTTTACCCGGTCAAAAAACTTCTCCAGGTCGCAATCCACCACGATGCTACG
>CAZVFQ010000087.1:0-13650 GCA_964626455.1 uncultured Desulfobacteraceae bacterium | reverse complement strand
GGAATATAAGTGTTGCGGAAAAATTCTAAACAGGAGTTTTTTAATGGAGTGTAAGAGTGATAAGACCGGGGAAATGGTCGTGATTAAACCGATAGGCAGGATGGATGCCAATACTTCGTCAGTGTTTGAGGCAGAGTGCGGCAAGTGGATTGAAAAAGGTGAAAAAAGATTGATCGCAGACCTTGCCGGCCTCGAATATATCAGCAGCGCTGGACTTCGCAGCGTGCTGGTTGTGGGGAAAAAATTAAAACCTATGGGCGGCGAGCTTGTTCTTTGCAATATGGACGGAATGGTGGAAGAGGTTTTCAACATGTCGGGCTTTAATAATATTTTTAATATTTTTGATACCCTAGAGGCGGCGCTTGAAGAATAAAGCCCTGAAATTGTCCCGTGTGATGACCCTGCCCGCGCATATGGATTCCCTGGAGCCGCTTGTGGAATTCGTGGCGCGAACCGGCCTGGATCTGGGTATCGAGGATTCGGTTATTCCTAAACTGAAACTTGCGGCAGAAGAGCTGCTGGTAAACGTGGTGCGCTATGCCTATGCGGAATCAGGCGGAAACGGGGATATAGAGGTGCGCTGCGGCATGGCGGATACGCAAACTTTCTGCATGGCAATCCTGGACAAAGGAATGCCCTTTAACCCTCTTGAAGCCGGCCTGCCGGACCTGACAGAAGATATTGACCATCGTCCCGTGGGAGGACTGGGCGTATATCTTGTCAAAGAACTTGCTGATTATCTGGATTATTCCAGGGATAATGACACCAATGTAGTGCTTTTCTGCAAGAGCATAAGCAGCCGGGGGAACTAACTGAAAAAGGAGCTTTATGAGTAAATCCGTTTGGATAACCATGGTGAAAAAGGATGAGGCTGCAGCCCGTGCAGTTTATAAGATGATATCCGGATACGGTCTCGGGGTAAACGGGCATTTCTGGAAAGATGACCCTGAGAACATGGAATGGGCGGGAGCAATCAGCCAAATCGCGGCCGGGCAAACCGGTTTGTGGCTTATAGTCGGGGATTCTCAAGATTTTACACCTTCCATAATCCGGGGACTGTCGCTGCTGTCCCTGGCTGTAAGGGCGCAGAAGGCCGGACAGGTCCCGGTGATTATAATTGCCGGCGATCCTGATGCGGTTTCAGAAAAACTTCCCGCGCCCCTGGCAGACTCTTTGATATATTCTCCTGATAATCCGACACTGGGGGCAAAAATTACGGCAAAGGCAAATATGCCTGTCAAAAAATCCGGAGCGGAATACCGCTTCAACGTCTATGCCATACCCAAAATAGGGTTGTGGCTGGAAGCCGGACCCGCTTCCGGCTCCTGGGAAGGCGTGATTTTCGGAGCTGAGCAGGCGGGAGTGGACGCCATGGGCATCGGTCCTGCGGGCAGTATTCCGGAAAGGTCAACCCTGGAATACCCGCTGCGGGATATGAAGCTTGCCCTTGGAGACCGGGAGTTTACAGCCTGGGCGGCAGGCAATAGCGTATCGGATTCGGAATCTGTTTATGTCCGTGTAAAGGGGCAGCCTCGGGCATTCATCTTCGGACCTTTTGATTCTAATGCAGAGACGCTCAATGTTTACACGCTTCCACTGGAATAAACACCTCTTTAACTGAATGTCTATTTATGTTTAAAACAATCCGTTCCAAGCTGATAGCCATTATTGCGCTGATAATGCTGCTTACTGCAGCTGTTATCATTTATTTCACCCACAGGGATGTGGGCCGGGAAATAATGCGCAGCGAACAGCAAAACGTGGAAAATGTAGTGGATATGGTGTTTTTAAATATCCAGGGCGTCTACAGAGGGCTTATTTCCGACCGCATCAGCAGCATTGAGCAAAGCAAGGAGCGGCTCATAAGAGAAACCGGCGTTGTGCTCTCCAGCCTGGAGTTTTCCATCCCGGGCGGGGAAAGCGAAAATATTGAAACCAAAAGCTTTCGCAGGCAGCAATTTATTGACTGGATTGACGATCTGGATATGGGTTCCACTGACTTTTTGGTGGCTGACAGGGACCGGGAGGTTGTTTTTTGTTCGGATCAGGAAATTGACGGCAGAAGCTTAAACCACATGGAGGATATCAAGGGCAGGCCCCTGTCAGAGACTATCAATTCCCCGGATGCTTCTTATGAGAAGTTTGCGGTTTTCTCTGTAAACGAGTCGGATTCTGAAAAAAAGGGCGGAAAACTTGCCTATTTCACCGGGATTCCAAGGTGGCAAGGAGTTTTGGGGGCGATTGTGGATATTTCACATATCCGGGATGAAGAAAAGGGCAGGCTGCAGGAGCTGACCCGGGAGCTTGAGGACCAGTTCAAAGAGATGCGCATAGCCGGCAGCGGCTCGATCTTTATCTTTGATTCCGGCAATGAAATCGTTGTTCCCCCCGCCGGGATCGATAATATTGAAGCCCTTGATTCGCATTTTCCCGATCTTGTCAGGGATAATTTTGACGAGGGCTATGAAAGCATCAGGCTGGACGGGGAAAACATGATTGTTTATACCCGGTATTTCAGGCCTCTTGACTGGTATTTAAGCGCCCTGATTCCCGAATCTGAAATACAGGCACCTGCAGAGAAGCTGATTCAGCGACAGTCATTGCTCATTGCAGGAATTTTTTTCCTGGGGGTCCTGGCGGTGGTTTTTCTGGTCAGACAGATTTCAAAGCCGCTGGGAACCCTGGCCCATCAGGCAAGAGAACTGGCCGGAGAAGACCTTACCTCCGAGGATTTTGATTTCAGCCAGATAAGCAAGCTGACCGAAAAACACCGCGACGAGGTGGGTGCACTGGCAGCAGCTTTCCTCTACATGCAGGAAGAGCTAAGGAAAAACGTGCGCAGGCTTCTGGAATCCACGAGAGCTACCGAGAGAATCGAAAGCGAGCTGGAAGTGGCCCGAAATATCCAGATGAACTTTCTGCCCCGGGTCTTTCCTCCGTTTCCTGGGCGCAGGGATTTTGACATTTTTGCAACACTTGAGCCTGCCAGGCATGTCGGGGGCGATTTTTATGATTTTTATCTGCTTGATGAGGATCATCTGTTTTTTTCCATAGGAGATGTTTCAGATAAGGGAGTGCCGGCGGCTTTGTTTATGGCGGTTACAAAGACCCTTATGAAGGGAATCACCGAACAGGGACATGAACCTTCTGAAATACTGGCCAGGGTTAACAATGAGCTGTGCCAGGGAAATGATTCATGCATGTTCGTGACCCTTTTTTGCGGGATACTGAATTTGGGCACCGGGGAACTGCGTTATACCAATGCCGGTCATAATCCCCCTGTTTTGATAAGAGCCGGCCAATCTGCCCAATGGCTGGATCTGCCGTCAGGGATGGTGCTGGGTGGAATAGAAGATGCCGTTTATCAGACCAGATCTTTGTACCTGTCGGCGGACGATAAGCTGCTGATGTATACTGACGGGGTAACAGAGGCTATGAATCCACAGCAGGAGTTGTTCTCTGATGCCCGACTGCTGCGCGAAACCCGGGCCGGGGCGCAGGCCGGGCCCGGAGAACTGGTCAACGGAATAATTGAAACAGTTCACAGTTTTTCCCGGGGCGCGCCTCAGTCCGATGATATAACTATGATGGCTGTTTTGTATAACGGCCCCTTGGAGGAGCAGAACTGAATACGTGGATTTGCCGTGTGCAGGATTTGTATTTAATAAATTATGAATTTTAAAGTTAAAATATTTATAGCAGCAATCGGGATTCTTATAAGTGCTCTTATTTTAAATTCCCTCCTTAGTATTTCTTTTTTTGAAAATATTTACTCAAGGTCTTTGACCTCGATTCTGGAATCAGCAGGCAAAAACCTCCAGCAGAGAATCGAGCGCGGCATTCGGCTGGGAAAACCTCTGGATGCTTACGAGGGAATCTCAGAACGGCTTGAAAAGTTCCTGGACGACAATCCTGCAGCATCGGGCGTGGCGATAAGCGATGCCGGAGGGGATATCCTGCATTCGGCCGGCACATCAAGTCCTGACAGTGATATTTTGGCTTTCCAGTCAGAAAAACATCTTCCCGCAACAAAAGCCGAAACCCATGTTCTGGGTAATAATTATTTCATTTATGTTCCTTTGTTCAAAAAGGACTCCCTTCCAGTGGGCGCTGTTCTGGTAACGGTTTCCAGGGATGAAGCAACAGAGAAAATAAGGCAGATGATCACAGGCGCACTGGTAAGGCTGGGATGGACTCTGGCACCTGCGGCGCTGGTTCTTGTCCTTATACTGGGGCTGTTTGTGGTAAGGCCCATTAAAAGGGATCTGGGTTCCATACGCAAAAGCCTTTTGCCTTACATGGGGACGCAGGCCGGGAAATTGCAGTCAGCCGGCGAGGACAACAACCTTTTAAAAACAGGCAGTGGCGTAAATCATAATGAGATCAGGCGCCTCGGAGCGTTTCTTTACGAAGTGGCCCGCGAGATTCGCTCTGATATGGACCATTTGGAGGATATCGGCAGGTCTGTGCCAGAGCTTGAAAAAATCAGGGAGGGCCTGCTGCAATGCTGCAGCAGGCTTGAGGCATTTTCACGCGATCCCGAGGTCTCCGGGGTTTTAAAAAATGACCTGGAGGCTTTTTTGCAGGAAAACCGGTTAATCCTGCAGGCAGTCGATGACCTGCTTTACGGTAAAAAGGCAACGGCCGGAGGCAAAGCACGGGGCAAGGGCTCAGGCAAGGGGCCTGACGGATCCGGAGAGAAAACAACATGAAAGCGGATCTGAGCCTGCGGGTAAATATTTTTATTATTGCGGCTGTGGTAGTTATTCTGGGCCAGTCTTTTTATTCCTACTTCAACCTTCGGTCTTTTCAGGCAAGCTATATCAGTGCCCTGCAGGATAAAGGCCGCTATGTCGGCGGGTTTTTAAGCGATGACATCCGCTACGTCCTGGATCTGGGCATTGCTTTGAACAATATCTCCGGGCTTGAAGAATCATTGGAAACCACGCTGGGAGACATCCCGGAAGCCGGTTTCATTGAAATCGTGGATACGCAATATAATCTGCTTTACCGGGCAGATCATAAAGGAGCTGAAAAAACAGAGTCAGGGACAAGGAAGGGCAGCTTTCTGTTAAAACCATACGCACGGGAGTTGTCCGGGATAGGGCTGTCTCCCGCAGATACTGATATCAGCATTCCCCTTAAATCGGAACAGGAACTTAGGGGATATATAAACCTGCATATTTCCGGGGGTGCCATACAGCAGAAATCCAGGCAGATATTATGGGACATGCTCACAGTGATGCTCGTGTCCCTGCTTTTAACCTTTGAGCTTCTGACTTTTTTTGTGGTCTATTACATAAAGCATCCCCTGGATGTTTTAAGAAGAGACATAGCCTCTCATTTTTCACGATACCGTCTGGTGGATTCGGATAAATACAAGGCCCTGGGTGAAATCAGGGTGCTTGCAGATTATTACAATGCTGTTATTAAGCATCATCTCGGTGCCTTTAGCCTTGGGGCGGATCAGAAACGTGCTTTTGCCGACACCAGGCAAAAACTGAAAAAATCATTTGTTCGGCAGAATGCAAATATTGATGATTTATCCCGGAAAATAAACGGGCATTATGATATCGAACCTGTTTGCCCGAAACCGTCGACGGCCGGGACTGACAGGCTGAAAGACTGCCTTGCTGAAACAAAAAAATATATTTACAGGCTGGGACAGGTTATCGGCGGCCAGCGCTCAGAGGACCGATCTTTAAGAGGCCCTGATGCCGGCAGGGATATGTCCGGGGTGATTCCGCATTCCCTGATCCGGCCCCTGGTTTTTCTTTTCATAATGGCAGACGGCTTCAGCCTTTCATTTTTTCCCATGTTTGTTGATTCCATGTATGAACCGTTTCTGGGGCTTTCCAGGGAAATGATCGTGAGTCTTCCCATGTCTGCCTTTATGCTGGTTCTGGCAATTTCCATGCCTCTGGCAGGGGAGCTGACAGATTCCAGGGGATGGTACAGGCCTCTTGTACTGGGCCTTGTTGTAAACGCGGCCGGGCACGTGCTCACCGCAATGGCCCAGGATATAACCCAGCTCGTTGCTTTTCGTGTACTGGCGGCGATAGGATTCGGAATTGTCTTTATGTCCTGCCAGCGCTTTGTCATTGACAATACAAGCCCCCGTTCCAGGGCCATGGGAATGTCAAGATTTCTGGCGGCCTTTTTCAGCGGTGATATCTGCGGTATTGTAACCGGGGGCATGCTGGCAGAAAGGATCGGATACGCCCCTGTATTTTACATAAGCGCTCTTTTTTCGGGCCTTGCACTGATATTTCTCTTTATCGTATTCAGGGGCTCTTTCAGGCCTTTACCGCCAAAAGCTTCGTCAGATGCCGGCCTGCCTTTCAGCGGCTTCCAGCTTGTAAAGGTTTTTAAGGACATGGAGTTTTCCGCCCTGGTGTGGCTGCAGGCAATTCCCGCCAAACTTGCCCTGGTGGGTTTTTTGTTTTTTTTCGTCCCGCTTTATCTAAACAGTATAGAAGCCCTCCAGTCCAATATCGGCAGGGTGATCATGTGCTACAGCATATGTATTATTTTCATCGGCCCCATGGTTTCGTATCTTTTCCCCGGCGAGCACCTTAGAAAATATCTTGTGGGAGCGGGGGGACTGATTACAGCCTTTGCAATGCTGTCTTTTACCTTTACGGCAGGGCTCCTGCCGCTGGTGATAATCGTGATAATGCTTGGCATTGCCCAGAGCTTGTCCGTGCCTTCACAGGCTGCCATAATCTCGGAGACAAGAGCGGTAAAGCAGATTGGAGCAGGTACCGGCATGGGAATTTACCGTTTCTGGGAAAGGGCCGGAAACGTGACAGGGCCCCTGCTCATGGCTTTTTTAATAGCCAGGCTCGGATATGAGGACTCAGTTGTTGCGCTGGGATATATTATACTGGTGTGCAGTCTGCTTTATCTGGGAGCAGTCGTGGTAAAACCCAAAAAACCGGAGAGAAAGGGTTGAATAGTTTTTATGCGGAAATATTTTGATTTTCTTGACAGCCAGATTAATGATGCGCTTCAGATAGATATAGGCTTTAACAGTTACCCGGCCGCGGATGTATACCAAATGCCTTCTGAAGAACTGGAGGGCTTTAAAGCCAGGTACGAATATATCAAGGAGTTTCAAAAGATCACAGCATCTTTGTTCAATGCCTCCTTAAAGGGAAAAGCAGACCCGGAAATTGCAAAGCTCATAGTAAATGAGCTGCCTGATTTACATGGCTTGAAGTATCATAAAGACCTGCACGCAAAGGCCGCGCAGATGTCAAAAGATATTACCCCGGTTTTTTTCCGTACCGATGAAACAGTACCGGGAAAGATATCCGAAATACAGCCCCCCGGCTCACTCTGGTGCACATTTGAGCAGCTTTATTTGTTTTACAGGCATTTTCGGGATGATTTTAAAGCCGGCTCCGTTTTTGACCAGCCCCTTTCAAGAAATTTCGTGCAAAGCCTGCGGGATTATCTGCCTTTTGAACCGGTGGTGCATCATCTGATGGACAATGCTTCTGTTCCGGCAGGCATGCGGTTTTTTCTGCAGAGAACCAGAAGGCAGGGGCTTAAATATTTCGGATACGACCGCGGCATAACGGCATATGACTGTAATTTTATAAGAGCCCATGCATTCCAGGGTCTGATGGCTGACAATTATTTGGCAGGCAGGCTTTCAGCATGGGAAAAGGGTTTTGCCGAATATGATCTTCCGCCCTCCATTGTTTTTGATGAAAAACTTCCCATGATATTTCCTTTCTGGAAAAAAACCAGAGACTGGTATACGGATGAAATCAGAGATATTTTTCCCTATACATGCCTTATAACGCCCGACGGCTTTGAGCTGGAAGACGGAAACCATATTTCTCTGGACAGTTTTTTCAGCCTTGCCCGCAAACAAAGGCCTTATTATTTTAAATATGCGGGAAGCAGCCTTGCGTTAAACTGGGGCAGCAAAGGGGTTTATTACGCCGGCATGCTTTCCGGGCGCGCCATGGAGACGCTCAAAGATGAAATCCTGCGGGGTTTTGACCGCGGAAAATACTGGATACTTCAGAAAAAGCACGATAAAAAAGAAAACATAGCTTATATTGATAAAGACGGGGAAATAAAAGAAAATCAGGCCACCGCCAAATTCAGCGGGTTTTACGGCCCCGGCGGTCTGATGGCCCTGCTGGTCATGCACCGGCAGTTTCACAAGGTGCACGGCACAAATCAGACAGTGGTCAGCATATGCTGATGATGCCTTACTGTTAGGATGACGGAGCGCTATATGTTAGGAAAATGTTTAACAGTTTCAAAGATAATACTGGCAGTGCTTGCTGTTGTGTTTTGCTTCCTGCAGTCTGCAGCAGCCGGCAACTACAGGATAGGCTATCTGGAGGGCGGTTCTTACTGGCTTTTTTCCGATTCCATGGATGCGGTAAAAGAATCTTTGGAGTCCAGGGGGTGGCTTGACAGAATAACCTTTCAGGATGATGCCTGGTTTAGTCCGGGCTGGGACAAAGAAGATCTTTGGGGGAAAAGGGCTTCAGAGCTTATGGATCGAGGAGATCTGGACCTTGTCATTGCGGCGGGCACCGATGCTGCAGAAGCCCTGCTTGAGGCAAACAACAATGAAACCCCTGTTGTGGGAATGGCAATTTCGGATCCGGTAAGGGCCGGACTGGTTGAAAGCACCGAGGACTCAGGAATTGACAATTTCACTGTCCGCCAGGATCCCGGCAGGTATAAACGAATGTTTGAGATGTTTCACGAAGTTGTAAAATTTAAAAGGCTGGGGGTTATCTATCCTGATACAAAAAGCGGACGGCAGTATACCAACCTGGAAGAGGCCCGGGCGATTGCCGAAGAGAAGGATTTCGAGCTGCTGGAATACGACCGGATAACAAGCGAATCCGCAGATGACTGCCTCCGGGGAATCAGGTCTCTTCTGGAAAGAGGGATGGACGCTTTTTTTATACCTTCGCTTCTCGGCTTTGACTGGGAGGAAAGCGATGTTGAAAAGATTTTAAATTATCTGAATGACAACAATATCCCTACATTTGCAAGAAACGGTTCAAGAGATGTAAGGGCCGGTGCCCTTATGGGATTTTCAACCGTTGATTTTACCAGGCGGGGCAAGTTTCTGGCTGATATGATTATCCGGATACTGGAGGGTGAAAAGCCGAGATCCCTTAACATGGTGGATAAAGGCTCGCCCAAAATATCTTTTAATCTTTATGTTGCCAATAAAATCGGCTTTAATCCGCCCTATGATCTTCTGGCGGCAACAGATGAGCTGTATAAGGAAACTGTTCTGCCGGAAGATAGAAAATTTAAGTAGATTGTTCCCGGGATTTAATGCTTTATTGCGTATAGTCCGGGATCGAGTCATGGATTTTATCCGCTGCCAGAAGCAGATCCACGGGAAGATTTATTCCGAGCTTTTCTGCTGCCCTTACATTGATCGTAATGTTTGTATCCCTGGGACTTTGCACGGGTATGACTTCCCGATCTTTGCCTTTTAAGATACCCAGCCCAAGTTCCCCGGTCTGAAGCCCGATACTGAAATAATCAAAGCAAAGAGCCGCCAGAGCACCCTTTTCCACAGAGCCGGGATCAGCAGCGTAAAGCGGGATGCTGCGCTGATAGAAAAGCTGTATTATTTCCCCGAGTCCTGAGACGATGTTGTTGTCTGTGGGTATGTAGAGAGCTTCAACCCGGCCGGCAATATCTGCGGCAGAGTCGGTGATACTGTCTTTCCGGCCTACCGGGGCTTCAATGAGTCTTATGTCTTTGTCCCTGCAGGCTTTTTTCATATGATCCCGGATCATCACAGCATTTTGTTCAAATTCTGAATATATGATTCCAAGCGATTTCAAATCAGGGTGCACCATAAGGATCATTTCCAGCTGGGCTGAAACCGGGCTCATGTCAGTTATCCCGGTCATCATGGCGCCGGGTTTGTTAAGATTTTCCACAAGCCCGGAGCCCACCGGGTCGGTGACAGCACTGAAAACAACCGGAGCTTTTCTGTGCTTTTTGGCGGCAATCTGAGAGGACTGGGTTCCAAGCGTGATTATCAGATCAGGATCATAGTCCGTAATTTCCTGCATCATTATTGTAAGCGTTTTTTCCGGATCCGGGGAATCGGGTCCCACGCGCACCATAAAATGCGCATCTATATCCTTGTCCCGGAAATATTTTTTAACCCCTTTGGCGATATTGCTCAAGGACTGGTGAGTTACTGATTGAAGTATGCCGATGCGCAGGGCTTCAGCCCGGACAACAGGAGAGGCGGGCAGCGCAAGTACCGAGGTCATGAAGAAGAGTAACGCAATGGAAAATGAAGTGATTTTTAGTTTCATGTCTCTGCTGATGAGCGGTTTGGCGCCGGGAAGAAAAATCTTTCAAACCGGCCGGATATTTGATATTATTTATAGATTAATAAATGAAATTGGATAGTTTGTCAATCAGCCCCTGGGGGCGGGCAAAATTCGGAGTTAAGTGATATGGACGATAAAACGGTCATAAAGGCTTACAAGCGGTATGCTGGCAGTTATGACAGGATTTTTGGGAAAATATTTGAACACGGCCGCCGCGTGCTTGTGGATAAAATGAATACAGCATCCGGGCAGCGGGTTTTGGAAGTAGGTGTTGGCACAGGACTGTCTTTGCCTCTTTATCCGGAAGATGTATCTGTGGTTGGCATAGATATATCCCCCCATATGCTGTGGCTTGCCAGGAATCACATAAATAACGGGGATTCAGGAGCTGTCCGCTTTTTATCGCTGATGGACGCACAGAAGATGAGTTTTGCGGATAATAGTTTTGACAAGGTAGCCCTTATGTATGTGGTTACGGTTGTGCCGCAGCCGGATTTAATGATGGCAGAGGTCCGGCGCGTATGCAGGCCGGGCGGGGACATCTTCGTACTTAATCATTTCAGCAATCACAGGCCGATTCCCAGGGCTATTGAAACCGCAATGCTTCCGTTTCGCAACCTGCTCGGGTTCAGACCAAGGTTTTCCATGGAGGCCTTTCTTGAGGAAAATCCTATGCATGTAGTCGATACCTGCCAGGTCAACCTGCTGGGTTACTGGACCCTGATCCATGCGAAAAACACGTGACCGTGAAAAAAATTTTTGAGGCGTTGTAATTCGGTTTTCCCGGACTAATTCAGGGCATCTTCCAGAGCAGTTGCCACGCTTACATCAGCTTTGATCCAGTTGATTTTATAAGGCATTGCCGCCAGGATAAAGATAACAGCCACAGTCAATATTTTCATTTGTTTTGCTGACATTTAAAAAAATCCCTTCTTTCATTGGTGTTGTATTTATAGAGAGACAGGGTTCCCCTTCCCATTGCATTTGTGAGATCTGATTTTAAATTCTGCAGCTCCGGCATTATCCTTTCTCACCTTTATATATATATAACAGCCACGTAAAAGTTTCACGGCGCATTATCGAAGTAAATATCCGGCCTGTCTTATCAGGAGATTTGGTTTATAGAACCATTATACCAATTTTGGCAATTGTATAATTAATGCCGGCATAAATCACTAAATACCACTTTAAAATAAAAGAATTTTAAGCTTGACTTTAAAATTTTTTATTGGTAGAACCAATATACAATTGATTTGAAAGTCTGTTTAAACTAATAACCTATCTTTATGGAGAGGAAAGGAGCTTTAGCATGGCGGAAAATACGCAAAAACGCTATAACCCGGCACTCCTTCGGTTGGAGTTGCTCAGTCAGGGGATCAGCATTGAGCCGGAGTTCACTGAAAAGTTTAGCGGGGTACTGAAAGAACCCTTGTGGACGAGGACCGGGCCGACCAGTACTGGGATTGATCTTAAGCTAGAAAAAGGAGTATATGTGAGCCCGCCTGTAGAAGGCGACCGGTTTCCCTATCACTATAAAAACCCCCCTTTTTCCTTGTCCATTGATGAGCAGAATAGTCCGGTTATCAAAAAAAACGGTAAAATCGTTCAAAAGGTAATTCCTTTCCCCCGGCCAAGTTATTATGGGAAAACCACCAGTCAGGGCACTCCCATGTCAAAAGTCGGTGTTGTTACCGGGGACTTTCTTGCCATTGCCATTGACAACAGGTGCTGGTTCTGGGGCTACTACAAGGATGAAGAACTGACAAATTACAAAGATAAACAGTGTAAGTTTTGCGGAATAGGCCTCAGCATGAAGCGCGACGAGCTTTACAGAAAAAGCGATGAGGACATACTCGAAGTAATCGACGCAGCAATTGATGGTGGGGATATTAAGCATCTAGGCCTAAACGCCGGAACATTCCCCCCTCCGGGCCGCGGGCATGAAGAATATGCTGCACTGATTAAAAAGATCAAGGCCAAGCACGATATCTGGATCCGGTTGTCCATAGCCCCGCCTGAAGAAGAAAAATATATAGATATTCTTTTCGACTCCGGGGCTGATCAGGTGGGATATGATCTTGAAGTATACGATCCTGAGCTTTTCAAGCAGATTTGCCCGGGAAAGTATGAAGAAGTCGACAAGGGTGTGCCTCACCAGAATTTCAACAAAATGCTGGAATATGCCGCCAAAACAGGTGGTCCCAACAAGACTTATTCCATTCTCGTTACAGGCCTTGAATCAAAGGAGAGCACTGTTGCCGGTGTTGAGCATCTTTGTAAGATGGGGGTTGTGCCGCGGCTCGGAATTTTTCGGCCTATCCCGGGGACACACTTGGAAAAACATCCCGTTCCTACGCCGGAATACCTGGTATATTGCTACCGGCATTTGAGGGACCTGACCATGAAATATTGCGTTGACTCGGGGTGCCCTGGCTGCGGCCGCACATTTGTGGGGACCAAGGAGTATGACGGTGTAAATCCGGTTATGCCTGAAATTACGGATGAGGATTTGAAAATGGCCGGTATCGATCCTCAGGCAGTAGTATAAAGGCTTTCTCCTTTTAATAGTATTTCAGCGCTACTATAGCTCTACCGGACTGCTGCCGATGCGTATTCCGATAGAGCTATAGTTTCATCAGTTTTTTTAGGAATAATGCCGGGCCTTGGATTGTTCTCGGTGCAATAGGGCACAATGTCAAGTCTGGGGCAAAGGGGATTTAATGCATACGGCTGTCATTCTTTTAATACGTTTGATCAGTGGTTTTCTATTGGGTTCAAACAAGTTTTCGGCCGGTATAATTGGGAGTGCAGTATCAGCCACTATCAATGCAAATTATTCTAAAGACAACCACATTGCGGTTGTCTCCCGGAAAAAGTCTCCGGTGATCTCCATGGTCGCTGCTTTCAAAGATAGTCCTTCCTTCTGCCTTTCATTTCGTACTTTAAAGCTAAATTTTACCCGAGAAATCTCCTTAATAAAGAAGGACTTATTAATTTCGAAAGGGGGTGATAAAACCATCTTATTAGACAAAAGATAGGACGTCCAGAAACCAATGATAAACATTAACAAGGTTAGGAGATTAAAAGATGAAAAAAAAGTTATTTATAATTGCAGTGCTTGCGATTTTTACAGCCTCTGCCAGTGTCAATGCCGCAACGGTATATGAAGAAAACGGTACCAGGCTTGATTTGAATGGCGATCTTCAGATTCAGCTTCGTCAGGACATAGGAGATGACGAGGATCTTTATGTTGATTATGACGATCTTACAGTGAAATTTTCCGGGAAGCAGGATCTGG
>CAZVFQ010000086.1:4667-13867 GCA_964626455.1 uncultured Desulfobacteraceae bacterium | reverse complement strand
TTCCGGTTTTATCACAACTTATGGCTTGACGCCTGATCATTATCGAACTCAATGACCTGAATTTCAACACGACAGAGCACACTGTCCTCCGCCTGAACCGTTCCATCCAGAACCGTATAATTGTCAACTCTGTACAAAGGTTTTATGGTGGTGGCAAGGACGGTATGCACAGGGATAAAGCCCACAAGAAACTCGGCATTTTTAATCCCCGCCAAAAGCCCGTGGCCATCATCTCCCCGGATGGCTCCGATTTTTTTCCACCCCGCATGGATCGCCGCCGTCTGCGCGACGATCTCGATAAGGATCAGGGGGTTGACCGCTCCTTTTCGAAAAAGAGGCCACTTCCCGGAAACCACAGTTCGGGTAACTGCCTTTTCGGATGTAATGTCGAGAATTTCATCAACCAGCTTCATCCTGTCCCGATGGGGGATCAGGGCTTTGACTGAATGCGGGTATGCCATGGCTGCCCCCTGGCTCTTTTAATGTGCTGCATTACGGGGCTCATCAATCGTGTTGCTCCCCCGGTGCTCCCCGGTGCCTTCTGATCCGGGAAACCCACCGCTTTTGTCAAATAACCATTATTTTCCGGTTAATTAACTCTCATACCGTCAGTATACCGGCCTTGCGCGGCGGAAAACCTTCAGTCAGCAACAAACCGGGATAACCCCGGCCCAAAAAGAGTCATCGCAAAAAGATAGTTAAACAAAAAAGCCCGGAATGGTCAATGACAAACAATGATTATGATAGCAATCCCTGAATTGTTCACCGTGGCGTTTTCCCGCAGAATTTATAAAATGCGATGGCTGGTTATTCATCCGCACCATGGCAGAATTCAAAATCCCCCCAGAATACCCCCAAATAGCACTTGACAAGCAAACTGTCATCATTCTAAAATTTTAAATGCTGTAAGGGGTAACTTATCCCTGTAAAGACTGAAAAAAACCGGTCTCTCTGGAACAGCGCCGGGAAACACTTTTCAAAAATTTCTTTTTGATTCGGATATTGCTTTGGCATGAAAAAGGAACAGGTACCCCAGGACAATGAAAATCTGATGGAGGGGCGGGCCAGGGAGGTTTGTTATGCAGTCGACGAGGATGGCCGTTACGTTCAGGCATGGAGCACCGGATGGGGGCCAAAAAACGCGGCGATGCTCCAGGCCTGGGATCAAGTCAACGAAGAAGCAAAAGAAGCCTTTGACCAGGTAATGGCGGGGCGCGCCAGCCCGCTGGCCTATTTCATGGCTAAGGGCATGTTCGATGTCTCCCTTCTTTCCGCATACACCAAAATCCCGAAGAGAAAGATAAAGTCCCATCTGGTACCGGAGAAGTTTCGTCGCATAGACGAAAAAACCCTCGGCAAGTATGCCGAAGCATTCGGTATCACCCCGGAAGAACTTGTCAACGGGCCTGAAACGGTCGAGACTTTTCCCGGTGAAAAATAACTAACGTGGGCTCCTCCGGGGACTCGATCGGGGACTCGACCGGAGACTCGACTTTCAATCAAAACGACTACACATGACAGACGATATATGATAACTGAATTCAAACACAACCAGACCGCGCATTGTGAAAATGGTGCCGCCATTAACCTTCTTGGGCATTACGGCGTCGAAATCAGCGAACCTCTGGCCTTTGGAATCGGGTCAGGCCTGTTTTTCGTTTATATGCCATTTATTAAACACAACCAAATTCCGGTTTCGTCATTCCGCCCCATGCCGGGGGTAATCTTCAATCGCCTCACCAAAACCCTCGGGATAAAAACACACCGGAAAAAATTCCGGGACAAAGAAGAGTCAATGAAAGCGCTTGACCAGGCGCTTTCCGAAAACATCCCCGTCGGACTGCAGGTAGGCGTTTTTCATCTGCCTTATTTCCCAAGGCCGTACCGGTTTCACTTCAACTCCCATAATATTGTCGTATACGGCCGGGAAAACGGGAGATACCTGATCAGCGATTCCGTCATGGAGGATACAGAATCACTTAGTTATGAAGAATTGATGCGGGTCCGATGGGCTCCCGGCTCCTTCGCACCACGGGGGCATATGTATTATCCCCTAAAAATACCGGCCCAGATTGATATGCCTTCGGCCATAGTAAAGGGCATCCGGCGTAACTGCAGGGAAATGCTGTCTATTCCGCTTCCATTTTTCGGAATCAAGGGGATCCGGTACGTTTCCAGGCGTATAAAGAAATGGCCGGCAAAACTGGGTGAGAAAAAAGCAGCCCTTCATTTGGGCAATTTTATCCGGATGCAGGAAGAAATCGGAACAGGCGGTGCCGGATTCCGTTTTATTTACGCCGCCTTTCTTGAAGAGGCTTCCAATATACTGAACAAACCGCGCCTCATGGAACTTTCACAAACTATGACCGAAAACGGCGATCAATGGCGACAGTTAGCCACCATCGCCGCCCGGATTATCAAAGAACGCAATAACGACCTCGAAACCTACCTGGCAATTTCAGCCATTCTTGAAGAAATCGCGGATCGGGAACAATACATTTTTTCCGAATTGAAAAAAGCCGTTTCATGACAGCTCCCCCGATAATACAGGTTTCAGAATTAACCAAGATCTACAAAGGCTCCTTTGAACCGGCTGTTGATCAGCTTGACTTCGCCGTACAGGAAGGCGAAATATTCGGCCTTTTGGGTCCGAACGGCGCAGGAAAATCGACAACCCTCACCATGCTGTGCGGTCTTTTAAAAATCGACAAGGGAAGCATCCGGATTTTTGATCTCGATGTCAAAGAAAACAGCAGTAAAATTCTTGCGCAAACCGGCGTTGCCCCCCAGGATATCGCCCTGTTTCCGACCTTGACGGCCTACGAAAACCTCGTCTATTTTTGTCGCATGTACGGGCTCAAATCCGCAGCCATACGCCCTGTAGTAATCCAGTTGCTTGAGGATTTCGGTCTTCTTGACAAAGCAAATATGCGCGTACTGCACTACTCCGGGGGCATGAAAAGACGGCTCAACCTGATCGCGGCCCTGTTGCATCATCCGCGACTGCTCATCCTCGACGAACCGACATCCGGTGTGGATGTGCAATCCCGCAACATGATCCTCGATTACATGAGAAAATTACAGGCAAAAGGTGTCACCATTCTTTATTCGTCCCATCTGCTAAACGAGGCGGAAGAGTTCTGTTCGCAGTTCGCCATCATCGACGGTGGGCGACTGATCGCGCAAGGAACACTGCCGGAAATGCTGGCTGCCAACCGCGATGGTGAAAACCTGGAGCAGCTGTTTCTGCACCTGACGGGAAGGGGCATCCGCGATTGAAAGTTCTGGCGACCATCTGGAAGGAATTCCTGCTTCTTGTCCGTGATCCCGGCGGCCTCGCTTTGATCCTGCTTATGCCGCTGGTTCTGGTTGTGGTCATGACCACTATCCAGGACAACGCTTTTCGCGATCTGCAGGAAACCGGAATCGAAGTCCTGCTTGTTGATGAAGACCGCGACGCACTAAGCGGTATTATTAAACGTTCGTTCCGGGATTCCCCCAACATCGGACTACTCCTGGAAAAAGAAGGAAAACCCCTGACCAGGGACCTTGCAAGACAACTGGTTCAAAGCGGAAAATACCAGGCGGCTGTGATTATTCCGGAAAAAGCTACGGCTGATCTGAGAAAAAAGACAAAAAGCGCCGTTGATCAAATTTTTGCTCACCACGGTTTCGGCCCCTCTTTGACGGAGGAAAAGACCGACACCGCCGTGGAGTTACAGATTCTTTTCGATCCGACTATCAAGGCCAACTACAAACAGACCATAGCCGGGGTAGTAAAACGAGTGATCACAGGCGTACAGGCCGAATGGTTCATAGATTCCATGCAGGAACAACTCAGCTCCGCCGGGGAAAAGCGGAAAATCGAAATCGATTTTTCAGAAATGATACGGGTGAACCAGACAATTGCTTCGGAAAATGATCCAGGGGGAATTGCCATCAATGCCGTCCAGCATAACGTTCCCGCCTGGTCCATGTTTGCCATGTTTTTTATTTTGTTCCCCTTAGCCGGAAATTTCATCAAGGAACGTGAAGAGGGGAGTATGGTGAGGGTCCGCCTTATATCCGGCTCGCACACTCCTGTCATTTCAGGCAAATTTATCTTCTACATGCTTGTCTGCCTGATGCAGCTGGTTCTGATGATCGGTATGGGTCTTTATGTGATGCCCCTTATAGGGTTTAGCAGACTGGAACTCGGAACCAACGTATTCGGGATAATTCTAACAGGTGTGGCAGTCGCCATGGCCGCGACAGGATACGGGTTGCTCATTGCCGTTTATTTCAAAACTGCCCAGCAGGCCCTTGCTTTCGGTTCAATCTCAGTGGTCATCCTGGCCGCCCTGGGAGGCGTATGGGTACCGGTCTTTGCAATGCCCGAAATAATGCAGCACATCAGCCACTTCTCCCCGCTGAACTGGGGGCTTAACGCCTTCAACGACCTTTTTCTGCGTAGCGCAGAAACATCTGCGATTCTGGCGGATCTGGTAAAATTGGCAGGATTTTCAATTGCCACGTTAACAGCAAGCACCTTGATTCATAAATCGAGAAATGCAAATTGACACGCAACAAAAGAAAAGATAATGATCCAAAATGACACAAACCATTGAAGAGCTGATCCCCCAACTCAAAGCGCAGATTCTTGAACGGCTGGCTATAGAAGACATGGATCCCGGGGATCTTGATGAAGAAATGCCCCTTTTTGGCCAAGAGACCGGCCTTGATTCCATCGATGCCCTGGAAGTCACCGTCATGCTGGAAATACACTACGGTATAAAAATAACCGACTCGAAGGTGGCACGGAAGATCCTGTTTAACGTCAAGACTATAGCCGCATACGTCCACGAGAACCGGAAAATATGAAACGTCGCATATTCATTACCGGCTACGGCGTCATCACCGCGATCGGCAACAATGGCACGGAGAATTTCGCCTCCCTGCGGGATGCAAGGAGTGGTTACGGCAGGCTGGATTTCCTCCAGACAATACATCGTGACGATATATTCTGCTGTGAAATCAAATTATCCGACGACGAGCTTGGCCTGCGTGCAGGCGTTTCGGCAAAAAACGGTTACTCCCGCACAACGCTTATAGGACTCATTGCGGCACGTGAAGCGATCGATTCGGCCGAACTTACGGATGCGGAAACAGGCAAAGCGGGCCTTATTTCGGCCACTACCGCCGGTGGAATCCGGGAACTTGAGACATACTACTACGAGTTGCAGAATCCGGAAAGCACCGGCGATTTTCTCGCTTTTCTTGATACGGGCGATCCGGGAGAACACACGGAACGGATGGCTGATATCCTGAATATAAAAAGGTATATCGCTACGGTCAGCACAGCATGCTCTTCAGCCGCAAATTCCATTATTTACGGCGCCCGGCTGATCGCGAACGGACTGGCAGACATCATGATATGCGGGGGCAGCGAAGCCTTGAGCAAGGTGACGATCAACGGATTCAACTCTCTTAAGATTCTGGACAGTGAGCTTTGCAAACCCTTCGACCAGAACCGCTGCGGCCTTAACCTGGGCGAGGGCGCCGCTTACCTTGTCCTCGAATCGGAAGACAGGCTGCGGCTTTCCGGGAAAAAAGCCATTGCTGAACTCTGCGGCTACGCCAACTTAAACGACGCCTTCCACCAGACCGCATCTTCCCCGGATGGGGCGGGGATGCTCAAGGCGATGCAGAAAGCCCTGGCCATGAGCGGGCTTGAAACTTCCGATATTGATTATATCAACGCTCACGGCACCGGGACTGAAAATAACGACCTGTCAGAGGGACTTTCTATCCAGAACCTGTTTGAAAATAATGTTCCGCCGTTTAGTTCCACCAAATCCTACACCGGGCATACCACGTCAGCCGCAGGCAGCGTCGAGGCGACTTTCTGCATGATGGCGTTTCAGCACGACGCCATATTCCGCAACATCAACTTCTGCCACCCCATGGAAGAGCTCACCATCAGGCCGGTTACTGAATTCAGCCAGGGAGACGGGCTTAGATACATTCTATCAAACTCTCTTGGTTTCGGGGGGAGCGCCACATCGCTGCTCTTTGCAAAATGCTGATTAACGGAAACGGTTTAGATATCCATATCAATGGTGCCGGTGCAATTTCGCCCCAGCTGACACACGACAACGAAGTGTTTCTGCCGGAGATAACTCAATACAACGAAAATGTACTGACATGCGTTCTGCCAAATTTTAAAGATTACATCAACCCGTTCAAGATGCGCCGGCTCAGCCGGATGTTACGCATGGGGCTCTCAACGGCCACCATCTGCCTCCGCAACGCTCGGCTTGAAACACCGGATGCCATCATCACCGCCACGGGCTACGGTTTCCAGGACGACATGGGAAAGTTCCTGGAGGAAATATTGCAACATGACGAACAGCAGCTGACGCCGACTTATTTCATGCAAAGTACCCATAATGCCTTGTCCGGTCTCATTGCCCTGTCCTTCAAGTGTACGGGATACAACAACACATATGCCAGCAAGGGATTTGCCTTCGAAACGGCTCTACACGACGCCATGCTTCTTCTACAGGAAAGAGAGGCGGAAAACGTCCTGGTTGGATCATTCGACGAGGCATATCATGTCCAGTTTACCGAATACGCCAGGCTGGGGTATGTCAAAAAAGAAAAGACAAATAACCTGCGGATTTTCGAAAGCCAGACCGAAGGAGCCCTGCAAGGCGAAGGAATGGCCTTCTTCACCATTTCCGCTCATGCTTTTTCCCACACATGGTGCAGCCTGCGAAGCCTCTACATGATATACCGGCCCGCCGATTACCGGTCCCTGCAGGAAGAACTTGCTGGTTTCCTAAGAGCTAACGACATTACGCCCGAAGACATAGATGTTTTTGTCAACGGCGCGAGCGGCGATATTATCCGGGACAAATGGAACCTGGAACTACGGAAAAATTTATTCAGCCATGCCGCTGATGTTCGCTTTAAACATTTAACCGGCGAATACGCCACGGCATCTTCCTTCGGGCTATGGCTCGGGGCCAAAATATTGAAAACCCAGACCATCCCGGATGCGGTTTTGACCGGCGATTCCCCATCCAGACGCCCGCTTCGCACAGTCCTTGTTTGTAACCATTTCCTGGGAAAAAACTACTCATTTTTTCTGCTGACAAAATAATGACTTCGGCGTTGAGTCAATACCAAAATCCACCCAGCTCCGCGATGTTATTGACTTGATACCCTCATCATCATTTGACCCTATATTTTCTGATTACTTCTGCTTGCTGCAGAGGGTAAAACAGCTTGAAAAATTTCGCTAAATCCCCAGCCGCCATAGCCATAGCCTTTCTGAAAACCAGAAATGCTTTTTTTATCGGATTCGAAATCTGTAGTGCCATTAAGAAAGCTTGTTCCGCATTAATAAGCATGAAATCTATTTTCAAATTCAAACCTCTGCTTTTTGGGGCTAAAAAGATGTGCTTGAGGCCTATATTTGCCTCTCTTTAGCATTTTATTGTTATCTTGACAGTCAAAAGTTTTTGCACAACACTCTGGAATTGTCGTGTTTTTCGAGATTTAACCTGTCCAGAAGTATTAAGGTTGTAACTATTTGAAATTGTATAACTTTTTTCTTAAACTATTAACAATTAACTAATAACTTTTAACTCGCAAGTTGTTATCATATCAGTTAATTGTCTTGGTCCGACCCGAAATTATCGAAATTAATTTATGATGAAAATTTAATATCTGCCGTAGATTTTGGTTAGACGGGCAAGGCCTGCGGCAAGGGAGGGGGTGAGGAGGCCGGGGGTGAGTTTCCAGAGCCAGTTTCCTTTCTGGCGGGCCGGGTGATTGATGCGGGCGTGCTGGCCGAGGGCAAGGATGTCCTGGATCGGCAGGATGCAGGTGCGGGCGGGCGACATCATGGCTGTGCGGACAAGTTTGCCGGCAAAGGTTTTGCCTGTAAGATTTGCCCCGAAATAAAGGCATGCATGTTTTTTTGCGGTTTCTGTGGCCTCGTTTTCAAACCAGCCGCGGGCGGTGTTTGTGTCATGGGTGCCTGTATAGACAATGGTGTTTTTTTCGACATTGTGGGGGGCGTTGGGGTTTTGGCCGGGAGGGTATGAAAAACCGAAAACAAGCACGCGCATGCCGGAAAGATCGTAGGAGGCCATGACTTCTCTTACGTCTGGTGTGATATAGCCCAGGTCTTCTGCCACAAGGGGAAGGTGAGAAAATCGGCGGTGAAGGGTTTTTAAAAATTCGTGGGCAGGGGCTTTTACCCATTTGCCGTTTAAGGCGGTGGTCTCGTTTGCCGGCACTTCCCAGTAGGCCACCAGGCCGCGGAAATGATCAATGCGAAGCATGTCAAAAAGATCCAGGTGATGGCTTATGCGGCTTGTCCACCAGTTAAATTTTTCCTGTTTATGGGCCTCCCAGTTGTATACAGGATGGCCCCAGAGCTGGCCTGTGTCACTGAAATAATCAGGGGGCACGCCTGAGACAGCAGCGGGGTTAAGATTTTTGTCCAGTTTAAACAGGTGGGGCCGGCACCATACATCTGCGCTGTGGAAGGGTACGTAAATGGGCATGTCTCCCATAATGCGGATTTCATGATTGCTGCAGAAGGATTTAAGTGCTGTCCACTGAAGGTAGAACACGTACTGGAAAAAACAGATGCGCTTTATTTGGTCGGAGAATTTTTCAGATGCGGTTTTTAAGGCTTTGCGATCCCGGAAGGCAAGGCCGGGGGGCCATTTGTGCCAGAAGCGGTCTTTGTACTGGTCTGTGAGTATGCAAAACAGGGCATAATCTTTGATCCAGTATTTGTTTTTATTGCAGAAATCCTTAAAACCGGGATCTTTTTTGTGCAGATCAAAGGCTTTTAACAGCAGGTCTTTTTTAAATGCCCATGCAAACTCGTAATCGATCTGGTCTGAGTCTGCGGGCTGGTTTATTTTATTTTGCAGGTCGTTTTTGGAGATAAGGCCTTGTTCTGCCATCTGCTCCGGGCTTATTAAAAGCGGGTTGAATGCAAAGGCAGAGAGGCTGTGATACGGTGAATGGCCCTTCTCAGAAGAGGTCGGGGTAAGGGGCAGGATCTGCCATATATGCTGGCCTGCTTCATAAAGAAACCCGGCAAATTCAAAGGCTGCAGGGCCCAGGTCTCCTATGCCGTATTTTGACGGCAGGCTCTGGATTGGTAGAAGAATGCCGCTGGTGCGGATTTTCAT
>CAZVFQ010000086.1:0-4567 GCA_964626455.1 uncultured Desulfobacteraceae bacterium | reverse complement strand
ATTTTGACGGCAGGCTCTGGATTGGTAGAAGAATGCCGCTGGTGCGGATTTTCATAGATTATTCTCCGTTTGCACGGCTTTATAAACAACCGGGTGCCGTAAAAATGCTGTTTCATTGTGTCAGACATTGATGATGAATTTATACACTGAGGATTAAAAATGCAAGTCCGCGGTTGACAGCCTAAAATCAGCTTGTTACAAAATAAACATAATTTCTTAACAGTTGAGCAAAATTACTCAATATACTGAGCAAATTGTAATTCACTATGAAACTTCCTGATTTTCAACGTAAAAACGCTAATACCCTTTTAAAAAGGTTGAATGAAAACCATCCTTTTATCCAGGTGCTCATTGGTCCCAGGCAGGTCGGCAAAACCACGGCCTTGCTTCAGGCTATGAAAAAATGGAGAGGGCCGGCAATCTACGAATCAGCAGATGCTCCGGCACCCCCGGAGGCCGATTGGATCGAACAGGCTTGGCGATCTGCTGAAATAAAGGCTGAAGACGGCGATCCTGTGCTGCTGGTATTGGATGAGATCCAGAAAGTGCGGGGCTGGGATGAAAGTATCAAATTTTTCTGGGATAAAAACCAGTATTCCGCAAAACCAATTCGGGTTGTTCTCTGCGGTTCATCCGCTCTGCAGATTCAAAGCGGGCTGACCGAAAGCCTTGCCGGCAGGTTTGAAATCCTTCGGATGTCGCATTGGTCCTTTTCGGAGATGAAGGCGTGCTTTGGCTGGGATTTAAACAAGTATATTTACCACGGGGGGTATCCCGGTGCGGCCAATTTGATTCACGACCGGAAACGCTGGGCGGATTACATCCAGCAATCCCTGGTGGAAACCGCTATTGGCAAGGATATTCTCTTTTTGCACCGGGTGGAAAAACCTGCGCTTTTGAGGCAGTTATATGCACTGGCCTGTGATTACGGCGGCCAGGTTGTCTCCTATCAGAAATTGACAGGCCAACTACAGGATGCCGGCAATACGACCACCCTGGCCCACTATCAACGACTTCTCGAAGGAGCTTTCCTGATTCGGGGCCTTCCCAAATGGCACGGAACAAAACTGCGCACACGGGCCTCCAGCCCCAAGTGGCACCCCCGAAACACCGCACTGGTAACATCGCAGTCCGGCATGTCTCTGAATGAATGGCGGCAGGATACAAAACAGTGGGGAAGACTGGTTGAGATTGCTGTGGGAGCCCATATTATCAACCAGGCGGAAGAAGAGGGCTTTGACGTATATTACTGGCGAGACAGAAACCGGGAAGTGGATTTCATTCTTTCCGGCAAAAAGCAAATCGCTGCCATAGAAGTCAAAAGCGGCGCATTTGCCAAGGCCCACTCCGGCCTTCAACTTTTCCGGAAGCGATGGCCTGCGGCCAGGACATGGATCATCGGCCGGGGGGGCGGCATCGAACTGGAAGATTTTTTCAGCAGAAATCTTGAATTTCTTTTATAAGATTTCATTGTTCATCTGAATCCTTTTCCTCAAGTTTGAAAAGAACCACTGACCGGCCTTCAACCCGGATTTGAGCGCCTGCGGGTGTCTGCTGCCGGTCTTCTTTCCTTATAAAGCCGCCTGCAGATGTGTCAAGTTCAAGTATCCAGGACTTTCCCCATTTTTCGTCAGGCAGGTTTGCCTCCAAAGCTTCGTGCCAGGCATTTAATATGATATAAAAGCTGTCATCTGTTACAGGATCTGCCTTTACATAGGGATTTGGAATGGTTTTGCCGTTTAAGAAAACCCCCAGGCTGCGGGCTGAGGCATCATTCCATTCCTCCTCGGACTTCTGGCGGCCGTCTGTGTTAAACCATGCAATGTCCTTTATGTCGCTTCCGTGGATGGGCCTGCCCTGAAACCAGCGGCGGCGGCGCAATACCGGGTGATCTCTGCGGTAGTCTATAAGTTTGCTGCAGAATTCGCGCAGCTCTTGATCAGCGTTTTGCCAGTCATACCAGGAAATCTCGTTGTCCTGGCAGTAGGCATTGTTATTTCCCTGCTGGGTGCGCCCCAGTTCATCTCCGCCCAGGAGCATGGGCACGCCCTGCGATAAAAACAGGGTTGCAAGGAAGTTTCTTTTCTGGCGGGCGCGAAGCTTTAATATTTCCGGATCATCTGTCGGGCCTTCTGCGCCGCAGTTCCATGAGCGGTTGTGGTCCTCGCCGTCGCGGTTGTCCTCTGTGTTTGCCTGGTTGTGTTTTTCATTATAGGAGACAAGATCATGCAGGGTAAAGCCGTCATGGGCGGTTATGAAATTCACGCTTGCATAGGGCAGCCTGGAGGTGTCCTCGTAAAGATCGGAGCTGCCGGTAAAGCGCGAGGCAAGTTTTTCTAAAACCTGGTCTTCGCCGCGCCAGTAATCGCGCATGCAGTCCCGGTACTTGCCGTTCCATTCAGACCACAGGTGCGGAAACTTGCCCACCTGGTAGCCGCCTTCGCCAACGTCCCAGGGTTCTGCAATCAGCTTTACCTGGCTGATAACAGGGTCCTGCTGGATGATGTCGAAAAAAGCGGAAAGCCGGTCAACATCGTGGAGTTCGCGGGCCAGGGCAGAGGCAAGATCAAAGCGGAACCCGTCAACATGCATATGTTCGATCCAGTAGCGCAAAGAGTCCATAAGAAGCTGGAGTACGTGGGGATGGCGCATGTTAAGGGTGTTTCCGCAGCCGGTGTAATCCATGTAATAACGGGCATCATCTGTTAAGCGGTAGTAATAGGCATTGTCAATTCCTTTAAAGCAAAGCATGGGCCCTTCGTGGCTGCCTTCTGCGGTGTGATTGTAGACCACGTCTATTATCACCTCTATGCCGGCCTGGTGAAAGGCCTTTACCATCTGCTTGAACTCGGCCACCACGCCGCCGGGGCGGCGGTCTGAGGCATACTGGTCATGCGGGGCAAAATAGCAGATGGAATTATACCCCCAGTAATTGGAAAGTCCTTTGTCAACAAGGCGTTTGTCATGGATGAATTTGTGTACGGGCATGAGCTCAACTGCTGTGATTCCAAGATTCTGAAAATATTCAATTGAAGCAGGATGCGCCAGGCCGGCGTATGTACCGCGCAGTTCCTCGGGGATCTCGGGGTGCTGCATGGTAAAGCCCTTTACATGGGTCTCGTAGATAACAGTCTCGTGCCAGGCAAGGTGCAGGCGGCGGTCTCCGGTCCAGTCAAAATGAGGCTGGTGGACCACGCACCTGGGGACAAAAGGCGCGCTGTCTGTCTCGCTTCGTATATCAGGGCCTTTTTCAAAGGGATAGGGGAAAACTGCTTCGTTCCATTCAACACTGCCGGAAAGGGCCTTTGCATAGGGATCGAGCAGGAGCTTGGCCGGATTGCAGCGATGGCCTTTTTCCGGCTCCCATGGGCCGTGGACGCGGTAGCCGTATTGCTGGCCGGGCTCTATTGCCGGCAGATACCCGTGCCAGCAGAAACCGGTCACTTCAGGCAGATCAAGGCGGGTTTCTTTTTGGTTTTCGTCAAACAGGCACAACTCCACCCTGTCTGCGATTTCTGAAAAAATGGAAAAATTGGTGCCTGCCCCGTCATAAACGGCACCCAGGGGAAAAGGGGTTCCCGGCCAGATTTTCATGGTTTGATAATTCCTTCTGCTTCTATGTTTCTTTCACTTAAGGGGGTCGCTGGTTTTCTTTTCTGACACCCACAGAGAAAAAGCCGTTTTTTCCGATCCCGTTATAAGGAAATGATCCGCATATTGGCCGGCCATGGCGATATGGTTAGCGATTCACCTATTTTTTTGGGAAATACTTCACGTTGTTAATATTTTTGAAATCTGAATCCTGAGTCCATATGGTTGCGTTGAATTCTTTTGCTGTTGCTATAATAATACTGTCAGCCATAGGGATACCATTCTCCAGACTTATTTTTGAGGCTGCGACAGCCAAAGAACTCGTCAAATCCACAACCATTCCTTTCCGCATAGCAGCGACTGCCTGTAACCCCTCATTTTCTTCCGACTCCCGGAGAACCACTTTAAAGACTTCATAAATAGTGACCGTCGGGACAACAAGTGATTCCGTGTCCCTTAAAGGAGGCAAAAAATTCCCGGCGTTCTTACCGTCGGTAAAATATGCAAGCCAGCCCGAAGAATCGACAATATTCATACTCTGTCTTCCTCTCGTTCGAATTCCGTGTTTATCCCCTTCAAAAATCCACGGAGTTCTTTAATGTCTTTTTCCGGAATAAGTTCGATTCGACCGTTGTATTCTATTACCTGCATTTTTTGTCCCGGCCGAATATGAAGCGCCTGCCTGACGGCTTTGGGTATAACAACTTGATATTTTGGAGACACAGTTACAGTTTGCATGTCAATTCTCCATCGATAATATTTTAGTATTACGATAATATAATCGATTGCGATTGTCAAATCCTGTTTGAGCCGGGCATAAACAGGTGTGCTAACAGATTCCTTAATTGTTTTAAAAGCCTGGCTGCATCCCTGCGGAATTTCACGTACGATTAAGTACGCTGCATTCCTCGGGATTTGCGCGCCTTGATCTTGAACTTCCAAGGAAGTCCAAGGTCGGGGTCGGTTTTTGAAGCGA
>CAZVFQ010000085.1:0-13912 GCA_964626455.1 uncultured Desulfobacteraceae bacterium | reverse complement strand
CCTTTCTGCAAAAATGCCGCGCCAGTGGAATAAATCGCTTTTTACGAGTCCATCACAATTATGCTCCGGAAAAATAGTGTGGCTTGACACGCATAAAACACGGCCCCTTACGGGGTTATAGATATTATTCTGATATTTCAGAAAATTGTTGACAAGAAAGTGTTTCGCGCTCCTGACACACTTTTTATGTTATTTTTAATATTTGCATTGTTAAACACAGTTATTTTATAATAACAGCAGGCAAAACATTTGAATTTGAAACCATGGGCAGCAAAATGGTTTATACTGGAACAGTCGAAGGTGAAACAATTAAAGGCAAGGTAGACTTAGGCGGCAGGGCCGAAGGCACATTTACAGGACAAAGAGAATAACAGCACTGCCCTGCCCTTTATGTACTCCAATACTTACTTTTGTGTTATGCTGATATGCCGGGACACACATAAAAACAGCCCGCCATATCAGCATTTCCTCGACTCGTCTGCAGTTTATTTCCCAGGTCCATAAGATATCTGCCAGCCAACCGATAAATTTTTCACCGGTGATTGCTGCCGGCAAAAAAACTTTGACAGAACAAACAAAAAGACCTTATGATTTCCCCATCATTTGCTGGAACAAACTGCTCTAATACATCTCCAAAAAGGGGGAGCGCGCATGGCACTGAATCCGGATGCCGTAGGGGAAAAAATAGGCCCGATTACCCGGCAATACACATGGAAGGACGTGGCTCTCTACGCCATTGGTGTAGGTGCCGGTTTTGAGGAGCTCGACTATGTATATGAAAAAAATTTAAAGGTTGTTCCCAGCTTCGGGATTGCAGCAGTATTTGACTTTCTAACCCAGATCGGAGTCAAGGCTGAAGTAAACGTGGCCGGAATACTGCACGGTGAGCAGCAGATGCATTTTCACAACCCGATTCCGGTCGAAGGCACGCTTAGCACCGAAGGCAAAATAACAGATATCTATGACCTGGGCAAAGACAGGGGCGCGGTTATTGTGGGGCAAGGCGAGACTTATCATTCCAGCGGAAAGCGCCTTTTTACAAGCGTTATCAAAATAGTTTCGCGGCTTGACGGCGGATTCGGCGGCAAGCCTGCACCAAAGACCAAAAGCCCCATTCCCGACAGGGCGCCCGACTACGAGGCAGAAGATCATCCCTCCCCGCAGCAGCCGCTTTTATACAGGCTCTCCGGTGATTTTTTTCAATTGCACGTGGATCCGGAATTTGCCAAACTGGCGGGCTTTAAAAAGCCAATCATGCACGGCTTGTGCACCCATGGTTTTGCCTGCCGCGCACTGATTTCAAAACTGATTCCCGGCCAACCCGAACGCGTTCACCGTTTTGACTGCCGGTTTTCAAAAGCCCTTTACCCCGGAGATCCAATAAAAACACAGATCTGGAAAACAGGAGAGGGCAAAGCCGCATGGCGGGTTGTTAATGCCAAAACAGGAGATGCCGTGATTACAAACGGCATATTTGAATACGGAGACGAGCCCAAAGATGAAATCCGATTTGACGGTCAGGTTGCAATTGTAACAGGGGCCGGAGGCGGGCTGGGGCGTGCGTATGCCCTGGATCTGGCAGCCCGGGGCGCAAAGGTCGTGGTAAATGATCGGGGCGGTCCCAGGGACGGCTCCGGCGAAGGATCACCTGCGCCGGCCCGCAAAGTTGTTGATGAAATAAAGGCTGCAGGAGGCGAGGCTGTTGCCAGTTATGACAGTGTTGCAACCGCCGAAGGCGGAGAAAATATAGTAAAATGCGCCACAGACAACTACGGTACGGTAGATATCCTTATAAACAACGCAGGTATTCTGCGCGATAAAAGTTTTGGCAAAATGGAGCCTGATGACTGGCAGGCAGTTATAGACGTGCATTTAAACGGCGCCTATCACGTTAGCCGGCCCGCTTTTAAGATTATGCGGGAAAAGGGATACGGCAGGATCATCATGACCACATCCGTGGCAGGTCTTTACGGAAACTTCGGCCAGACCAACTATTCCGCCGCCAAAATGGGCCTTGTGGGACTTATGAACACCCTGAAGCTCGAGGGTGCAAAATACAATATCATGGTCAATACGGTTGCGCCCCTGGCGGCCTCCAGGCTCAACGAAGACTTGCTTCCCGCAGACCTGCTCGAAAAGCTGAAACCAGAATTTGTCTCTCCTTTGGTGCTGTTTCTGTGTTCTGAAAGATGCCGGGTGAGCGGAAACATATACAATGCAGGCATGGGGCGCTTTAACCGAGCGGCAATAATAACAGGTCCCGGCACGGTTCCTGGAGATCCAGACTCCATTGCCGCGGCTGAGCAGGTTGCAGCAAACCTTGATAAAATAATGTCTCTTAAACACGGCAAGCAATACAATGAATTAAACCAGCAGGTTGCAGACGTAATAAACGCGTTTTCCATGCCCGCTGCAGAAAATAAAGGAGTTAAAATATGACAGGCATCACTTCATACGGCGCCTATATTCCAAAGCTCCGGCTTTCCCGTTCTGCCATATACCAGGCAATGGGATGGTTTTCCCCGGCTGTTGTCATGGTGGCCCAGGGGGAAAGATCAATGTGCAACTGGGATGAAGACGCTTTGACAATGTCTGTTGAAGCCTCCAGAAGCTGCATAAAAGATAAAGAAAAGGATAGAATAAACGGCATTTATCTTGCCTCGACTTCCCTTCCTTTTGCTGACCGGCAGAATGCCGGCATTGTATCAACAGCCCTTAACCTGCGGGAAGATATCTCAAGCGCTGATTTCACAGCCTCCCAGAAAGCGGGCACAACAGCTCTTGTTACGGCCATGGAATCTGTTTGCGGCTCAGAGGACAAAAAAGTGCTTATTACGGCTGCCGACTGCCGGCAGACAAAGCCGGGCGGTTTCTATGAAATGTGGTACGGAGACGGTGCTGCTTCTTTTATTGTGGGCAAAGAAAACGTGATCGCAAAATTTGAAGGAAGCTTTTCGGTATCATGCGACTTTGTGGACCATTACCGGGGCGCACATAACAGATTTGACTACACATGGGAAGAGCGATGGGTTAGAGATGAAGGATACTCAAAAATTATCCCCGAAGCAATAAACGGACTTTTAAAAAAGCTTGATCTCACGATCGATAAGATAGACAAACTCGCCTATCCCTGCTACTTCAAGGCTGAGCACAAAAAAATCGCAAAAAAACTGGGCGCTGACGAAGAAAAGGTTTTGGATAACATGCACGAAGTCTGCGGCGATACAGGATGCGCCCATCCGCTTCTCATGCTGGCCGCAGCCCTGGACGAAGCCGAACCGGGAGAAAAAATTATTGTTGCAGGCTTTGGCCAGGGAAGCGATGCACTATGCTTTACAGCCACTGAAAAAATAAAAGAATTCAATCAGCAACCACAGGTAAAAACGGTTCTTGAAAACAGGGAAACCGTTGAGAACTATCCCAAATGGCTGGTGTTCCGCGATCTTATAGAGCCGGAAATGGGAATAAGAGCCGAAGCACCGACCCAGACCGCCATGACCACCCTGTGGCGCAACAGAAAGATGATCCTGGGACTTGTTGGCGGCAAATGCACAAAATGCGGTACCCCTCAGTTTCCAAAGGCTAATATATGCGTTAATCCGGATTGCACGGCCCGACATACCCAGCAGGACTACGAATTTGCCAATCTTCCCGCAAAAGTCAAGACTTTTACCGGAGACATGCTGGCTGTATCCTATGACCCGCCCCATATATACGGCATGATCCAGTTTGAAGGCGGCGGCCGGTTTATGGCGGATTTCACCGACTGCAAACTCTCTGAGATAAAAGTCGGCCTGCCTGTGCAGATGGTATTCAGAAAAAGAACCCGGGACAAGGAGCGTGGCTTTATAAACTATTTCTGGAAGGCAAGGCCGGTTCCGGGCGCTGACGAAGAAACGGCAAAAATCCGGTTTGACGGACAGACAGCCGTAATTACCGGCGCAGGCGGTGGTCTTGGGCGGGTTTATGCACTGGAACTTGCATCCAGGGGCGCCAGGGTAATCGTAAACGATCTTGGCGGAGCCAGAGACGGAACAGGCGACGGGTCAACATCGCCCGCCCAGAAGGTTGTTGATGAAATAAAAGCATCCGGAGGCGAGGCAACAGCCAATTATGACAATGTTGCAACAGCCCAGGGCGGTGAAAACATAATAAAATGCGCAATTGACACCTACGGGAGAGTAGATATCCTGATTAACAACGCAGGCATCCTACGCGACAAGAGTTTTATCAATATGGAGCCTGATAACTGGTATCCAGTGCTGGCGGTTCACTTAAACGGCGCCTATAACGTGACCCGGCCCGCTTTCCGTGTGATGCGGGAACAGGGATACGGAAGAATAGTCATGACCACATCTGCCGCCGGGCTTTACGGCAATTTCGGCCAGACCAACTACTCTGCAGCCAAAATGGCCCTGATCGGCATGATGAACACGCTTAAACTTGAAGGCAAAAAATATGACATCAAGGTCAATACAATCGCGCCCCTTGCCGCTTCCAGACTCACTCAAGACATCATGCCCCAGGATCTGCTCCAAAAAATGAAGCCTGAGCTGGTAGCACCAATGGTGGTGTATCTTTGCAGCAAGCAGTGCGAAAAAACAGGTGAAATATTTAATGCCGGCATGGGTCATTTCAGCAGAGCTGCCGTTATTACTGGTTCAGGTTTGCGGCTCGGCCAGGGGAACATACCCCCCTCACCTGAAGAAGTCGCTGAAAATTTTTCAAAAATCAATGATATTACCGAGGCAAAACAATTTGAAGACGACGATGCAGCGATTTTTGCACTGATTTCACCGCCGGGCGGGGAAGAATAAAAGCAGGGGAGGAATAGAAAATGCCAACAGGAATCAGGGACAAGGTGGCCATTGTCGGCATGGGCTGCACCCGTTTCGGGGAAAGATGGGATGTGGGCGCAGAAGAACTCATGGTCGAAGCATTTGAAGAAGCAATTTCTGATGCCGGAATTGAATCCGCAGACATCCAGGCCGCCTGGTTTGGCACCTGCATGGATGAAATCAACGTTGGCAAAACAGCCATGCCGCTTTCCACTACCTTGCGGCTGCCAATGATCCCGGTAACCCGGGTGGAAAATTACTGCGCAACCGGCACTGAAGCATTCCGGGGGGCCTGTTATGCGGTGGCATCCGGTGCATATGATCTCTGCCTTGCCCTTGGGGTGGAAAAACTAAAAGACACCGGTTACGGCGGCCTTCCCGCAGGCGGATCAAATACCGGTACATTGATGTGGCAGTGGTGGCCCAATCTTACAGCTCCGGGCTCATTTGCCCAGCTGGCCAGTGCATATGCAGCAAAATACAGAATAAAAGACGATGATCTTAAGAGGGCCATGGCCCACGTGTCGGCCAAGAGCCATGAAAACGGGGCCATGAATCCAAAGGCGCACCTTCGCAAAAAAGTAACGGATGAGCAGGTAATGGCAGCCCCGATTGTGGCCCATCCTCTGGGTCTTTTTGACTGCTGCGGGGTCAGTGACGGCTCTGCGTGCGCAATTGTTACCACCCCTGAAATAGCAAGAAAAATGGGAAAAAAGGATTTCGTGTCTGTCAAGGCGCTTCAGCTGGCCTTAAGCAGCGGCGAGGAGCTGGGTTTTAACGACTGGGACGGAGACCATTTTATCACTACTTCCAAGTGCAGCACCGAGGCCTACAAGGAGGCGGGCATTGAAAATCCCCGCAAAGAAATCAGCATGATGGAACTTCATGACTGTTTTTCCATAACAGAGCTTGTTACCTATGAAGACCTTCATATCTCAGAGAGGGGAAAGGCGATAAACGACATTATGAACGGGTTCTATGACCGGGACGGCGGCATCCCATGCCAGATAGACGGAGGACTTAAATGCTTCGGCCATCCGATAGGAGCCTCGGGCCTGCGTATGCTTTATGAAATGTATTTGCAGCTGCTCGGCAGAGCGGCTGAGCGCCAGATTGAAAATCCCGTACTGGGCATGACCCACAACCTGGGAGGTTTCCCGTTCCAGAATATATGCAGCATTGCAATTATAGGTAAATACGAATAACCAGGTTCAGGGCGAAGAAAAAAAGAAAAAACCGGTTTCAGTCGTGTTGAAACGCTCGCAGAAAAACCTGCGGCACTGGTCTGGACGTTTGTTGTATATGGTGCACACGCCTGAAACATCCAGATACTCGCATGCCATTACCACCCGATGCTTTTCTGTATGCAGGGCGGCCCGCTTACCGGTTTCAGGATACCGCCCACAGCACACATGTACCTTTTCCTCAATATCGCAATTTTTACAGGGATTTGTCAAAGCAGAACCCCGTGCTCCCGTCTCTGTTATTTTGTCAAAAAAACAATCTTGTCTTAAATTCCATATTGGGGTAGTGTCGTAAAAAACCCGAATCCGGTTTTTTCACCTCAAAAAAACAGCCCGATCAAGGAACAGTCATGTTAAAGCATACACTGGCAATACTGGAAGAAAAAATCAAGACATCCAAAAATATTCCGGATGACAAAAAGCAGGAATATTACGACCTGCTCAACCGTTTAAATGAAGAGGTCAGCAATCTGGCAGAAACAGACCTGGAAAAGGCCGAAAGCATCAAAAAATTTGCCAAGGCCTCGGCCCATGAAGCCACCAGGGAAGAACTAAACCCGAATCTGCTGAAAGCCTCTCTTGAAGGTCTTTACGAATCTGTGCGGGAATTTCACACATCCCATCCCAGGCTCGTGGAAACAGTAAACGACATCAGTATGTTTCTGTCCAAGCTTGGAATCTGAACAGTACACATATATATTCGACTGATTTTGCAAATTTCTGAAAGGCTGCCCTCATGATCCGGATGCTTCGGGATTGGTTTAATCACCGCTTTTCTGATCCTCAAATGGTCATCCTCCTGATTATTCTTCTTGGCGGATTTATAGGAATAATTCTGCTGGGCAAGATGCTGCAGCCGGTTTTCGTGGGCCTGATAATAGCTTACCTGCTGGAAGGAATCGTTGTCCGGTTCGAAAATATGCGCATCCCCAGGGGGATTGCGGTCGGGATCACATTTACTTTGTTCATGATATGCCTGCTTGCACTGGTCATGGGTCTGCTTCCAAGGCTTTCCCGCCAGATTGCTCAACTGATCCAGGAACTGCCGGCCCTGATCACAAACGGGCAGCAACAGCTTCTGCAACTGCCTGAACGATATCCTGAGCTTATTTCAGAAGAACAGATCAGGCAGATAATCGGCTTTCTGAAAACCGAGCTGACCCACATGGGCCAGAATGTGGTGGCGCTTTCAGTGGCTTCGGTAAAAAACCTTATCTCCCTGCTGATCTACCTTGTGCTGGTGCCCTTGCTGGTACTGTTTTTCCTGAAGGACAAAGACAGGCTTCTTCGATGGTTTAAAGCCCTGCTTCCTTCAAATCTTGAGCTGGCCACTGAGGTGTGGCACGAGGTAAACCAGGAAGTAGGAAATTTTGTGCGCGGCAAATTATGGGAAATCATAATTGTATGGATCGCCAGCTATATCACCTTTTCCTTTCTTAATCTTAATTATGCAATGCTGGTCTCTTTGTTTATAGGGCTCTCGGTTTTGATTCCATATATCGGCGCCACTGTGATGACCATTCCTGTTGTACTGCTTGCATTTTTTCAATGGGGCATCGGTGCTGAATTTACATACACGGTCATTGCATACGGCATCATCCAGCTCATTGACGGAAACATTCTGGTCCCGCTGCTTTTATCCGGGGTGGTCAACCTGCACCCGGTTGCTGTCATTGTCGCAATACTGGTATTCGGCGGCCTGTGGGGGATATGGGGCCTTTTTCTGGCCATTCCTTTGGCCACTCTGGTCCATGCAGTTATCAAAACATGGTTTTCCAAAAAACCTCTTAAAAGACATGATTATTAAAAACAGGAGGCAATTATGCGGCAGATCGATCATCCCCAGGTATACCTGGTGGCCAAAACCATGCTGGTACCGGAGGGTTTAAACGCCTACTTAAAAGACATCGGGGATCCTGACTGGCGGGCAGACAACAGCGTATCAGACGGGGAGAATCTCGTGGAGGCCGCGGGCCGCATGTGCTACAGAAGCTGGCAGCCCTATGATCCCGCCAAGCCTGAAGCATCCAACCCGAATGTCACAAATGTGCGCCGCGGCAATGACCGATACATAGCAAATGTGTTAAAAAGCGGGCACGGATCTGTCCTTGAACATGTAAACGCAACCTTTATCTGCAGAAACGTCTCCAGGGTGTTTACCCATGAACTTGTCCGGCACAGAGCGGGAATGGCTTACAGTCAGGAAAGTCTCAGATACGTGCGCCTTGATGATCTTCCGGTATGGATACCGGATTCAGCCCGCACAAACAGCAAAGCGGAAAAAAAATTCAAAGAAGTAATCGATTTTCTGGAAAATTCTCAGAAGGAGCTTGCAGAGATATTTGGTATAGACAATATAGACGATTTTTCAAGCAAAAAGATGCTTACCTCAATGTTTCGGCGGCTGGCACCAATCGGTATAGGCACCACAATCATGGTGACGGGAAACTTAAGGGCGTGGAGGCATATCATTGCAATGCGCACATCAGTCCACGCAGAAGAGGAAATAAGGCTGGTGGGTGCTCAGATTGCACAAATCTGCAAACGGGAATTTCCCAACGTGTTTCAGGACATGTACAAAGACCAGGAAACCGGGGCCTGGGTTTTTGATCATTCAAAAGTCTAAGGCATCTCTATTCTTCAATTATTGCAACCACCCGGGCCGGGCCGGCTGAAGCACCGATAACCTTTAAAGGAAAAGCGGCCACTTTAAATCCGCTTAACGGCAGGGATTTTAGATTGATCAACTGCTCGATGTGCATGTATTCGGTTTTTGTGCCGATCCTGTGGGCCTCCCAGAACAGCTCGGGGTTGCGTGTTTTTTTGACCTGGGCAATCTGCCACGGAAGCGGCATATCCCAGCCCCACTGGTCAATGCCCATAACCCTGATTCCGTGATCGATCAGCCACTGGGTTGCCTCTGCGCTCATACCGGTACCGCGCCTGAAATAATCCGGGGTTCCTCTCAGCTTGTCCCTGTCAGTTCTTATTAACACGATTTTGCCCCGGCTGATCTCCAGATTATTCTCAGAGATCGATTTTTCAAGATCAGCGGCTGTTATGGGATTAAAATCCTCCTTGTGGGACATATTGATAACAATACCGTCCCCATAGAACCATTCCAGGGGAATCATGTCAATGGTCCGGGCCGGCCGCCCTGCAGTTTCCGGCCCGTAATGCCAGGGCGCGTCAACATGGGTTGTGGAGTGCACCCCCATGTGTTTTATCGTATCATCGGCCCATCCCTTGAATCCAGGAGGAAACAGGCCAAAAGGAAGGCCCAGCAGCCGCGCAAGAATACCGCCCCTTCTGTGGGGCCTGTGCTTTACCTTTATGCGCATGAACCCGGGGTCTCCTGGATTGTATCGAACCGATCTTGACAGATCTATAATGGTGGTCATTATACTCTCCTTTTTCAAAATATGAGTACCAATTTTGAGATGGCAAAATAAGCAGATATTTGGACTTTTCATGAAGTCGTAAATTTTATCTTATCATATTTGACCCGCAATGTCATTGCCTGTTATAAAACAAGCAGTGGTAACAAAAGCATATCAGCAAAGCACAGAAATTAACGGCATTCAATGAAAACTGTCAAATTCGAAAACAAGCGTATTTCCCTCACAGAAAAGCCGGTTCCAAAGCCAATGGAGGGCGAAGTTCTCATAAAGGTTTTAATGGCCGGAATCTGTGCAACAGATATTGAGATATTAAACGGTTACGCCGGATTTTCAGGCACGCCCGGACATGAATTTGCGGGAATCGTTGTAGAAGCACCCGGCTGCCCGGAGCTTGAGGGCAGACGGGTTACAGCGGATATTAACTGCGGCTGCGGCAAATGCGAATGGTGCAAATGCGGGGATTCCAGGCACTGCCGGGAAAGAACGGTTATCGGCATAAGAGGCAGAAACGGTGCTTTTGCGCAATATTTGTCCGCTCCGCTTAAAAACATTCACATAATACCCGAGTCCGTGGAAAATTTCCGGGCGATTTTCGCAGAACCTCTGGCGGCAGCCCTGGAAATCACCCAGCAAATACACATAAAAAACAGCGACCGCATAGCTGTGCTGGGTGACGGTAAAATGGGACTGCTTGCAGCCCTGGCCTTAAGACATCACTGCGGCCGCCTGGTGCTTGCAGGACGTCATCCTGAAAAACTCGCCATTGCGTCAAACAAAGGAATAGATACAGCACAGATAAACCGCAGCGATTCCGAGGAAACCGCAACCCAACGGCTGGGCCTTTTTGATATCGTGATAGAGGCAACGGGCAGCCCTCACGGCATCAACAGCGCCCTTTGCCTGGTGCGACCGGAGGGCACTGTTATCGCAAAAACCACTTCCCGAAGCCTTTCCCGGATTGATATGTCTGCAATCGTTGTTAATGAAATCCACATTCTCGGCTCAAGATGCGGAGATATAGACCTTGCCCTCAGGTATCTTGAAAACAGGTGGGTGGATGTTGCACCACTTGTGGAAAAAATATATCCGTTTTCCGGGTTCACCCAAGCATTCAAGCATGCCCGGCGCAGGGGCAGCCTCAAGGTAATCCTTGATATGGACGGCTCCTGGCCGGCTTAGAGAAATTAAATAATTTGCTCAAAACAGACACTATTTAAACAGCTTCTTGATACCCTCCTCCAGGATCTTTTCAGTTCCCTTCTCCTTTATCTGCTGCCTTACCGCGGAGCTGTCCAGGGCAAACCTCGGTGCAGACAGGGTACCTGCTACAGCCACAGGCACCCGGGTCCATCCTTGCTTGTCAGCCAACAGCCGTCCGGCCAGACTGTCTGTTGATATCCGATCGGAAAAACCCGACGCAAGTCTCAGGTTCAATGAGAGATCCAGGGAGCCGTCAAGGCCTATCATGCCCGAAGGTTTCATTTTCATATCCTCGCTGTCATAGTCGCCTTGTATTTTCGCTTTACCTGATTCTATTTTCACGTTTCCCTTAAACGATTCAAAATCAAGGGTTTCCAATTTGCCCGCTCCAAGCACGGATACAATTTGGCCGGTTATCTCCTCGCCCGAAATACTGCCGTTTACGATTTGAAAATTTGATTGCCCGGTCAGATTCCTTCTAATGTCTGCCGTCTGTATGCCTTTGCCGGAAAAATTGCCCTTTATGTCCGCGTCACCAGAAACGATCCCCGGACCTTTGGGATAGAGTGCGGCTATTATCTGTCCGGATTTTATATCCTGCATTAAAAGGTTTGCCCTGTATTCCATGTTTTTTTGTCCGAGATTGATGCTCGCGTCTGCTTTTGCCTCGCCGTCGGCAACATTGGCGGAAAAATTTTCTACTGTCAGGAGGTTGTCAACAAGTGTATAGTCAATTAGCAGATTTTTTAACGGCAGGTCTTTATAGCGGGCCTCCCGGACCTGAACCCGACCCTTGGCCCGGACAGGCAAATCAAGCGGGCCTATTGATTCTTCGGCCGGCCTGTTGGTTTTATTGCTTTGTTTCCTGTCTGATCCGCTGTTTTTATCTGTACCCTTTTTATCATTTTCGGAATTCTGATCTTTGCTGCCGCCCGCGGCTGTTATCAGATGATCAAGATCCAGGCTGTCTGCCGTTATACTGCTGACGATGCGAACCGGGTCTGAAAAAAACTCTGTGATTTCAAAATTCAGCAGGGCGGTATCCCCGCCCAGTTTGACTTCCAGTTCTTTTGAAGAAATCAGGTCACCGGAAAAAATTATATCCCCTGTGGCAGCGGTCTTAAGATTATTTATCAGGCCTCCTAAACCATCAAGCCGCACTCTTCCGCTTTCAAGAAGACTCTGGGGATTTTCTGCCGGGCCGGCAATACGGATTTCGGCCTGAACCGTGCCTGACGGTTTCATATCTGCTGCAGTTTTAGCAAGATTTTCCGGAATTGCAGCCAGAATTTTTTGGGCCTCTGTTTCCGGCATATCAAGGGAAATATCAATTTCAGGCTTTGATCCGTATGAGGCAACAGTCCCGGAAGCGTTTATGGAAATACCGTTTAAATCTGCATCAAGATTTCGTATCCGGATATTTTGAGCCCCGGGTTCAACGGCCAGGTCATGATCAAGTGCAAGCCCTGCATTTTCAAACGGAGCATCAGGCAGCCCGTCAAGGATCATGTCAATATTTTCAGCTCTCAGTGTGCCAATTGAGCGGACCTCATCAGAATCTGCTTCAACTGATGTCTCCAGGGCCAGCTTTGCAGAAGCAATCCCTGCCGGCACTATGCCCCTGAAATAAGGCTCAAAATCAAGGGCCTCCAGATCACTGATCCTGACATCAGCCACAACCTTTTGGCCTGCGGGCTCAGCGATGCCTGAAACAGAAACAGGCGCCTCGTTCAAACTGCCCTTCAGCTTGAAAGGGAAAGATTCTTTAAGGGAGATATTTCTGGCAGATGCGTCAAGGCTGCTAACCTCACAGGAAAAAGGCTCGCCGGACACAGCCTTGTCAGTAAAACTCAACCGGCCGCCTGTTATCTGCACCCGGCTGACCATAAGATCAATCGCTGAGCCCCGGTCGTTTTTTTCCTGTGCCAGCGCGACAGATGCTTCCACATTATTGCCGGGCCTGGAAGCCCTGATCTCTTTTTTGTTCTTCAGCAGGTCGCTGAAATTAAACGTGCCGTCTTTATTTCGAATCACGCGTATGTCAGGATTAATCAGGCTCAGCTCGTCAACAACGACCTGTTTTTTTAAAAGCGGCCAGAGTTTATAGCGCAGCACCAGTGATTCGGCGGAAACAAAAGTCCCGTCGCCTTCGCGCATCATCACACTGAAGTCTTCTATGGAAATCCCGGAAAAAAGACTTATACCGATTTCCCCGATGTTTACCTGCCTGTTCAAAGCCTTTTCAGCCACAGGCAGAACCGCCTTTTTTACCCGCTCTGGAGTGATCAGCAATTTGGCTGCAACAAGAAGAACTACCGTCAGAACAATCAATCCGGCAAAAACAAAGCCAGTAATTTTAAGCATCTTTTTCATAACCCCGTCCGCTGTATAACTTTATAATTTATGGTGCAAATATAGGCCGGCATCGCCGCTTTATGGCAAACAGCCGGCAAAAACGCTTTTCTTGTATTTATCCATATTATTCAATTGATTTCCCTGGTTGTCAAAAAATAAAACAATTAAACAAAAACTCTCCCCGCAGTCTGGTTGCCTGGATGCAGGCTAAGCCGGGGGCAGCCTTTTCGGTCGCTGCATTCGGGCCGGGCATCTGCACGGCTCGCTACGCGGCGTCCGGCGAACTCGCACACTATCGTGTGCTCAAACAAGCGCCGCCCGCCTGGCTCCGCTCGCCTGCAGCTGCCATCCGGCCCTCATGCAATGCGCCATCAAAGCCCGCCCCGGCTTATCCGCATGGTAAAATCCTGCAAGATTGAAATTTACAGAAACGACTTTGGCAGAAGAGCCTCTTTTAGATCATCGTACTTGAAACACCCTGAAACCAGAACCTGAAGCTTTCCGGGATTTGGATGCAGGGCCGGCTGGGTGGTTTGTTCATCTGCATCGAGCGCGCAAGCGGTCGGCAGGGAACAAACCTCCCCGCCGGCCCGCTCCCGGAAAAACTGCGAGAGCCGATTGGATTTTTGCAGCGACCTTCACAAATCACAGGATTATAGTGATAACTAAAGTTGAATGCCCAGCAAAAAGCCGATTTTCGACGGCAAAGTAAAAAGTTCAAGATCAAGGCGCGCAAATCCTGCGGAATGCAGCGTAGTTAGGCGTACGGGGAATTCTGAGAAATTGCGCGTAACGCAGATATTTGAGTTTTTACAATGTCATCAAAGTTTCTGTTTGCCAAGGTGCCGTTCGGGCCTTAAAATCTTTGATAAAA
>CAZVFQ010000084.1:0-14749 GCA_964626455.1 uncultured Desulfobacteraceae bacterium | reverse complement strand
CTCACTATAAAGTGATCCGGATGCTCCAGGCAGGAACAGGATTGCATGAAAATAATAATATTTTATAAAAAACAATAAGTTATGATTTTAGAAATGGAAAAGACGATTTCGCAGGGGGCTGCTGCCGCGATACTCGACAGTATTTCCGACGGCGTATTTACTATAGATGAGAACTGGCGAATATCCGAGTTTAACAGGGCCGCAGAGGAGATTACCGGTATTCCAAGGCATGAGGCCATAGGAAAGCCTTGTTCCGAGGTTTTTCGCGCCAGCATGTGCGAGGTGGATTGCGCCATGAAGCGAACCATGGAAACCGGCAAACCTGTAGTCAACCGTTCCGGGTTTATCATAGATGCCGAGGGGGAGAGGATTCCTGTAAGTGTGTCCACGGCTTTGCTCAGGGACGAATACGGCAACTTCACAGGAGGTGCTGAAACCTTCAGGGACTTAAGCGAAGTCGAGACCCTGCGTAAGGAATTATCAGGAAAATATCAGATAGGCGATCTGGTAAGCCGGAGTCCGGCCATGCGGGTGATATTTGAGCTTCTGCCCCAGGTGGCGGCCAGTACCAGCACGGTGCTGCTTTGCGGCGAGACCGGAACAGGCAAGGAATTGCTCGCCAGGGCGATCCACGAACTGAGTCCCAGAAGCGAAAAGCCCTTTATAGCGGTCAATTGCGGCGCACTGCCTGACACGCTTCTTGAGTCCGAGCTTTTCGGCTACAAGGCAGGGGCATTTACAGGGGCAACCCGGGACAAGCCGGGAAGATTCGCACAGGCCCACAAGGGTACCATTTTTCTTGATGAAATAGGAGATATCAGCCCGGCGCTTCAGATCCGCCTTCTTCGCGTCCTGCAGGAAAAACAGGTGGAACCTTTGGGCACCAGTTCCCCTGTTGCCGCGGATGCGCGGGTGGTGGCCGCAACCAACCGCGATCTGGAAAAAGCTGTCGAAAACGGCGAGTTCCGTCAGGATCTTTTTTACAGGATAAACGTAATCAGGGTCGATATTCCGCCGCTGCGCGAACGAAAGGAGGACATCCCTTTGCTGGCGGACCATTTTGTACAGCGGTTTAACCGGATACAGGGCAAGAAGGTCGAAGGTGTGGGGGCCGAAGCCATGGCAAGGCTGATGTCTCATAACTATCCCGGAAATGTCCGTGAACTGGAAAACAGGATAGAGCATGCATTTGTTTTGTGCGATAACGGCTGGATTCAGCCCCGACACCTGCCTGAAGGCATAGGCAGAATTGAGCCGTCAGATATCGGGCATAAGAATTTTCGTGAGGCGGTAAACGCTTTTGAAGCCCAGCTTATCCGGGATTCCATGCGCGAAAACAACTATAATCGCTTAAAAACCGCCCGCAGCCTGGGTATTCATAAAACCACCCTGTTTCGCAAGATGAAGGCGCTTGAAATTGAATTTCCGGAAGCTGACGGGCGCAGCCGTATAAGTAATTAAGCTGCAGAAACGCACTGCTTTAAGATCCAAACAGTTGCTTTTCTGCAACCCTCCGGAAAATTTTTGAGCTGTCTATATATGTATAAGCTTTTGAATAAAAGGGAGATATAAAGCAACCTGCTGCGATGGCATGTTTTGTGCTGACAAGGTACAAATCTTTGGAGGAAAAGCAGGATGAAGGTTGCTCTTGCGGTATGGAACGGGAGAATATCACCGGTTTTTGACGTGTCGCGGGATTTGATGGTCATCGATATAGACGGCGGCCGTGAAATCGACAGGATCTATGTGCATTTTTCAAGCGATCAACCAATGCATAAGGTCCGGCGGCTTGTGGATATGGAGGTGGAGGTGCTGCTTTGCGGTGCCGTGTCCCGGCAGCTTGCCGAAACCCTTGAAGCCAACGGGATTAGATTGTTCGGCTTTATTTCGGGCGAGGCTGAGTCGGTGATATCAGCATATTTAAAGGGTCGGCTGCCCAGCGCCGAGATGAGCATGCCGGGTTGTCGCCCTGCAAGGCGGCGCAGACGTGAAAAATTCAGAGGTAAAAAGGGGAGAATATGAAAGTAGCGGTTTCTTCAAGAGGAAAAACACTGGACTCCGAGCTTGATGCAAGGTTTGGAAGGGCGGCCTGTTTTATTCTGGTGGATTTAAATACCATGTCATATGAAGCGGTTGAAAATACTCAGAACTTGAATGCAGTTCAGGGCGCCGGGATACAGGCTGCAAAAACAGTTGCAGATCAGGGCGTAGGTGCTGTTATTACAGGCAACTGCGGGCCCAAGGCTTTTACAGTGCTGCAGCAGGCCGGAATACCGGTAATAACCGGTGCTTCCGGGCTGGTAAAAGACGTGATTGAAAAGTACAAAAATGGTGAATTCAGTCCGACAGACGGGCCAAATGTCAATGGGCATTGGATGTAATAAACTTTATAAGAACAAGGAGAGAGCGTATGAAAATTGCCATACCGCTGGCAAACGGAAAACTTACCCCCCATTTCGGCCACTGCCGTGAATTTGCATTCATAGAAGTGGAAGGAAACGGGATTTTAAGCAAAGAAATTTTGGTTCCCCCTCCTCACGAACCCGGGGTGCTGCCTCAATGGCTGGCAGACAACAAAATTGACGTCGTGCTTGCAGGAGGAATGGGCCGCAGGGCTATTGAGCTGCTTTCCCAGGCAGGCATTCGGGTTATTACAGGTGCTCAGGCTGTGGATCCTGAAACATTGGTGCACGGGTATCTGCAGAATTCCCTTGAGACCGGAAATAATCTTTGTTCCGGTGGAGAGGGCAACGAATGCCACGGGCATTAAAACATAAAGAAAAGATCTGTTAAAAGACCATGATTATCAGCGTGGCAAGCGGGAAAGGCGGAACCGGCAAGACGACTGTGGCCAGCAGCCTTGCGTTGTCTCTTGACAAAGACACGCAGCTTTTGGACTGTGATGTGGAGGCGCCTAACGCACATCTTTTTGTTCATCCGGAATTTGAAAATGAAGAAAAAATAACCGTGCCGGTTCCGAAAGTAGATGATGACCAGTGTACAGGATGCGGGCAATGCACTGAGATCTGTCAGTTTAATGCGATCGTTAATATTGCCGATACAATCATGACGTTTCCCGAGCTCTGCCACGGGTGCGGGGGATGTCAGGCGGTCTGCCCGGCCGGGGCGATCAAAGATGGCGAAAGAACCATAGGCGTAATTCAGCATGGCCTTTGCAGCGGCATGGATTTTGTCCATGGCCGGCTTCGCATAGGCGAAGCCATGGCACCTCCCTTAATCCGGCAAGTCCGTTCCCGCATCAATCCGGATAAGACAGCCGTCATCGACGCCCCGCCGGGCACCTCCTGTCCGGTGATCGCTGCGATCAGGGGTACTGATTTTGTTTTGCTTGTAGCCGAGCCCACCCCGTTTGGCTTAAATGATCTGGAGCTGGCCGTAGAAACCGTGAAAATTTTAAAGATTCCCTGCGGCCTGATCATAAACCGCTCCGATATTGGAGACAGCAGGGTTGCACAATACGCGGCACGGGAAAATATCCCCATTTTAATGGAAATTCCATATGACAGAAAAATCGCAGAAGCCTACTGCCGCGGTGAAGCTCTTGCAGATGCATTTCCGGAGTGGCGGCTGCGGTTTGGGCGCCTTTATGAAGATATTACAGAACTGATGGCACCGTAAAAAGTCCAATATCTGCGTTACGCGCAATTTCTGAAGAATTTCACGTACGGCTAAGTACGCTGCATTCTTCAAAATTGCGCAAGCCTTGATCTTGAACTTTTTCCGGCGCCATCTAAAATCAGACTTCTTACGAGAACATCAAGAACTTGTTGCTGAAAAAATAAAATGAAAGAACTCGTAGTTATCAGCGGAAAAGGCGGCAGCGGAAAAACAAGCATGGTGTCGGCTTTTGCACAACTTGCAGGCAATCCGGTGCTGTGTGATGCGGATGTGGACGCAGCAGATCTGCACCTGATTCTTTCGCCCCGGGTAATGGAAATTCATGAATTCATTGCCGGACATACCGCGTCCATAGATCCGGAGCGGTGCAATGAATGCGGGAAATGTATCGATCTGTGCAGATGGGATGCCATAAGCGCGGATTTCGTCGTGGACCCCATAGAGTGCGAAGGCTGCGGGGTTTGTTATTATTTCTGCGGGCGGGGCGCCATTGAATTTTCGGAAAATCTTTCCGGACACTGGTATATCTCAGAGAGTCGTTTTGGTCCCGTGGTGCATGCCAGGTTAGGCATAGCCGAGGAAAACTCGGGAAAGCTGGTTACCAGAGTTCGTAGGGAAGCTGCAAATATTGCGGATTCAAAAGGTTATGGCCTGGTTGTAACAGACGGGCCGCCCGGTACGGGGTGCCCGGTGATTGCTGCCATCGGGGGTGCTTCAGGCGTATTGATCGTAACCGAACCCTCTGTATCAGGCCGCCACGACATGGAGCGGGTAATGGAACTGGCCCGGCATTTTTCAGTGCCCGCAATGGTATGTATTAACAAGTATGATTTAAATGAATCTGCAGCCGCCGGGATAACCCGGTTTGCAGAGGATCACGGCGTAGCCTGCGCGGGCCGTGTTCCTTTTGATCCTGCAGTGACAAAATCTATGGTGCAGGCCCAAACCTTGTTTGAATACGATCCAAAATCTGCGGCCTGTGACGCGGTGCGAAAGGTTTGGGACAGGGTTTTAAAAAAGCTGGTGTGATCTCAGCGTGCCACTCTTATGGCTGCTGCTGCAACTATTCCCCATATCCAATTGAAAAACAGCACGAATGCAGGGGTCAGGGTCCCGAGCCCCATGCCCCCCATGCCTTTTCCCCCTTCAGGCAGGATAATGAGCAGATCTGCAAGTGTTGGAATAAGGCTTAAAAGGGTGCCCTTTAAAAGCAGTTTGGATTTGAAAAGCGGTAGAATAAACAACAGCGCCCATATACCGCCCCAGATCATTTCCGGATACAGCCATCCGGCAGTAAGTTGCGGTGAGATGGCGACTTCTGCCATTTTCGTGATGCCTATATCCCCGAAAAACCAGGTCACAAGACTGCTTGCCAGCGCACCAATGCAGCCGGCTGTAAAATATACGAAAAGTTTGTTCATCTCAGTCCTCTTTCCCCGGGCCTTTGGCCCAGGTTTTCAATGGGTTGAAGCCGATTCCGGATCTTGCCGGTTTCAATGGCTTCCGTAAAATCTTCCGCCAGTTCACGGCTTCGTTCGACCACTTGCTTCCAATAGGCCATCCTTTCTTTATCTCTGCCGGCAAATATGTAGAAATCCTTTCTGTCCGGTATTTTTTCAAGCGGCAGACTCTCAACAAATTCCCGGCACGGAGCAATCATCAATACGTTTTCCATGCTTGAAAAATCCGGCCTGCGCCATGGAACCTGCTTATCAAGCCAGCCCGGCACAAGCTTTTCCGCATAATGCGGAAAAAGTACGATGCCGTTTTTGTCCCTGCTGCCGTTTAAAAACCCGATGTTTATATGATAATCCAGAAGCCCGCCGTCGCGATACATCCCCGGGGTAGCGTTCGGGATATCTTTGATGCCCGACATCAGCATCGGAACCGAGCCTGAGGCCAGCAGTGCAGGCTTGATGTTTTTTGAGTCAAGCGGAATCCGCTTGATTGGAAAGCCTGACATGTTGAAAAAAGGGGGAAGATCCCTTGGGTCGTAGAACAGGTTTCTTTCGAAAAACAATCCCAGACTCCGCCGTGAAACCGCATTTAAAAGGCCCGCCATTGCAAATCCGGGAACAAGAAGTTTTTTATCATCTGTTTTGGTCAGCCCCTTGCACCGAACGGTCATTATGTTGAGGCGAAAGCAGGGGTGGCCCAGGATCTGATCTTTTCCGTCAGGTCCCATCAGGCTGTCTAAAACACTTTCCAGTTCGAGGTCTATATCCCGGGGCGGCGGATTTTTCCGGTATGTCTGGTTGATATAGGCTGATTCAAAACGGTCTATGGCGGCTTCAGGGTCCTTGCAGGCAGCCGCAGCAAAACGCCAGGAACCAATGGAGGAGCCTATAAGAAACAGCGGTTTTTCCCTGTTTTTAAGCCACTCGCAAAATATTGTACGGTCCATGGAGTTTAGTATCAGCCATTTCGGCCCCCCTGCGGCACCGGCAATGACCTTTATATCCCCGGCGGCCAGCCCTGAGTCCATTATCCTGGAAAACGCTTTTTTGCCTGCTAAAAAAGACAGCCGCGGTAAATTCTTCATATGTTTTTCACCTTTGCAGCATGATTGTACAGTCTTTCAGGCCGGCAGATTTTGCCCATCCGCATGGTTCTTGCGCAACGGTTTGCATTTTATAACGAAAATTCTGTTTTTTTGCAATCCTCAATGCTGTTTTTAAAGTCAGTCAGGAAAAGTTTTGAGTTTATGCTGAAAATACTTGACATGGGAAAACCCGGTCAACTATTTTGATTATAAATCCAATTCATTTCAAGGAGGCTTTATAGATATGGAAGACAAACCAATCAAGCTCGGCGGCAAAAGCGCCTTTATGGAGAAGGTTAAGCAGATCCTGCCCGACGAAGGCAATCTGGATCTTTGTCTTACCTGCGGAGCATGTGCATCCGGATGCCCGGCAACAGGACTGGAAGGACTGGATCCGCGGAAATTTTTACGCATGGCCGCCCTCGGCATGGACGAGGAGGTAAAAAGCACGCCCTGGGTATGGATGTGTACCCAGTGTCAGCGGTGTATATATGTGTGCCCCATGAAGATCAATATCCCGCAACTGGTCTTTTACGCTCGTCAGACCTGGCCGCGCGAAGAGCGGCCCAAGGGAATCCTTGGATCCTGTGATATTGCGCTGAAAGTGGAGACCTGCAGCGCCATGGGTGCAACAGCCGAGGATTTTGAGTTTGTGGTCGAAGACGTACTCGAAGAATACAAGGAGGCCCAGCCCGAGTTTGCGGATATGGAAGCGCCGATTGACAAGCAGGGTGCGGAGTTTTTCTTAAACCAGAATTCCCGAGAACCCGTGACAGAGCCTGATGAGATGGTCCCCCTCTGGAAGATCCTCCACCTGGCAGGGGCCAACTGGACCTACGGCTCCAAAGGCTGGGGTGGAGAAAATTACTGCATGTTTCTGGCAGACGATGACGCATGGCGTCACATAATTCAGACATCAACCGATAAGGCACATGAGCTTGGCTGCAAGACGTTTTTAAACACCGAGTGAGGGCACGTAACTTTCGCGGTCCGGTTCGGACTGCAGAAATTTAACATTGAGCATCAGTTTGAAGTAAAAAACATTTACGAATATTATGCCAAATGGATCAGGGAGGGCAAACTAAAGGTAAGCTCTGACTGGAACAAAGAACTGGGTGTTAAGTTTACAGCCCAGGACCCTTGCCAGATCGTGCGCAAAAGCTACGGCGATCCTATTGCAGAAGATCTTCGCTACGTGATCAAGGCTTGTGTGGGCGAGGAAAACTTTATAGACATGGCCCCCAACCGTTCCAATAATTACTGCTGCGGCGGGGGCGGCGGAACCCTGCAGTCAGGATACAAGGATGCCCGCCTGGAGTTCGGCAGGTTAAAGGATGAGCAGATTCAGGCTGTCGGAGCAGATTACTGCGTTGCAGGTTGTCATAACTGCCATGCCCAGATTCATGAGTTAAGCGAGCATTACGGAGGCAATTACGGTGTGGTGCACCTGTGGACCATTATATGTCTGGCAATGGGCGTGCTCGGTCCCAATGAAAGGGCTTATCTCAATGATGATTTAAAAGAGGTCAATGTTTTTCATCCAGAGAGCGCCATGTAAATGCAAAGCCCCTTAAAAAGAGGGTTGCGTGATGCAAAATTCGATGCCGCCGACAATGGAAGAACTCAGGCGCCGCAGGCAGCGGGCCCTTGAAAAAGCCGAAAAGGCCATTTCCGAGCGGCCTGGCGAATACAGAAAAATAAAACGTCTGCTTGACGAGATTCTGGATCGGCCGGTGGATGTGACGGATTATTACAGGGTGGCAGGCGAAATTGTCAGGCTTCTCGAAAAACTGAGCGCCTCGTCTTCTGAATCTCTGTTTGCTTATTACTGCAGCAATATAGATCCCAGGAAAAAAGGGGATGCAAGATATTTCAAGGTGGTTTGCAGGGATTTAAGGCATCAGTTAAACCTTGTTGATCAATATCGCAGGCAGCGCCATAATCTAAGGATACTCGGCTGAGTTTTTACCTGCACGGAAAATAAAAAACACACCCGGGCATAAGGGCTTGAAAAGCCCGCCCGGGTGTTTTATGCTTGGGTTATGAAACACGACAGAAAAAAGAACAAAAAAAAGACAAAACACAAAAAAAGCCATCCGATAGCTTTTGCCTGGTACACCCGTGAGCAGTGGGAACTGCTCTGTCAGGTGGCGTCAGATGCAGAGAGCATGGATGAAACCTTTGAGCAGTGGGAAGAGACCGCGGGCAACGCATACCGAATGCTGCTGCAGTCGGGATATCCGGTACGAACTGTAAATATTGATGTAGCTGAGCTGCTAAGGTGGTGTAAAGCACGGAACCGCCCCGTGGACGGGGAGGCGAGAACTGACTTTGTTATGGAAAAACTTGAGGATCGTATATAATGCCCGGGCAAAGCTTGCCGTCGCGTCCTATCTGGCATGACGAAAAGAATGGAAAGATAAGAATAATTGATCAGCGCAGACTTCCGGGCAGCCTTGTGTTATCGGAGTTAAAAACAGTAGACGACGTCATATTCGCAATATCTGAGATGATGGTAAGAGGGGCACCCCTTATCGGGGTAACCGGAGCCTATGGAGTTTATCTTGCTTTTAATGAAAAAGAAGCGGCAAAAGACCACGAATTTCCAGCCCGGCAGGCCGAGCGGATCAAGTCTGCCCGTCCCACTGCGGTAAACCTGGTATGGGCGGTTGACCGGACGCTCGAAAAAGCCTTTTCCGAACCTTTGAGCCGGCGTGCGGAAGCCGCCCTGTGCGAGGCGGCAGCAATTGCTGAGATAGAGGCTGAAAATTCGCGCAGGATAGGAAGATACGGCCTGCCTCTTATCGAGACGATTGCGGAGAAAAAGCACGGAAAACCGGTTAATATACTCACTCACTGTAATGCAGGCTGGCTTGCCTGTATCGAGGAAGGCACTGCAACCGCTCCCATTTACGCAGCCCACAGACAGGGAGTCCCGGTTCACGTATGGGTGGATGAAACCCGTCCGTTAAACCAGGGAGCCCGGCTGACTGCCTGGGAACTGGGCGCTGCAGGAGTTTCCCATACGGTGATAACCGATAATGCGGGCGGGCATCTGATGCAGAAAGGGATGGTGGACATCGTTATAGTGGGAACGGACCGCACCACTTATACCGGGGATGTGGCAAACAAGATAGGAACATATCTCAAGGCTTTGGCTGCAAGGGATAATAATATTCCGTTTTACGTTGCCCTGCCTTCTTCGACTTTTGACTGGCATATTCGCGACGGTGTGGCGCAAATCCCCATAGAAGTGCGTGATCCTGACGAGGTGCGCTACATGCCGGGATTTGACAGGAGACCTGAAAACCTTCTGATGCCTGAAAACAGCCCGGCTGCAAATTATTCGTTTGACGTGACCCCGGCCCGCCTGGTCACAGGTTTTATCACCGAGCGCGGAATATGCCGGGCTGAAGAACCGGCGGTGAGAAAACTTTTCTCAGATCAGGGCTCAGACGGGATATATCCGGAAAAGTCTTGACCTTGTTGTTTGATGGCGGTTAATAAGTACAGCATGTTAACGGAACTTGAAAAAAAAGTGATTGCCGCCATACAGGCAGATATTCCGGTATCGCGCAGGCCTTACAAAGAGATTGCAGAGCGCATAGGCACCGACGAGCAAACCGTGCTTGATGTTTTAAAGGATCTTTTTGGCCGTGGCCTTATCCGGCGTTTCGGTGCAACCCTGCGTCATCAGAAATCAGGATTTTCGGCCAACGCCATGGTTGCATGGAAGGTGGAAGATGCGAGGGTGGATGAGGTGGGGGAAAAAATGGCTGAAAATCCGGCAGTATCCCATTGTTATCGCCGGATTGCCACGGAAAAGTGGCCGTATAATCTATATACCATGATTCATGCCAAGGACAGGGATACCTGTTACGCCCTGGCCCGGCAACTTTCGGAAAAAACCGGAGTGACGGAATATAGCCTGCTGTTTTCAACCCGGGAACTGAAAAAAACCTCCATGGTTTACTTTGAAGACGAGCTTGACACAGAAGCATGATTTGCTTTTTTTGCACGATATGAAAAACCCGCCTTTTATTCTTTGTGTAAACCCGTGGATTCATGATTTTGCAGCCTATGATTTCTGGGCAAAGCCCCTTGGCCTGCTTTATCTTGCAGGTTTGCTGAGGGCCTCCGGCTGCAGGGTAGGCTACATAGACTGCCTGGATCGGTTTCATCCCGAAGAAAAGCACAGGCCAGATGACCCGTCTTGGAGATGGGGCCGCGGACCATACAGAAAGACAGAAATTCCAAAGCCCGAAGGTCTGGCAGATGTGCCAAGAAGGTATTCGCGCTATGGCATTGAACCTGAATGGTTTGCCCGGGATCTTAAAGCCGCGGGCAGGCCGGAGCTGGTTCTTGTAACCTGCGTGATGTCATATTGGTATCCGGGTGCGGCCGAGGCAGCAAGTATTATCAGGTCGGTATATCCGGATGTTCCCATTGTTATGGGCGGAGTGTATGCAACCCTTTACCCGCGGCATGCCTCTGAGTCAATTGACGTTGACGAGGTTGTATCAGGTCCGGGCGAAAAATCAGTATCGGGTCTGATTGAAAAATATACCGGTATACAACCCGCCCCTGCCTGCGATCCATGCGACATGGATACCATTGCCTATCCCGCCCTGGACCTGCAGAATAAAATTTCTTACGTGCCCGTGCTTACATCAAAAGGGTGTCCGTTTTCATGTGATTATTGCGCATCTTCGCTTCTGCAGCCGGAAATAAGCCGCAGGGCTCCCCGGGGCGTATATGAGGAGATTTTTTTCTGGCACCGGTCTTTCGGGGTAAAAGATTTTGCCTTCTATGATGATGCCCTTTTACTGGATGCAAAAGATCATGCTGATGTTCTTTTTTCCCTGATCCGGGATTCGGGTATGGATCTTCGCCTTCATACGCCCAATGCCTTGCATGTAAGAAACATTTCGCCAAATACTGCCATGCTGATGCGGCAGGCCGGCATGAAGACCGTGCGGCTGGGATTGGAAACCGCCGAGTTTGAGGGCAGAGACATGGACCGCAAGGTTTGCGCGCAGGAGTTTACCCAGGCTGCTGCTTATCTGAGGGAGGCAGGTTTTTCGCCAAAGCAGCTCGGCGCCTACCTGCTTGCAGGTCTTCCGAATCAGGACCCTGCAGAGGTTGAAGCTTCTATAGATATTGTAAAGGCCGCGGATATTACGCCGATTATTGCTTATTATTCGCCTATTTACGGCACGAAAATGTGGGATGCGGCGAAAGCCGCATCCCGTTATAATCTTGAGTCTGATCCGGTTTTTACAAATAATGCAGTCATGCCCTGCCAGCCGGCTTTTTCCTGGGAGCTTGCGGCAAGGTTTAAAAAACGGATCAAGTCCTGATGGCCCTGCTGCTTTTAAAGAGAAATTTTACGATTGTTTTTTTGTCAGTTTCAGGGCTTTTTCCGTGATATTGTCGGCAGTAAAACCGTACCTGGCCATTACTTCAGAGCCTTTGCCTGAAACGCCAAACTGATCTACACTGATTATATCGCCGTCAGGCCCTGTATACCGCTCCCAGCCCATGCTCACTCCGGCTTCGACCGCCAGCCGGCATTTGATATCAGGCGCAAGGACCTGTTCTTTATATTCTGCGGGCATCTCCTCGAAGCGCTCCCTGGATGGCATGCTTACCACCCGGGCGTCCACGTTTTTGCCTGCAAGCCTCTCCTTTGTCTCCAGGGCTATTGCTACTTCCGAGCCCGTGGCGATTATTATAATGTCGGGTTTGCCTGAAGAATCCGAGATTATATATGCTCCGTTTTTTACACCGTCTGCCGGTGCATTGCCGCTGCGGTCAATCACGGGCAGTCCCTGTCGGCTTAAGATCAGTGCCACTGGTTTGTCTTTGCTTGTCATTGCAAGCTTCCAGGCTTCGGCGGTTTCGTTTGCATCTGCGGGTCGGATAACCTGTAAGTGAGGTATGGCGCGCAGGGCGGCCAGATGCTCTACCGGCTGGTGAGTCGGGCCGTCTTCACCCACAGCCAGGCTGTCGTGGGTGAATACGTATACAGCAGGCACATGCATCAGGGCGGCAAGACGTATGGCAGGGCGCATATAATCTGAAAACACCAAAAATGTTCCGCAAAAGGGCTTTACTCCGCCGTGGAGCCAGAGGCCGTTTACAATGGCGCCCATGACATGCTCGCGGACTCCGAAGCGGATATTCCTGCCATCGTATGCGCCTTTCTGGAAATCATGGAAGTTTTGTAACAGGGTTTTGTTTGAAGGGGCAAGATCTGCCGAGCCGCCGATTAGTTCCGGCACCCGGCCTGCAATGGCGTTCAGTACGCTGCCTGATGCCTTGCGCGTTGCAATATTGCCGTCTTTGGGGTCAAAAACCGGGATGTCCGCATCCCAGTCTTCAGGAAGCCTCCCCTCCATGCGCGCGGAAAACTGCTCTGCAAGTTCGGGATATTCCTTTTTGTAGGATTCAAATCGCTTTTGCCATTCTTTTTCAGCCTGTTCGCCTTTTTCCACGGCCTGTCGCATGTGGGAGAGTGCGGTTTCAGGAACGCAGAAAAGCTGATCTGCAGGGCAGCCAAGAAACTGCTTTGTCATACGCACTTCTTCTTCGCCGAGCGGTGCTCCATGCGCATCTGCAGAGCCTTGCTTGTTGGGGCTACCGTATGCTATGTGGGTGCGCAGGATAATTATTGACGGTTTTCCGGTTTCATTTCTGGCTGCTTCAATTGCCCCGGCTATTTGCGAAACATTGTTTCCGTCATCCACGTCAATTACCTGCCAGCCGCAGGCCTCAAACCGTTTGCCAACGTTTTCCGTAAAGCTTATGTCAGTATTTCCTTCAATGGAGATTTCATTGTCGTCATACAACCAAATCAGCCTGGACAGCCCGAGATGACCCGCAAGCGAGGCAGCCTCCTGTGATATTCCCTCCATGAGATCCCCGTCTCCGCACATTACATAAGTGTAATGATCAACGATTTCATGGTCTGGTTTGTTAAACACGGCTGCCAAGTGCCTTTCTGCCATGGCAAGCCCGACCGCGCTTGCAATCCCCTGGCCAAGGGGGCCCGTTGTAATTTCCACACCAGGGGTGTGTCTTGCCTCCGGATGTCCGGGAGTCAGGCTTTTCCACTGCCTGAACTGCTTTAAATCATCAATGCTCAGGCCGTAGCCTGTAAGATAAAGCACCGCATAGAGCATCATGGAGGCATGACCCGCAGAGAGTACGAACCGATCGCGGTCCGGCCACATTGGGTTTTTGGGGTTATGCTTCATGAAGTGCCGCCAGATCGAATAAGCTGCGGGCGCCATGCCAAGCGGGGCGCCCGGGTGGCCTGAGCCGGCTTTTTCAATGGCGTCCATGGAAAGGGTGCGAATGGTGTTGATGCTTGCAAGTTCAGCATCGTTTAGGTTTTCTGCCGGATGCGCTTTTGTCATTAGAAACTCCTTTTTGCTGTCGGTTGCAGGTTGCCTAAACCGCCGGCAAGTCGGTTTACTGATAGCTGCACTGCTAACATTATCAAAGAGCCCTTAAAAATTCAGGTTTAAGAGCTATCCTGCCGGCCAGGGCATCATCGATGAGGGCAAGGGTTTTTTCCTTGTCCTGAGGAAGTTTCGCCCGGATCGGAAGGTAATTGGAGGCATGGTTGGCATGGAAAAGTCCGTCTGAAAGATTGGTGCCGGCAAGCATTGTGCGCAGTTCTTCAAGCATTTCATTTGCGTTCAGCAGGGGAAAGCGGCCGGCTTCGTATTCCTCGTAAAGCGCAGTTCCCGGAATCAGCATCAGAGACAGGGCTCCAACGAAATCAGGGTCCATTTCAGAGAGCACTCTGCCGGTTTCCTGTGCATGGATCTGTGAGCGCTGCCTGCCTGCAAGACCGAGCAGCACTGTTACAGACAGTTTGATTTTCGCGTCTTTAATTTTGCGGCCTGCCTTTATCATTTTTTCAGAGGACGCCCCCTTGTTAACAGCCTTTAATGTTTCATCGTCTCCGCTTTCAAGGCCCATGTAAACAATACTCAGGCCAAGCTCGCGCAGCTGTTTTAGTTCTTCTGGACTTTTCATGCCGATGCCCTTGGTGTTCGCATACAGCCCGACTCTTTCCACCCATGGGAGCTTTTTTTCTATCTCCCGCAGGTATTTTACAAGCCGTTTCTGGGGTACGATAAGGGCGTCGCCGTCGCAGATGAAAACCCGGTTTTGATGCCGGAAGTGTTTTGCCGCATATTCAATGTCTGCCATTATGGTTTCATCCGGCTTGATTTTGAAGCGCTCGCCCTTGTATGTGCCGCAGAAAGTGCACTTATTGTGCGAACATCCTACTGTTACCTGCAGCAGGATGCTGTTTGCCTCGCTGGGAGGCCGTATTATCATGCCTTCATAGTGCATTTATATTACTCCCTATATTGTTTAGAAGTGATTTTTTATGGTTCTGTCGGTTTTTGTCCGCAGATATTGGACTTCTTCTAAGTAACTTCAAAAAAAGTTACTGTTATAGCTCGGTCCCGGGCTGTTTATGGCCCGGGGGCAACACTTCCAAGGAAGTCCAAGGTCGGGGTTGGTTTTTGAAGCGACATTGAGCGT
>CAZVFQ010000083.1:0-14780 GCA_964626455.1 uncultured Desulfobacteraceae bacterium | reverse complement strand
AAACAGCCCGGGACCGAGCTATAACAGTAACTTTTTTTGAAGTTACTTAGAAGCTTTTTACGATGCCATCAGATAAAATATTCAGATACTGCGTCATCGGCCTGCCGGTCAAGTCGTTTTTCCGGAATTTGGGCTTGAACCTGGTGACAGGATATGTTTTAAACAGGAAAAAAGCTTGTATCAGACTCACCTTTACATCAATGGCTGATTTAATTATGACGCAGGCATCTTTTGATAATCTTGTCGTGGAAATCGCCGGTATACGCCTTAGAAATCCTGTAATGACCGCTTCGGGAACATTCGGCTACGGTTTGGAGTTTGCTGATCTGGTGGATCTCAACCGGCTGGGTGCAATTGTGGTAAAAGGGCTTTCCTTACGGCCTGCCCCGGGAAACCCGCCTCCAAGGATAGCCGAGACAGCCTCCGGGATGTTAAACGCCATAGGTCTTGAAAATATCGGCATAGAAGCATTTGTCAAAGACAAGCTGCCGCAGCTTAAAAAATATGACACTCCCGTGTTTGCAAATATCTATGCAGAAACTGTTCAACAGTACGCAGAACTTGCAGAACGAATAGATCCGGTGGATGGCATCGCGGGCATTGAAGTAAATATTTCATGCCCGAATGTCAAGGCCGGGGGCGTGGCATTCGGGGTGGACCCGGAGGCTGCGGCAAGCGTGGTTAAGGCGGTGCGCAGACGTACGAGAAAACCTCTCATGGTTAAGCTTTCTCCGAACGTAGCCGATATTGCCGGCATTGCAAGACGGGCAGAAGATGCAGGCGCGGACGCAATATCGCTTATAAATACCATTACGGCAATGGCAATTGATATCCATACCCGCAAACCCAGGCTGGGAAATGTAACCGGAGGACTCTCCGGCCCGGCCATTAAGCCGGTGGCGCTGCGCATGGTATGGCAGGCAGCCTGTGCTGTTAAAGTTCCGGTGGTAGGCATCGGCGGAATTGCCTCAGCAGAAGATGTGCTGGAATTTATGATCGCAGGTGCAGCGGCAGTTCAGGTCGGTACTGCCAATTTTGTCAATCCGCGGGTTTCCATGGAAATTATTGACGGTCTTGCCCGATACCTTAAAGAAAATGATATAAAAAGCATCAATGATATCGTGGGGACCCTGATGGCGTGAAGCCATTTAGATAAGTTAAATCAGGCCCGGCAAACCGGCATTGCCATCCGGGCCTGATTTGGGTTTGAATTTTTCTAGAGAGAATCAGCCTTCCGGGAAGGATTGTTTTTCAGATATTCAAGTCTGTTTAAGCCGTTTATATAAGCATATGCGCTTGCAGTGATAATGTCGGGATCTGCGCCCCGGCCCAGTGCCACGACTTCGTCCTCCTTGAGCCTCACAGTAACTTCTCCCTGGGCGTCTGTGCCGCCGGTAAGAGCGTTTACCGAAAAGCGCAGCAAAGAGGACCGGGTTTCAGTGACCCTTGAAATGGCATTAAAGGTCGCGTCAATGGGGCCGTTGCCGCTGCCGGTGCACACGTGCGTGCTGCCGTTTATGAGTATTTTTACTGTTGCGGTCGGCATCACTGTGGTGCCTGCTGTAACGTGCAGATAGGTAAGTTCATAGATGTCCGCGGTGCGAAGCACCCCTTCGTTAACAAGAGCCTCCAGGTCCTCGTCGAGTACAACTTTCTTTTTGTCGGCCAGGGATTTGAATTTTTTAAACACCAGTTTGAGCTCTTCTTCAGAAAGTTCGTATCCTATATTTTTCAGATGCTGGTGCAAAGCGTGCTTGCCGGAGTGTTTGCCCATGACCAGTTTATTGCTTGTCAGGCCTATTGTCTCGGGCTTCATGATCTCATAGGTCATGGGATTCTGAAGCACTCCGTGCTGATGAATGCCTGCTTCATGGGCAAATGCGTTGGCACCTACAATCGCCTTGTTGGGCTGGATCATAATCCCGGTAATCATGCTTACCAGGCGGCTGACCCTGTATATTCGGGTGGTCTCAATCCCGGTGGTTACAGGAAGGTATGTGGGCCGGGTGTTTATGGCCATTACGACTTCTTCAAGCGAAGTGTTGCCTGCCCGCTCTCCGATGCCGTTTATGGTGACCTCTGCCTGCCTGGCGCCGCTTTCAATCGCAGCCAGGGTATTTGCAGTGGCAAGCCCCAGATCGTTGTGGCAGTGTACGCTTAGAACCGCCTTGTCGATATTGGGTGTGTTTGTTTTTACATATGACACCAGATCGCCGAATTCAGACGGGACAGCATAGCCTACAGTGTCAGGCAGATTTACAACTTTGGCGCCTGCATCGATTACCGCTTCAAATATCCGGCACAAAAAGTCCGGGTCGCTCCTGGAGCCGTCTTCTGCCGAAAATTCGACGCTGCCGGTCAGATTGCAGGCGTATTTTACTGCATCCACAGCGCTTTTAAGCACTTGTTCACGTGACATGTTGAGCTTGTACTGCATGTGGATATCGGATGTGGCCAGAAACACATGAAGCTTGGGTCGTGCTGCATGGCTGACAGCCTTCCAGGCACGGTCAATGTCGTGTGCAGAGGCGCGGGCAAGCGCAACGACCTCTGAATTGACCACTTTTTTCGCCACTTCTGAAACACTTTCAAAATCGCCTTCAGAGGATGCAGGAAACCCGGCTTCAATAGCATCAACTCCCAGTTTTTCCAACTGGGTTGCAATGCGTACTTTTTCCGCTGTATTCATGCTTGCCCCGGGCGACTGTTCCCCGTCGCGCAGGGTGGTGTCAAATATGTATACCTTTTCTTTCATGCTGGCGCTCCCGGATCAGTTGTATTTCTTTTTGGTTGTTATCTGTCGTTGTTTCCGTTTGCTGATTTGGCAAGTTTGTACTGAAAGCTGTCTGCCAGCGCCTGCCAGCTTGCCTCGATAATGTCTTCAGAGACCCCTATTGTGCTCCAGATAGCTTCTTCATCCCTGGTTTCGATCAATACCCGAACCTTTGATCCTGTTCCTTCGCGTCCGTCTAACACGCGGACCTTGAAATCTACAAGATGTACAGGGTCAAGAACATGAGCGTAAACATTGTTTAAGGCTTTTCTCAGGGAATTGTCCAGGGCGCTTACCGGCCCGTGACCTTCTGCAGCGGTTATTTCTTCTATTCCGCCCACATTTATTTTGATTACTGCATGGGAATGACACGGCCGGTCTTTTTCTTTCTCCACAGTCACCCGGAAGGATTCAAGCTCAAAGCAGGGGCTGAACCGGTCTGTTAGCTTTTCCATCAGGATCCTAAGCGATCCGTCAGCTACATCATACTGGTAGCCTTCCTGTTCGAGCTGCTTTACCCTGTTTACGATCTCAGCATAGTCGTAGCCGTTTTCATCCACGGGAAAGCCAAGCTCCCTGGCCTTGTACTTAATGTTGCCCTTGCCCGACATATCCGAGATCAGAACCCTCCGTTTGTTTCCGACAAGTTCGGGCTCAATGTGTTCATAGGATCTGGGCTCTTTCATGATGGCATCAACATGCAGACCGCCTTTATGGGTAAAGGCGCTTTTTCCCACAAACGGCCTGCTGTTTACAGGTGTCATGTTGGCGGTCTCGCTTACGTACAGTGACACCTTCTGCAGTTTGGCCAGATTTTCATCTGATATGCATTCACAGCCCATTTTCAGCTTAAGAATCGGGAGAATGGATGTCAGATCGGCATTGCCGCACCTTTCTCCATATCCGTTTATTGTACCCTGAACGATTGCAGCCCCGGCCCGCACCGCAGTAATGGTGTTTGCCACCGCCAGGTTGGAATCGTTGTGGGTATGGATTCCAAGGATTACCTTGCGGTCCGTTGTTTTCCGGATAACTTTGGTTATTTTCCCAATAATTTCTTCGATTTCATGGGGAAGCGCGCCTCCGTTTGTATCGCATAAAACAACGGCATCTGCTCCTCCCTTTACCGCTGCCTCGATTGTTGAGGCTGCATAATCAGGATTTTCCTTGTATCCGTCAAAAAAATGCTCTGCATCATAGTGGATCTCAAGATTGTTTTCTTTCAGATAGGCAACAGAGTCGCGTATCATATCAAGATTGTCCGCAAGCGCAATGCCGAGTATTTTTGTTACATGAAGATCCCAGCTTTTGCCCACAAGGGTGCCGACAGGAGCCCCGGACTCAACTACCGCCCGAAGCTGCCTGTCGTTTTCCGGGGCGCTTCCGTGTTTATGAGTGGAACCGAATGCCGCCATTTTAGCGTGCCTGAATGGTTCTTTCGCGGCCATCCTGAAAAACTCCCAGTCCTTTGCAGAAGCTCCGGGCCAGCCTCCCTCGATGTAATGGATTCCCATATCGTCGAGTTTTCTGGCGATTTTAAGCTTGTCCAGGGCTGTAAAGTTTATTTTCTCACCCTGTGTGCCGTCCCTTAATGTGGTGTCATATATCCGTACTGATTCCATTGGAACATTCTCTTATTTTCTTAGTTTTATTTTTATTTCTTGCCGCGCCGCTCAGGCCTGAGGGATCGTACGGCTGCTCCGGCTTTCCACATTTCTGAGTTTTTGATTGCATCGAGTTCGCGGGTAAGTTTTTCTTTGTAGTCCGGAGTGCTGTTTGCCTCCAGAACCCGCTGTGTCTCTTTTCCGGATGCCACACTTTGATAGAGCTCTTTAAACAAAGGTGTGACTGCATCCCGGAATTTCGGCGCCCAGTCAAGCGCACCTCTCTGGGCAGTAGTGCTGCAGTTGGAAAACATCCAGTCCATGCCGTTTTCATCCACCAGGCGGATAAGGCTCTGGGTGAGCTCTTCCACGGTTTCGTTAAATGCCTCACTTGGCGAATGGCCGTGACTGCGAAGTGTATTGTACTGGGCTTCCATCACGCCGGCCAGGCACCCCATAAGCACCCCGCGCTCTCCGGTCAGGTCGCTGAAGACCTCTTTTTCAAAAGTGGTGGGAAAAAGATAGCCTGATCCTACGGCAATGCCGATTGCCAAGGTCCGCTCTCTTGCCCTGCCGGTGAAATCCTGGTGTATGGCAAAACTTGAATTGATCCCGCTGCCTTCCAGAAAATTGTTTCTGACGCTGCGGCCCGAGCCCTTGGGTGCAACCAGAATTACGTCCACGTTTTCGGGCGGGATCACGCCGGTCTGCTCCTTATATACAATGGAGAATCCATGGGAAAAATACAGGGCGTCGCCCTTGTTTAAGCATTCTTTTATCTTCGGCCATGTTGCCACCTGGCCGGCATCCGACATGAGTTCCATGATAATGGTACCGCGTTTTGCCGCCTCTTCCAGGGGAAAAAGTGTCTCGCCGGGCACAAAACCGTCAGAGACGGCCTTATCCCAGTATTCGTCTCCTTCAAGCTGGCCCACTATCACTGACAGGCCGTTGTCCCTGAGATTAAGCGCCTGGGCAGGGCCCTGAACCCCATAGCCGAGAACCACTATTGTCTCATCTTTTAAAACCTCTCTTGCCTTATCCATTGTAAATTCGTCAGATGTTATTACCTCTTCCTCAACACCGCCGAAATCGAGCTTTGCCATTTTTACTCCTCCATGTTTTTCAGTTATGATGGCTTCGTAACTTGAACTTTTTACTTTGCCATCGGAAATCGACTTCTAAGTAACTTCAAAAAAAGTTACTGTTATAGCCCGGTCCCGGGCTGTTTATGGCCCGGGGGAAACACTTCCAAGGAAGTCCTTTTTTGCGCTCTTACGAAATTGCACTTCGTTACCCTGACGGCGGTGCGGAAAAGCGGGTTTCCGAGCGGAAATTGAGGCTCCAGGAGGCTCCTGGAGCGAGGAAACTCCTTTTTCGCACCGGCGATCAGCCAAGGTGCTTACGAATTTCCTTTCTGCAAAAATGCCGCGCCAGTGGAATAAATCGCTTTTTACGAGTCCATCAATCTTGAATCTTGAATCTTGAACCTCGAACCTTGAACCTTCTCACCTGCCTTCCCTTGGCAGGGCCACGCACCCTGTACGGGCGATTTCCCTTATGCCGAAAGGTTTGAACAGGTTTAAAATCGCCTCTGTTTTCTCCTGATCGCCCTCTATCTTTACGGTGAAATGCTCGCTGCCTACGTCCACCACCTGTCCCCGGAAAATGTCAGTGATGCGCAGAATTTCCGCACGGTTCTCAGCCCTTGCGTTTACCTTGATAAGTGCCATTTCCCGGAGCACGTATTTGGTATCTGTCAGATCATTGACCTTGATTACGTTTATCAGCTTGTTTAACTGTTTCTGAATCTGTTCGACAATCATGGGGCTTCCCTTTGTGACCATGGTAATGCGTGAAATCCTGGGATCCACGGTTTCAGCCACGCTAAGGCTTTCAATATTATAGCCCCGGCCTGAAAACAGACCCGTGATCCTGGAAAGCACTCCCGGTTGATTGTCCACGAGAATGGAAAGTAAATGCTGTTTTTCGTCCATAGTCAAATCCTTTTTCACCCGCCGTTTACTGTAAAAGACAAATTTTTTACTTTGCCCCCGGAAATCGACTTTTTATGATTCCGTCAATTTTCCGTTATCAGCATGTTCCGGTTTTGGTCTCTTATACAAGGAGCATTTTTTTAATGGGCGCGCCTGCAGGCACCATTGGATAAACGCATTCCTCTGCCTCCACCACAAAATCCATTATAACCGGACCATCGGTTTTTATCCCTTCAGACAGCACCTTTGCCACCTCATCGGGTTTGGTTGCGCGCAGTCCCGTAGCTCCGTATGCCTGTGCGAGCTTTACAAAATCAGGCGTATGAACAAACCTGGTTGAGGAATAACGCCGCTCGTAAAACAATTCCTGCCACTGGCGCACCATGCCTAAAAATCCATTATTTAAGATTACAACCTTGACTGGCAGCTTGTACTGCACGGCTGTGGCCAGTTCCTGGATGTTCATCTGTATACTTCCGTCACCGGCAATATCCACCACAAGTTTTCCGGGCGCTCCAACCTGGGCCCCCACGGCAGCGGGCAGGCCGAAGCCCATGGCCCCCAGACCGCCCGAGGTTATGAAATGGCCGGGTTGCTTTACGTGATAATACTGGGCGGCCCACATCTGGTTCTGCCCCACCTCGGTGGCTATTATCGCCTCTCCCTCTGTGAGTTCGTAGAGGGTTTCAATCACGTACTGAGGTTTGATCACGTCTTTTTGCTCATAGGCAAGCGGAGTTGTCTTTTTCCATTGTTCGATTTGTTCCAGCCAGGATTTTCTTTTATCTTCCAGGCTTGCAAAGTCTTCTTTGCCCAGAAGCTCATTTAGCCGGGCAAGTGAAATTTTACAGTCCCCCACCACAGGTACATGCACCGGAATGTTTTTCTGAATGGATGTAGGGTCAATGTCTATCTGAACGATTTTGGCATGTGGTGCAAATTCGTCGATTTTGCCTGTTACCCGGTCATCGAAGCGCACGCCTACCGAAATGAGAAGATCGCATTCAGAGACAGCCATGTTCGCACGGAATGTACCGTGCATGCCCAGCATACCCAGCCAAAGAGGGTCTGTGCCCGGAAATCCGCCAAGCCCCATCAGTGTGCTGGTAACAGGGATATGTGTTTTGCGCGCCAGTTCGGTAAGCTCGTTGTGAGCCTGGGAAAGGCTCACGCCTCCTCCTGAAAAAATTACAGGTTTTTGTGCTTTCCTGAGCAGATCCACAACCTTGTTCAACTGTTTTAAATTGGGCTTGTAGGTAGGGTTATACGATTCCAGTTTGACCCTGCCGGGCGTTTTGAATTCCGTGACTGCATTTATCACGTCCTTGGGCAGGTCCACGAGAACCGGCCCGGGCCGGCCTGAGCGGGCAATGTGGAAAGCCTCTTTTGTGATTCTGGCAAGCTCGCAGACATCTTTTACCAGGTAGCTGTGCTTGGTGCAGGGTCTGGTAATACCCACTATGTCTACTTCCTGGAACGCATCGTTTCCGATGAGCTGTGTGGGTACCTGGCCGGTAAACACAACAACCGGTATGGAGTCCATGTAGGCAGAGGCGATTCCGGTTACCGTGTTGGTGGCCCCCGGCCCCGAGGTCACGAGACAGACCCCCACCTTGCCGCTGGCGCGGGCATATCCGTCTGCCGCGTGAATAGCTCCCTGTTCATGCCGCACCAGGATATGGTTGAGCTCTTTGTCTTCCATCATGGCATCATAGATGTCAATGACCGAGCCGCCCGGGTATCCGAAGATGGTGTCGACTCCTTCTTCCTTCAGCATTTTCAGCAGAATGTGCGCACCCTTGAGCTTCATTGTTCTTCCTCGCTTTATTTGTTGCTTATTAAAACCGGATTTCCCTGTTTCCAATTTCGGCAATCATATCTCTGATTCAACCCTTTAATACCGCTCCCTTGTCTGCAGAGGTCACCTGCCGTGCATATCTGGCCATGTATCCCTTGGTGATTTTTGGTGCGGGCGCCTGCCATTTTGCGAGCCTGTTTTTTATTTCAGAATCATCGACTTTTAATGCGATTGTTTTGCCCGGTATGTCGATTGAGATGATATCGCCCTGTTCAACAGCTGCAAGCGGGCCTTTCTGCATGGCTTCCGGCGATATGTGGCCGATGGCCGCCCCTCGCGTTCCGCCTGAGAATCTGCCGTCAGTGATCAAAGCCACATCACCGTCAAGCCCCATTCCCGCTATTGCCGAAGTCGGGGTAAGCATTTCGCGCATGCCAGGACCGCCCATTGGGCCTTCATATCTTATTACCACCACATCGCCTTTGTTAATTTTGCCTTCCATGATGGCTTCCGTGGCTTCTTCCTCTGCATCAAAAACCCGGGCAGGGCCCTGGTGCTTCATCATTTCATCTGCCACAGCAGACTGTTTTACCACGCATCCGTTGGGCGCCAGGTTGCCGAAAAGCACCGCAAGGCCGCCGTAATCATGGTAAGCACGGTCTATCGGCCTTATGACCTCGTTATCGAGTACTTTTGCGGAATTCAGGTTTTCTTTAACAGTTGTTCCGGTCGCGGTAAGACAGCTTGTATCGATAAGGCCTGCATCTGCAAGAGTTTTCATAACTCCGCCGATCCCGCCCGCATTGTTGAGATCTTCTATATGATGAAGTCCTCCGGGGCTAAGAGAGCACAGATGCGGTATCCGGCCGCTGATCTTGTTGATCCGGTCAAGATCCAGCGGCATGCCCGCCTCATGGGCCAGGGCCGCAATGTGGAGGACCGTGTTTGTGGAGCATCCCAGGGCCATGTCCACACAGAGAGCGTTTTCAAAAGCCTCTGCAGTAAGTATCCGGCTTGCGACAATGCCCTGGTTGTGCAGGGCCATAATCTGCATTCCCGCTTGCTTTGCAAGCCTGATCCTGGCAGACATCACCGCCGGTATTGTGCCGTTTCCGGGCAGTCCCAGGCCTATGGCTTCTGTAAGGCAGTTCATGGAGTTTGCCGTAAACATACCCGAGCATGAGCCGCAGGTGGGGCAGGCTGCATTTTCAATTTCGCAGAGTTCCTGCTCCGATATAATCCCGCGTCGTAGCTTGCCCACGGATTCGAATACTGAAATAAGATCCACTTTTTCCCCGGGATTTTGCGGGTGCCGGCCTGCAAGCATGGGGCCGCCGGAAATAAAAATAGCCGGCAGATCCAGGCGGGCCGCAGCCATAAGCATGCCCGGCACTATTTTGTCGCAGTTCGGGATCATTACCAGGGCGTCAAGAGCATGGGCGGTGGCCATGATTTCAATGGAGTCAGCTATCAGTTCCCTGCTGCCAAGGGAGTATTTCATGCCTTCATGGCCCATGGCAATGCCGTCGCATACACCGATTGTGCCGAATTCCACAGGAGTGCCGCCAGCTGCGTATATGCCGGCCTTTACAGCCTCGCTTATCTGGTTGAGATGCACGTGGCCGGGCACCACGGTGTTGACCGAGTTGGCAATGCCGATCAGGGGCCGGCTGATCTCGTCGTCTGTATAACCCGCGGCCTTGAGCAGCGAGCGGTGAGGGGCCCTTTCGATACCCTGCTTGGCAATGTCGCTTTTCATGATGTTCTCCTTTTCAAACAAAAAAACCGTTATCAGCTTTTGGGGCTGATAACGGTTTGTGTAAGAATTTATGAAGCTTAAGAATTTTTACGTGCCATTATCAGCCCCGTTTCCCGTCAAGGACGCCGAGTACGCCCAGTACGGGTACGATAATAATAAGAATAATAAGGCTGAAAATGACCCGCCGGAAATTCATAGCATAATCCGTCTGGTTTGGTTAAATTTGTTTATCAGTTTATATTTATTATAAGCTTACCGGATTTTGATGTCCATACCAGTTATATATTTTTTTTGTCAAGCAATTTATTATGACAACCGGAAATTATTTTGCCCGTCCGAACCATTCCAGTGCGTTTTCCATAAAGATTTGCTGATGATCCGGATTGCTTATGGGATGGTCTGCATTTGAAAGACGCAGCAGTTTCCTGGGTTCATCAGCAGACTCATGGATCTGCAGTGCGTTTTCAAAGGGCACCACTGTATCGGCGTCCCCGTGGCAGACAAGCACACTGTGGACAAGAGGCAGTCTGTCTGAAATATCAAAATTCATTTGTCCTTTTTTAATCCCTGAAAGTGCAGGATCGCTTTCGTAATTTTCCGGCGTATTTATGGCAGACAAGCGCACGGGTGCGGCCAGGGTGACAATGGCCCGTATATCAAGATCCCCTGCCATTGAAAGCACAACCGCCCCGCCGAAACTGCTTCCAAACAGGCCGACAATGCCGCCGAGATCATTTCGTTTTAAAAGCATCTCAACTGCTGCAGCCAGATCGTTTAACCGGCCGTCAAAAGTTGTAACACGGGCGAATTCGCCCTGGCTTTGGCCGCACCCGCGGTGGTCAAACCGGAAATAGGCAAGGCCCAGCCGGGTGCAGCCCTCTGCCAGAGCTTTCTGCTTCGGTGACTCTCCGTTTGACAGCAGTCCGTGGGCTCCGATGACCAATGGCGGTTTTTCGGCCTCCGGCATGTGCAGTACGCCGTGCAGGCTCAGACCGTCTGCACTGAAAAACAATGTTTCCTGCATGACAAATGCCTTTTTGGAATTTATATTACTGTTTACTTTGTGTTAGGTTAATTATAAGTCTGACAGTTAATTGAGGCAAGCAGCAAGTGGTATAATAATGTTTTAAGAGTAATGGGCGGAAGATAAACGTGGCGTATGAGCGGGCGTGAAATATTGTTTTCTGGCGTGTTTAAAGTGAGTTAAAGTGGCTTATGCCGGTAAAAAAGAAACAGGAAATAGAGCTTGATATTACTGGGGCTGCCTTCGGCGGCCGCGGGATTGCAAAAGTTGACGGATTTGCCGTGTTTGTGGACGGGGCAGTGCCCGGTGATATGGTTTCAGCCCGTATAGTAAAGAAAAAAAAGAATTATGCAGAAGCCCGTGTCCTTGAAGTGCTGAAGCCTTCCTTGGATCGCATCGAACCTCCGTGCAGGTATTCCGGGTGGTGCGGAGGATGTAAGTGGCAGTTTTTAAAATACGAGCGCCAGCTTGAATACAAAGAAAGCCATGTGCGCGAGGCTATGGAGCATATAGCCGGTCTTTCCGGCATAAGGATCCATCCGGTACTTCCTTGCGAAAAGATTTTCGGATACAGAAACAAAATGGAATTTTCCTTTTCGGACCGCAGGTGGCTGCTGCCTGAAGAGCTTGGGCGTCCGGATATTTCAAAGGATTTCGCCCTGGGCCTTCACGTGCCAGGCACTTTTGATAAGATATTAGATATTGACGCCTGTCTGCTGCAGCCGGAAAAAGGAAACCGCATTCTATGCGATGTACGGGATCTTGTCCGCTCATCTGATCTGCCCGCTTACGGCCTTCGCAGCCACGAAGGTTTCTGGAGGTTTTTGATGCTGCGGCATTCCGTGGCTGAAGATATGTGGCTGGTAAACATGGTGACTTCATCAGAGAATACCGAAGCACTCAGGCCTGTTGCGGATTTTTTGATTTCTGCCCATCCGGATATAGCGGGTGTGGTAAACAACATAACAGCCAGGAAAGCCGCGGTTGCAGCAGGAGAATACGAGGTGCCGGTGGTCGGAAGCCCGGTTTTAACCGAAAGACTGGGACGGTTTGTGTTTGAAGTGTCTGCAAATTCTTTTTTCCAGACCAACACCGGCCAGGCTGAGAGGCTCTATGATACAGTTCGTCAATATGCCGGGCTTTGCGGACATGAAACCGTTGTTGACCTGTATACAGGAACAGGCACAATTCCTATATGGCTGTCTGAAGATGCGGGGGGAATAACCGGTCTGGAGCTTGTTGAATCTGCGGTGGCTGATGCAGAGAAAAATTGCAGGAAAAACGGTATAGAAAACTGCCGTTTTATTGCCGGCGATATCCGCAAATCCATTTCAGGCATTGAAATGCGCCCGGATGTTATGATAATTGATCCCCCCCGTGCCGGTATGCACAAGGATGTGGTAAAAACAGTAAAGGGCATGGCCCCGGAAAGGATTGTCTATGTTTCCTGCAATCCGGCCACGCTGGCGCGCGATGTCTCCCTGCTGGCAGAAGACTACCGTGTAGAGGAAATTCAGCCGGTGGACATGTTTCCGCATACGTATCATGTTGAGGCGGTGGCAAGGCTTGAGAAGAAGTGAAAGCTTCAAAGTGCAGGAAGGGCAGAGGACAGAGCGTGGAATAAGCAATACAGAAAGAGGGGATTTGATATGAAGATTGAGATGGAGGCGATCGGGATTTTTTATACTGATGAGACAGATATTCCAAGGCATTGGAGCATTTCAAAGGCAGAGGGCAGAATAGAGATAAATCCTGCATATCAGAAGGGTTTGCAAGATGTGGAAAAAGGCCGGCAGATAGTGGTGTTGTTTTATTTTCACAAGAGCGCGCGTTTTACGCCTGATCTGCTGATTCAAAAGCCGCCCCACAGGGACCGGTCTTTTGGCGTATTTTCCACTTGCTCGCCCCGCCGCCCCAATCCCATAGGATTTTCAGTGCTCGACGTAACCGGTATAAAGGACAACGTTATTTATGTTAAGAATATCGATATGATTGATCAGACCCCTGTACTTGACATAAAACCCCTTGTTACCGGGGAGGCATAAAGCAGCTTCAAGTCTGCGGTTTGTTTTGATCCATGTTGCGGGGCGGAAAATAGTGTGTTATTATTAAATAAAAATACAATACAATTTGTTTTGCCCTTTAAACTAAGGAGGCCCGCCGATGAAGACAAAGATTCATCGCATTCTTTGCGCCACTGATTTCTCTGATGTATCCCGGATTGTGGTACCTTATTCCATAGAGCTGGCAGCAGAATTAAATGCGGAACTCTATGTCTGCCATGTAATTGATCTGCCCACCATATCGGTTTACGGAGAGGCGGTATTTGACCCGATTACCCAACAGCAGCGTTTTATGGATTTCGCCCGCCGGGAGATTGAAAAAGAGATCCAGGACGCCCCGGTTGAAACCACCCCCCTTGTGACCATCGGGCATTCTACCGAGGAAATCACCCGGCTGGCATCCGACTACGACGTTGATCTTGTTGTTGCGGCGACCCATGGACGCTCAGGTTTAAAACGGCTGTTTCTCGGCTCTGTTACAGCGCGTCTCATGCGCATTTTAAGCTGTCCTATTCTGGTTTTGCGTACAATCGAGGAACTGGAAAAACCTCACCGTCAGACGATTCCATTCAAACGCATTCTTGTGGGGTGTGATTTTTCCAGGGATTCGGATGCGGCACTGCAGCGCAGCTTAAATATTGCCCAGGAGTTCGAATCCGAACTGCATTTGGTGCACGTGGTTGAATCCGGTGAGCCGGCTTCCGGAGATCTTAATGAGGCAATCAGGGAAAAGCTTTCCTCCATGGTACCCGAAGATGTCATGAACTGGTGCGAAGGCGTAAAAACCAGTGTGCTGGAGGGAAAGCCCCATGCAGAACTGATCAGGTACGCGGACATCCATGAAATTGATCTTATAGCACTCGGCGTTCGCGGCCAGGGCATGGTGGAAAGTCTGTTTGTAGGCTCCACCACGGACAGGGTGGTGCGACGCGCACCGTGTCCGGTTCTTTCGGTTAATCCCGGGCCTCGTGAGTAACAGTAAGGTACAGACACTGTCAGGCTGCTGTTTCCTCCAGGATTTCTCCCTGGGTGCTTATAACCGTTACCTTGTGGGGTATCTGTATACCGGCTTTGGTTATTGCCTTGCTGACAACATTTGGCAGCCCGCTGCAGCACGGCACTTCCATGACCACCGTTGTTACGGAACGGATGCCCGCCTGTTTGAATACGTCAGCAAATTTTGCCGCATACGCGTCAATGTCGTCAAACTTGGGGCATCCCATCATCACGGCCCTGCCTTTTAGCAGGTCTTTGTGCAGATCCGGGTATGCAACTGCCACGCAGTCGGCAAGCACCAGCAAATCCGCTCCTTTCAGAAATTGTGCCTTTGCCGGAACAAGCCGTATCTGAACAGGCCAGTGGGAAAGAGAAGAACTTGCTTTTTCCCAGACTGTTTTAGAAGAAGTATTGTTTTCTGCCGGGTTATCAAAAATCCTGACCTGTTGAGAAGGGCATCCGTAAGGGGAGCATTCGGTCTGCTGGGAGTCGTCCTGGTTTATGTTTTCCAGATGTTTTTCCACGGCTTGTTCGTCGAATTCTTCTGCTTCACGCTCAACGATTTTCAGGGCGCCGGTGGGGCATTCTCCCATGCATGCTCCCAGCCCGTCGCACAGGTTTTCAGAGACCACACGGGCCTTGCCGTCTATGATCTGTATGGCGCCTTCGGCGCATGCCGGCACGCACTGGCCGCAGCCGTCGCAGAGCTCTTCGTCTATTTCTATTATTTTGCGCAGGGTTTTCATTTTATTCCTCCGATATGTCA
>CAZVFQ010000082.1:0-14970 GCA_964626455.1 uncultured Desulfobacteraceae bacterium | reverse complement strand
ATTAAGTTTAATACCGGAAGCTTAAAGATTGTTTAGCTTCCCAGAAAGTTGAGTTAATAATATATTCAATTTTCAATTTCAATGGTTTTGGCAGCCGGAGGTTGAACAGCTTGACCACCTCGGGATCGGCGTCGTCCCATGGGTAGGTCTTACCAGTTTTTGCTTGTTCTGTATTGTCTTCGGCACCTTCGATGAACCTGCCGGCGTCGGTTTTTCCTGCTGTTTTTAACGGGCTCCGCTTAATGCCCATCAGGGAATACCTCCTTATATAATTGCGTAATTTCCTGGATGGCTTTCCGGTCTTTTTGTTCCATTATGGAAAAACCTTACTGGATGGCCTTGCGGAAATCGATCCGGTCACATATTACCGAACCGGCCAGCAGGATGTTCTCAAAATTCTGCGTAAAGGCTTTGACATCCTGTACCTCGCTGGCCCGGGGGTTGGCGTTAGCCATATTGATAAAAACCGTCGCCATAATTTCGGGATTGACCACTTGAGCCTGGCTTACAAGGTAGTCGAGCATTTCCAGGGTCCATGCGCCGAACTGGCTCGGTTTCAACGGGCTGAAGAATTGGTCTTGACTTAAAAGCTTTTCAGCGGCTCTGCTAAGGCCGTGCACAGAAGCATGAGTCTGATACAGGCCTGGATCAGAAGCTTCGGCGAAGCAGTTTGCGAAGACGGGAAAGCGGCCGTGTGTTTATGATATCAGCCTTGGTGAGCCAGCCGCGGCGGGCTGCTATTATCCCGTTTTCCATGAGATTCAGATTCTCGGTGCTGTGGGCATCTGTTGAAAGCGCTATTTTGACACCTAGTTCGGCCGCCATTTTGCAGTAGTTGTGCGGCAGGTCCAGGCGGTCGGGCTGGGCGTTTAGTTCAATTACAACTTTGCGCTCTTTTGCAGCCTCAATTATCCTTTCCAGGTCAATCTCCATTGGATCGCGCGTATTTATAAGCCTTGAGGTGGGATGGCCGAGTATATCCATATTGGGATTGTCCATGGCGCGGATAATCCTGTCGGTCTGCTTTTTCCTGTCCAAACGCTGCTGGTAATGAACAGAGCAGACAGCAAGATCAAGGTCTTTTAAAACCGAATCCGGCAGATCCAGGCTCCCGTCTGCCAGAATATCGATTTCCATGCCCTTTAAAAGGCGAAATCCCTTAAGCTCCTGGTTTACACGGTCAATATTTTCCATGTGCGCGCGGACCTCTTTTTCATTAAGCCCGCCTGCCATGGCCACTTTCTGTGAATGCTCGGTTATGGCCAGATACTCATATCCAAGAGCCTTTGCCGCCTCGGCCATCTCCTTTAAGCTGCCGTGCCCGTCTGTGCGGCGGGTATGTGCGTGCAGGTCCCCGCGTATATCTGATTTTTTTACCAGCACGGGAAGGCGGCCGTCTTCTGCCGCTTCGATTTCCCCGAGATTTTCCCGCAGTTCCGGCTCTATAAAAGGCAGGTCCACAGAGGCATAAACCTCTTTTTCGGTTCTGCCCGCAATTCGTTTTTCTCCTTCATATACTCCGTATTCATTGATCCTGTAGCCGCGTTCGATCCCCAGCTTCCGAACTGCAATATTATGGGCTTTTGATCCGGTAAAATAATGCAGGGCTGCCCCGTAGCTGGCCCGGGCCACTATGCGAAGATCCACCTGAAGGCCTGAACGAAGAATAACGCTGCTTTTGGTCTTTCCATGGGCAAGTATGTTTTTTACCCCTTCAAACCGTACAAAAGCTTCCATCAGGTCCTGCTCGCCACCCGGGCTGCAGGTTGCAAGAATATCAAGATCTCCAACGGTTTCCTTCCCCCTGCGGAAGCTGCCGGCCACAATTACTTTTTTTGCCCCTTTAATTTTGCTCAGGTATTCTTTAAGACTCATTGCAAAAGGTTGTGCATCGCTCCACAAAAGCCGGGTTTCACCGGATTTTTTTATTCGTTGAAGGGAATCAAGGATCTTCTGCTGGGTTTTTTCACCAAAACCGTTTAACTCTGCAATTTTATTCTGTATTGCCGCACTTTCCAGCTCCTCCAGGGTGGTTACCGCAAGTGTTTTGTAAATATGGGAAATCTTTCTTGGGCCCAGGGAGGGCACCTTCATAAGATCCAGCAGGGATGGGGGTACCTGAGCACCCAGTTCCTTTAATTGCCTTAAAGTTCCGGTTTCAGCTATTTCGCTTATTTTGGCGGCCATGTCTTTTCCAATGCCCCGATACCGGGTCAGGTCTTCTCCTGCTTCCACCATCTTTGAAACCTGCTCTGACATGGCTTCAACAATGCGGGCCGCTTCCCTGTAAGCCCGGACCCGGAACCTGTTTTCTCCGTTGATCTCCATCAGGTCAGCAACCTGATTGAGTATATCGCGGATTTCATTGTTATGGATCATCATTGGAAATTCTCCACCGGGCCTTTTATCTGCTTTTCTTAACACCCGCATCAATCAAATCCGTACCAGCCGGTATTTTCAGAAATGGAGACACGGCCGCTTTCAACCCGGTTGGCTGGAAACTCCTGGTCAGGATAGCCAATTGCAATTGCTATCACAATGCTTTTGGTTTTATCAATACCTGTGTGCTGTCTTATCACATCAGGATAAAAAATCCCCTGATCCTCAATACAGGTGCCAAGACCATGTTCTGTGGCAAGCAGGCAGATGTTGTTCATCACCGCACCTATATCGAGCAGCGGCCCGGCCTCTCCGAGCACCCGGTCGGTTGATATAACAATGGCGCAAGGTGCGTCAAAAAACCTGAACCCCCGTTCCATCCACTGCATTCGCTTTTCCTTGTCATGCCGCTCGATTCCCATCAGGGAAAACAACTGCTTTGCCAATTCCACCTGGCGGGTACGGTAAATGCTGTCTTTTGGCCACTGGGCGGTCAAATGCTCCGGCCCGCCGGAAACACCGGAGCGCAGATTTTTGACATTTTCCCTGCGTATTTTATCAATCACTTTTCCTGAAAGCACTGTAAATTCCCAGGGCTGGGTATTCATGGCAGAAGGTGCATAAACTGCGGTTTCAAGTATTGATTCAATAGTGCGGCGGTCCACGGGATCGGGCTTAAAGCCCCGAATACTCTTTCTTTTGCGTATTGCGTCATAAACATCCATATCAGCTCCCCCCCTTTGGACGCAGAGATTGGCGAAAAAAACGGTTTTCGTTCGGGCACTACATGGTTTTTTTAAAAAATTATTTTATATTTTTATACGCCTTCATAACTAACGGGCGCTTCTATGGCAGTCAAGGATTTTTCATTTTCCTTTTGCATCGGTTATGGCTGTCTGCTATATTTGCAACTCTAAGATATCATAACTCCGGAGTCTATAAAAAACAGTGCTTACAAGGAGAACCTTTCCATGACCATCAGCCAGGAACTTCTCGAAATACTTGTATGCCCTAAATGCAAGGGCGAAATATATCTGAGTGAAAACAACGACGGATTGATCTGCGAAAACTGCAAACTGATCTACGAGATCCGCGACGATATCCCGGTAATGCTCATAGATGAAGCAAAACCATTAGAACAGTGAGCCATGAGCCGCCCGGCAGCACCTGATCCTGCAAAGTTGGTGATAGGCTTTTTTACAGCCGAAGCCGATCTTATTGAACCGGTGGCACGCAGGCTTTCTGAAAAATTCGGTGATATAGATCTGGCAAGCGGTAATTTTCCGTTTGACTACACTGATTACTATGAAGGGGAAATGGGAAAAGGCCTGGTCCGTCGTATGACCGCTTTTAAAACCCTGATTGCCCAGGATGAGCTTGCCGAAATCAAGCTTGCAACAAACAAAATAGAATCCGGGTTTTCCGCCGGCAAAAACCGCAGAGTAAACATCGATCCTGGATATCTGCTGCGCGAACGCTTTGTGCTTGCAACGGCAAAAAACTTTTCACACCGGATATATATAGGCAAAGGGATTTACGCTGATTTAACATTGGTCTACAGCAAGGGGCAATTCCATCCCCTATCCTGGACATATCCGGATTACAGGGCAGAAAACATGCTCGAATTTCTTTACCGGGTACGCGATAAGTACATTTTTGACCTTAAAAACTTAAAAAAAGCTCAGACATGATTAAAAGCATGACCGCGTTTGCCGGGGCGGAAAAATCCGGAGAGGGAATCAGCACGGCAATTGAAATCAGGGGCGTAAACAGCCGGTACCTTGATATTGCCATACGGATGCCTCCTTCTTACACCGGCCTTGAGGACCTTATAAAACAAAATGTGAGCAGAAAAGTCTTCAGGGGCAGAATAGAAATAAGGGTGACGATTCGGGAGGCGGATACCGAAACCAGGAATTTTGAGGTAAACAAGCAGTTGGCAGAAGCATATTACAAAGCTCTGGAACAACTGCGCCGGCATTTAAACATTGAAGAACCCGCAGGTTTGTCGCATCTTATAAATGCACCCGGCATTATTGAAACCGTTGAAAACGAAAAAAGCATGGAAGCGGTTGCGGATCTGCTGGCCCACAGCCTTGAGGAGGCCCTTGAATCCTTTGATGAAATGCGGAAAAACGAGGGCCGGGCCATGGCACAAGACCTGTTTTGCCGGCTGGAAAAAGTGGAGCAATGCATTGAGCGCATCGACAGCCTCAGGCATGGACTTCTGCAGTACTACCAGGAACGCTTAAAACGCAGAATCCGGGAACTCGCAGGAGACAACCTCGAAATCGACCATTCCCGAATTGCCCAGGAAGCTGCATTGCTGGCAGATAAAAACGATATCTCCGAGGAACTTACGCGGGCCAAAAGCCATGCCAGACAGTTCAGGCAAATCATGGAATCACAGGAGCCGGGAGGCAAACCGCTTAATTTCCTGCTCCAGGAATTTGGACGGGAATTTAATACAATGGGTGTAAAAGCGGCCAGTGCCGATATTTCCCATGAGGTTGTCTCTGCAAAAACAGAGCTTGAAAAATTAAGGGAACAGATACAGAATATCGAGTAATCCGATACTTTCAACCGAATCAGCAGCAGGAGCGCTACATGGACTACAATTTACTCAACATCGGTTTTGGCGGCACAATAGTCGCCGATGAGGTAATCGCCATTCTTTCCCCCAACTCCGCACCCATGAAACGCCTGAAAGACGATGCAAAAGACGAAAACAGACTGATTGACGCCACCCACGGCCGCCGGACCCGTTCCATAATCATAACAAAGACCAACCATATCGTGCTTTCAGCCATGCAGGCTGAAACCATTTCCCAGCGTTTCGCGGCGCTCAGGGAAAAACAAAAGGAAAAAGACAGGGAATAAAGCCTGGGCATGGATAAAACACGAGCAAAAACCGGTCGCCTGTTTATCCTTTCAGCTCCTTCGGGCACCGGGAAAACCACCCTGTGCAGGAGGATACTTTCTGCCTTTCCGGATATGAGTTATTCAATTTCCTTTACGACCAGACCGCCCAGAAACGGGGAAGCAGAAGGAAAGGACTATCATTTTATTTCCAGGCAGCAATTCGAGCGGATGATCCGTGAAAACAGGCTGGCGGAATGGGCGAAAGTTCATGGAAACTACTACGGCACATCAGCAGAGCTTCTCGAAGAAGACCTTGGCAGAGGCCGCGACGTGCTCTTAGACATAGACGTCAACGGCGCCCGCCAGATTATCAGGCACTTTCCTGAAAGCATGCCCATTTTCATCATGCCGCCTTCAATGGAGGCGCTTGGCCAGAGACTGAAAAAACGTGGCAGCGACCCGCCGGAAGTGATTGAAAACAGGCTGAGGGCCGCAGAGAAAGAAATCGCATGCAGCAATGAATACCGCCATGTGATAGTAAATGACGATCTTGAGGAGACGGTTGAAAAACTTACCGCTCTTATCAAAAGCTACAGGGATCTTTAACTTTTCCCGGCGCCATCTGAAATCAGACTTCTTACGAGAGCATCAGCCTTGAATACCGGCAAATTTTCAAAAACAGAAACACTCTCAGGCATTCATTCGGTTGCAGAAGCCCTGGCCGCAGGCAGGCGCAGAATATACCGGCTCTATATCAACAAGGACAATCCCGCAAAACGAGTCTCCAGAATAGCAGACCACGCCCGCAGAAAAGATATACCGGTATCAGCTGTTTTGCGCGAAGAAATCAGAAAAATGGCAAACAACATACATCACCAGGATATAGCAGCCAGCACAGAAGTCTTTCCGGTCACAGAACTAGATTCCATGCTCGGCCGGACGGAGAAAAACAGCACTGGATCATTTCTGCTGCTTCTCGACAGCATAACGGACCCGCAGAACCTGGGAGCTCTTGTGCGCACGGCAGTATGCACCGGCGTAAGCGGAATCATAATACCCAAGGACCGCTCAGCAGCGCCTACGCCAGCTGTATCCAGGGCATCAGCGGGTGCACTTGAGCATGCCATGATTGCCGTGGTAACAAATCTTGCCAATGCCATGAAAGACTTGAAAAAAAATCATTTCTGGACTATCGGGCTGGACCAGAAAGGCGATCTGCCGGTATATGAAATCGATATGACCGGAAACAGCGCCCTTGTTATCGGAGGCGAGGACACTGGCATCCGTCCGCTTATAAAGAGGCACTGCGATTTTCTGTGCCGTATCCCGCAGACCGGGCCGATAGGTTCTTTAAATGCTTCGGTAGCGGGCGGAATGGCCATGTATGAAGCCTTGCGTCAGCGCCTGCACAAAAAGGCAAAGCAACAGAAAGGATGCAAATAAATGATAAAAGCAGGCAAAATCAAGGGCAGCACTACAGTGAGGTGTTTGCAATTTGCCGGGGCTATTGCGTAGGCTATGGGCAGGCTGTAAAATGTTTCCAAAATCAGTCGTCAGAATCGGCCGGTGCGTATCAAATGCAATTTTCCCCATGACATGCGCCGCCTGCGGCAGGCTTATAGATCCAGGTGCAAATGTTTCTCAAACAGAGACGACTGATCCGGCCGGGCTTTTGCCTGAAACTGTATTCCGGCAGACCATGAAAGAACATCTTTGCCCGTACTGCCTTGAAAATTTCACACCGCTGCGATCCCCGTGCTGCACCAGGTGCGGGGAGCCTTTTAAAAGCAGGCTTGGTGAAGACCACCTGTGCAGCGACTGCATAACGCGCAAAAAACATTTCGTATTTGCCAGGGCTTTTGCCGTATACGAGGGTGCGATCCTGGAGCTCATCCATACTTACAAATACAAAGGCAGGACCCGGCTTGCAAAACCCCTGGCAGCACTTCTTTATGACACTTTTATACGGCATTTCAGCAAAGCAGGTATAGATACAGCTATTGCAGTGCCCCTGCATGAAAAGCGTTTACGCAATCGGGGGTTTAACCAGGCGCACCTCATGATACGGCATTGGCACAAGATCCTGCAAGACAACACCCAGCGGTCAAACCCGGAAATTACTGTTGAGACAGGTTCGCTTGTGCGCCGTAAAAATACGGTAACGCAGACCGGCCTGGAGCGCAGCCAACGAATAAAAAACATAAAAAACGCATTTGCAGTAAAATCTTTTGAGCAGATAGCGGGAAAAACCGTGCTGCTTGTAGATGATGTTTTTACCACCGGCTCAACAGTTGAAGAATGCGCCCGCGTGCTCGATAATGCGGGAGCTGCCGGAATTTACGTGCTTACACTTGCGCGTGCCGTATAAAAAGTTTATTGTGATTTTATTTGACGGCACAGTAAAAAGTCCAATATCTGCGTTGCGCTTCATCCTTCGGAATTTCACGTACGATAAGTACGCTGCATTCCTCGTGATTTTGCGCGCCTTGATCTTGAACTTTTTACTGTGCCGTCAGAAATCGACTTTATACGAGGCCATTTTATTTAATAACCGGAAGTTTTCATAATTATATGATTCTCAAGCGGAAAAACAATACGGTTTATGCAGCATTTTCAAACCTGGCGGCGCACCCGGGCTTATTTCACGCAATATTTACCCGCCGGACGGATTCGGGAGACAGCCTTAATACGGGCGCAAACAGCGGCAGTGATATGAGCTCGGTCAAATCAGCAAGAAAGGCTGTAAAAAAATGCATGCAGGCCTCTGAGCTGATTTTTCTAAAACAAATACACGGTTCAGAGGTCGTGACAATAAAATCACGCAATGATGCCAAATCCGCCGCCGGCAAACCCCCTGCCGCTGATGCGGTTATCTCCAAATCGCCCGGCACCGGGCTTGTTATCCAGGCGGCAGACTGCCAGGCGGTTATGCTATATGATCCTGTAAAACATGCTGCGGCAAATATCCACTCAGGCTGGCGTGGCAGCATTTCCAATATTATAGGCGCGTGCGTAAAAGCCATGAAGGAAAACTTCAGCACCGACCCGGCAGATCTTGCGGCAGGTATCGGGCCTTCGCTGGGACCATGCTGCGCGGAATTTACAAATTATAAAAAAGAAATCCCGGAACCGTTCTGGATATACAGGGACTCACAAAACCGCTTTGATTTCTGGCAGGCAAGCACAGACCAGCTAAAGGCGGCAGGGGTTAAGGAAAAAAATATCGAGCTTTCAAATATCTGCACCATGTGCAACCCACATCTTTTTTTCTCCTACAGGGCGGAAAAAACAGCAAAGCGGTTTGCCACAGTGATTGGAATCAAGGGGAATCAAATATGACCGCGCAGGAATCCGGGCTCATAGTTGCAAATGATTCTGTATCAGATGGTTATTTCAAAATCAGGCTGGCCTGCGCAGATCATTACAAAAATGCGATTCCAGGCCAGTTTGTCACCCTGCGGCAGCCCGGACAAAGCCGGCCGCTGCTGAGACGCCCTTTTTCAATCCACCGTATACAGCAGGTAAACGGCAGCGGCTTGAATCTTGAAATCCTGTACCGGGTGGTCGGCGGGTTTACCGGAGACCTGTCAGAAACAAAACCCGGCGGATTAATTGACATCCTGGGTCCGCTGGGGCACGGTTTTTCCGTAAGCCGCTACAGCCGGCCGGTCGTGCTGGCAGCCGGAGGCATCGGGGTTGCGCCGCTTATGCACCTGGCAGACTGCTTAAAGCAGAAAGGAACCGACAGCCGGCTTATCAACGTTTTTCTGGGCGGCCGGACAAAAACAGATATTCTCTGCCGTGAAGAGTTTCTCGGCTTAGGCGCACGGATTTTTACCGCCACAGAGGACGGAACACAAGGCCGCAAGGGGTTTGTCACTGATCCTTTGCTGACATGGCTAAAAGAAAATACTCCGGCAATAATTTATGCCTGCGGGCCCCATGCAATGCTTGAAGCAATTGGTAAAATTGCCGAATCAAAAAAAATTGCATGCGAAGTTTCAATTGAAACTCTTATGGCATGCGGACTTGGGGTGTGCATGGGATGCGCGGTATCCGCAAACGATGCCAGGGAAGGCTACGGCCATGTGTGCAAAGACGGGCCGGTATTTGATGCAGGGGTTTTGTTTTAAAAACGGAGCAATACAAATGGGCGATGATTACCGTCTTACGTCAAAAACAAAAGCATCCGGCTGAGCTGCAAAGCTTGGTCCGGGGGTCCTGGACAGGGTTGTTGCAAATCTGCCTGTAAAAACAAGTCCTGAGCTGCTTGTAGGCATGGAAAGTTCCGATGATGCAGGCGTATACAGGATTAACAGCGATACCGCGCTGATACAGACGCTCGATTTTTTCACTCCCATAGTGGATTCACCGTATGATTTCGGCAGGATTGCAGCTGCAAACGCCATGAGCGACGTCTATGCAATGGGAGGCCGGCCTGTTACTGCAATGAATATAGTATGCTTTCCCGCAAATGATCTTCCCGAATCGGTTTTACGGGAGACCCTGGAAGGCGGACTTGAAAAAATCCATGAATCCGGGGCCCTGCTGGTTGGCGGCCACAGCGTGGATGACACGGAATTTAAATACGGCCTTTCAGTAACCGGACTGGTTCATCCGGAAAAAATCCTTACCAACTCCGGAGCAAGGACAGGAGACATGCTGATTCTCACCAAGCCGCTGGGCATAGGAGTGCTTGCCACAGCGGTAAAGGGGGGCATTGCAGATGCAGCAGCGCTTGAAAAAATGGTTGAAACCGCAGCCCAGCTAAACAACGAGGCCGCGGCAATAGGCGGCCGATTTTCACCTTCGGCCTGTACTGATATAACAGGTTTCGGCCTTGCGGGCCATGTCCTTGAAATGGCCCGGGCCGGGAAAAAACAAATACGGCTTGCGGCAAAAAATGTACCCGTAATCCTTCAGGCCTTAGAATACGGCGCAATGGGTCTTTTTCCCGCAGGTGCATACACAAATAAAAAACATTTTTCCGATGCTGTTTATATAGACCAATCTGTGGACGAAATCCTGGCAGACCTTATGTTTGATCCCCAGACTTCTGGCGGACTGGTACTTACCGTAAGTGCCGATGTTTGCGAAAAATGCCTCTCTGCAATGCAGGATACAGGCATTCAAGCCGCTGTTATCGGGGAAATAGCCGGTTCTGACACCTGCGGGCAGGTGATTATCAGGTAATGGCAGAAACCGGAGCTTTTATCCCAGCCACTGGGGTCTGGTAACATAGAGCCTGGAATCCACAAGCCCTTCTTCCCGGTATTTGGACGCCTCTATGTACTCAGGATCGTTTATCATCTGTACAAAGGCCGAACGGGACGGATACGCCACCAGCAGCACCGAATCCCAGTAATCATCACCGATAAAAGTCATCACCCCGTTTCCTTGATATATAACCCTGGCGCCGATTTTTTTCAGTATTGGGTAAACAAGCTGGGAGTATTTTTCATAAAGCGCCTCGCCGCCCTCAGGCTTGAATCTGAGAAGATTGACCATTACGAGTTCGCCCTGGTCAGAAACGGTGTTGATGTTTTTTAACTGCTCTTCTGCCGGCAGGATACTTTGCACGCCTCTACCTCCTGTGATCTGTTTTGACTTGTGACTTGATAGCGGTTTATCTGTTACTCCTTTTTAAACATATCCAGGGATCGAAAGTCAAAACAAAACAAACAAGGAGAAAGACTAATCCTCCAGCGGCTCAAAATATTGCTTTTCAGCTGCGCACTTGGGACATAGCCAGCCTTCAGGAAGATCATCAAAAGGCGTTCCTCCCGTAATACCGGCCTGGGAATCTCCTTCTTCAGGGTCATACACGTATCCGCACGGGCATTCATATTTCATTTTATCCTCTGCCTCCTTTTTGTCACTATACCATTTCAATGCAGAGCTGTTCTATCCGCTCATTCTGCAGCAGCATGCAGATTGCTCTGCTACATACAAATTTATTTGCAATCCGCTGGGTGTCAAATAAACTGCAATGCAAATCCTGTAACCGGCTCTTGGCAGTCTTTTCCGCTGCGGGCCGGCGGGGCGGTTTTATGTCTTGCCGGGCATCTTCATATTCCTTTAATTTTGCATATGTTGAGCATCCCGGTTATGTTTTCTAAAGTAATGGATTTGCCAGGCTTGCTGTTTATTACCAGACCCGAAAGGCTGAAATTTTATGCCGCCTGAAAACGTTTTATTCGCATTTTCACTGACACTTCTTGCCGGTCTTGCCACTGGCATCGGAAGCGCCCTGGCCTTTTTTGCAAAACAAACCTCAACCCGTTTTCTCTCTATATCACTTGGATTTTCTGCAGGTGTAATGATCTATGTTTCCATGATAGAGATCTTTTTTAAGGCAAGAAGCTCACTTGCAGTTACACTTGGGGAGCAGGCCGGCTATTTTGCCACCACCGCAGCCTTTTTTGCCGGAATTCTTTTAATTGCAGTTATTGACAGACTGGTGCCTTCATTTGAAAACCCCCATGAAGTCCGCAGCGTAGAAGAACTGGAATCCCCAGAAGCTCTTAAAAAAAGAAACGATCTCATGCGAATGGGAATACTTTCAGCCCTTGCCATAGGCATCCATAACTTCCCGGAAGGCCTTGCAACATTTACCACCGCCCTGCAGGATCAAACCCTGGGTATAAGCATTGCAGCAGCCATAGCAATTCACAACATTCCTGAAGGTATTGCGGTTTCCGTGCCCATATATTATGCCACCGGGAGCAGGAAAAAGGCTTTTATCCTGTCTTTTTTATCCGGCCTTTCCGAACCCGTTGGTGCGGCTGCCGGATACCTGATTCTGCGGCCGTTTTTCAACGATATGGTATATGGAATGCTTTTTGCCTCTGTTGCGGGGGTTATGGTTTTTATCTCGATTGACGAACTGCTCCCGTCAGCACAAAAATACGGAGAACATCACCTTTCTATTTACGGACTTATAGTGGGCATGGCGACAATGGCGGCAAGCCTGCTTCTTTTTGCGTGACACTGCAGCCCCGGAATGCGGCAAAACGCATGGCAAAGGAATTCTGCCCCTATCGCTGATCCGCAGGGAGTATCCATTTTTTCAAACATGCGCAAATAAATCGGGCGGGCATGCCTGATGCCGCATATCCGATTGCTGCAGCCATCATAAAAATCATTGCACGCCCAACCGCATCCATCTCATGGCCTGTGACAAAATGATCAAACAGTGCGGCCGCACCAATTCCCATAAGTATCCGCCATGAATCCGGCAAAAACAGAATGTAGAATATTATATATGCGGGTGTGACAGGTCGCCTGGCCAAAATCGCCTCCTCTTTTTAATTACTGTTGAAAACAACCGGGCTTGTCAGGTATAGTCGCATCAATCAATGATGCACTCGTAAAAAGTCTGATTTTAGATGGCGCTGTAAAAAGTTCAAGATCAAGGCCTGCGCAATTTTGAAGAATGCAGCGTACTTAGCCGTACGTGAAATTCTTCAGAAATTGCGCATAACGCAGATATTGGACTTTTTACAGCGCCATCAATCAATTACCAGTGAAAAAGCAGGGCTGCAAGGCAGATTACTTGTCCTGGCTGAAAATAACATAATCAATCTTAAAGGAGATCTTTTGCAAAAACTCAAGGGATACCAGAGAACACACCTGCGGGGGCTTGCCCACGGCATAAAGCCTCTTGTTTTAATAGGACAAAAAGGGCTTTCTTCATCAGTAATGGATGCTGTAAACGAGGCCCTGGATGCCCACGAGCTAATCAAGGTCAAATTTCAGGACCTGAAGGAAAAGGACCAGAAAAAGGATGCGACAGGGGCAATTGAAAAAGAAACAGGTGCTGAAATGGTCGGCATGATCGGCCACATGGCAATTTTTTACAGGCAGCACGCAGAGGCGGAAAAAAGAAAAATCAGGCTGCCGGAATAACTTGCGAGTTAAAAGTTATCAGTTAATTGTTAATGGTTTAAAAGAAAAGTTTAACAACTTCAAACAGTTAGAACTTTATTGCTTCTGGACAGCTTAGGCCTCGAAAAACAAAAGAATTCCTGTGTGTTGTGTAAAAACTTTTGACTGTCCAGGCAATAACAAAAAACCGGAGAAAACCCATATGAGCAGGCAGGAACCCAACAAAATTATCTGTTCAATGAACAGGGTGAGCAAATATCACAACAAAAAACCCATTATAGAAGACATCTCGCTTTCATACTTCTATGGTGCAAAAATCGGCGTAGTCGGATTAAACGGGGCAGGCAAAAGCACGCTGCTTCGCATAATGGCAGGACTGGAAAATAATTACAACGGCGAAGTGGCAATGAGTCCCGGATACACAGTGGGCATGCTTGAACAGGAGCCGGTTTTAGACGATGAAAAGACAGTACGCCAGATAGTTGAAGAGGCTGTAGGCGGAACCCTGGAGCTTATAGAAGAATACAACCAGATAAATGAAAAATTCGCCGAGCCCATGAGCGACGAGGAGATGGACCGCCTGATCCAAAAGCAGGCCGATATCCAGGAAAAACTGGATGCAGCAGATGCATGGGATATTGACGCCCGGCTGGAAATGGCCATGGATGCGCTTCGGTGTCCCGAGGGAGAAACACCTGTAAAGGTGCTTTCCGGAGGCGAGCGCCGCCGGGTTGCTCTTTGCAGAATCCTTCTGCAAAAGCCCGACATTCTACTGCTTGATGAACCCACAAATCACCTTGATGCCGAAACCGTGGCCTGGCTGGAACGCCACCTGCAGCAATACGAAGGCACCATCATTGCAGTGACCCATGACAGGTATTTTTTAGACAACGTTTCAGGCTGGATACTCGAACTTGACCGGGGCCGCGGGGTTCCGTGGAAGGGCAACTACACCTCCTGGCTGGAACAGAAAAAAGAACGTCTCAGGCAGGAGGAGAAAAACGAATCAAAGCGGCAGAAAACTCTTGAGCATGAACTGGAATGGATCCGCATGTCTCCGAAAGCCCGGCAGAGCAAGTCAAAAGCGCGCATCAACGCTTACGAGCAGCTGCTTTCCCAGCAAACCCAGGCACAGGCAAAAGACATGCAGATATATATCCCGCCCGGTCCAAGGCTGGGCAAGGTAGTTGTGGAGGCGCAAAGCGTCTCAAAGGCCTACGGCGACACCCTGCTGTTTGAAAACTTGTCATTTAGCCTTCCTCCGGGCGGACTCGTCGGAGTGATAGGCCCCAACGGCGCAGGCAAAACCACCCTGTTCAGGCTGATAACCGGTGAGGAAAAACCCGATTCAGGAACACTTAAAATCGGCGATACCGTGCGCCTTTCCTATGTGGAGCAGAGCCGTGCCTCCCTGGATTCTGAAAAAACGGTTTGGGAGGCGATATCCGAAGGAGATGATACAATCCGGCTTGGCGACATGGAAGTAAATTCCAGGGCGTATGTGTCCAGGTTCAACTTTGCCGGGCCTGACCAGCAGAAAAAAGTTGGCTTGCTTTCAGGCGGAGAAAGAAACCGCGTGCACATGGCCCGCATGCTCAGACAGGGAGCAAACGTTATTCTGCTCGATGAACCGACAAACGACCTTGATGTAAATACCATGCAGGCCCTTGAGACTGCTCTGGAAAATTTTGCGGGATGTGCTGTGGTAATAAGCCACGACAGATGGTTTCTCGACCGCATTGCCACTCACATCCTTGCATTTGAAGGCGACAGCAGGGTTGTCTGGGTGGAAGGCAATTATGCGGATTACGAAGCTGACCGCAAAAAACGGCTGGGTGCCGA
>CAZVFQ010000081.1:0-15016 GCA_964626455.1 uncultured Desulfobacteraceae bacterium | reverse complement strand
TTCCGAAGGCGGGCGCATGGTTATTCCGGTTGGCCGGAAATATGATCAGAATCTTGTAGTTCTCGAAAAAAAGGAGGGAGAACTTATTGAAAAGCAAATTCTTCCGGTTCGTTTCGTTCCCATGGTGGATGAAAAAGGCAGAGCCTACTAAATGCCTGTGCTAAAATTCTGCAATGTCAAATTATAACGTTGCAATGAACAAACAAAGTCTTTGGGAACTCATATAACATATCGGGGCGTTTCATAAACCACCTAATAGGTGAGAGTGGTCAAGGAACGCCTTACAGTGGTAAATATTCAGTACGTTGATATCTATGGCTGATGCCCGTTGTTAAACCGAAAGCATTTTCTTTACCGCTCGCTCAACCCTCTTCATAGTAAAAATTAATCAGATCTGTTTGCAAACGGTATCGGGATGCTGGGATGCGGAGCGACTTTTATTTAAGGCCCGCTCCTGGATAATTCTTTCAAATCGCGGCCGGTAAATCAGCTCGAACTGCTCTTCTTTTCCCGGGAACAACTCCAACATCTTTTTCCGGGTTTTTTCAATCCAGGTTTTGGCCTGTTTAAGGGAAAGATTCTGCTCGGATAGCGTCTGGGCGCATTGATCCACCAAGCACTTCAGAGACTTCATTCTTTCCTCTTCCATGCCCATATCTTGTTTTTCTGTGGGGTTTTGTGAGGTGACCATCGGATATCTCCTGATTTTTATGGTTTTATCAGCACTGCGCATGATTTTTTCCTCCTTTGCCGTGGGCTTGCTGCGGTGGACCGGCTTTTGGGAAGGCCGAAGGCCGCCTTCAGGATAATTAAGCAATCCCACCCGGTCAAAGAACCCCGCCCTGGTGGATCTTGCATTTGCCCTGTGCCGGGCAGCAGCTCTCGGATACGGGGTTTACCTGCTAAAATGGCCTTCTGCACAAACGGGCTAGCCCTTCCGGCCAGCCTGTTTTTCTCCTTTTACAGACTGCCCGCAGTAGGGGCAGAAAACAAAATCCTCATTTGCCACCGGCGCATCGCAGAATGAACAGAAAGTTGGAACAGGGGCAAGTTCCACCACAAGTTCCCCCTCTGTAACAGGGACCATTTTTTTGTCCTCGGTATAATTCGCGGTTTTCAGCACCCGCTTGACTATCCCGTCTTCAGGGGCGGTTACTGCCTTTTCCTGCTTCATGATGGAAAGATTAAACAGTTCCTCGCCTTTTTTAACCACCTCGCCCGGGGTAGCATACACCACCCACAGGTCGCCGTTGCTGGGTGAGGCAACGTGATAAGGATTTGAAGGATCTGCCACCTCCGCTGCACCGGCCGAAGCTCCCTGCGGGGCCTGCACCTGTACCTCGGAGGTAATTATTTCCGAGTCCAGCAGGTATCTTACAATGCTGATTCCGCTTTTGCGAGGCTCGGAAATATCGAAAATCATCATCTTGTGCGGCTTTCCCTGGCTGTCGGAAAATTCAAGCTCCTGCTGCGGCTCCAGGCCCTCGAACCACACGTCAACAGGCAGCAGATTCGGATCTGCATACTTTTTCTGAAACTCTATGGTCTTTAGCGCATCTGCAGGATGGTTCAGGTAAAGCACGAGTTCTTCATCCGTGGGCATACGCCTGATGCTGTTTCTCAAAGACAGCGCCTCTTTTTCCATGTCAATTTCTTTAAGGCTGTGCAGAGGCGACTGCTCGGTTCTGTTTTCTATGGCCCACTTATAGTCCTTTCCAAATGCGCTCCGGTAAACCCACTCCGGCGGAAACCCCTGCGGGAGTCTTCCGTATTTGCCGAGCAGCAGATCCCTGAACGCGTCGTTGCTGTCGCGGTAGATCTCAAGGCGATCCTTTCTCGTTGCCCCGGAAAGCTCGTTTTCAGGCAGAGACGCAGCTGCTTCCAGCACCTCGAGCATATGCCTGACATGGGGCTCCCCGCCCCGCTTGTATGCACCGGTGACCGCCAAAAAGGCGGTGTTCCACGTAATCTGGGAGCCGGGAGTTACATCGTGATAGCGCACGATTTTGCGTGTTCCTGCAAGAAACCGCAGCATGTGGGGCAGAAGCCGGATATATCCCTGTTTCATTGCCCCTTCCTGCGAAGACGAGGTGGCTCCGCCGGGCATCCCGTGCTCCACAACGTCGTGGTCAATGCCCTTGAAATAAGGCGAGCAGTACTGGTCATAATAAGGCATGATCTGCTTTAGTACAAAACCGCACTTCCTGATCATCTCCTTGTCAAGCCTTGATGAAAGCCCTGTTTCCTCTTCTATGAACGCTGCAGTGGACATGACATCTCCCTGCCCGTACCACCGAACAGAGGCGCCTATGGCGGTATCAACAATATGGGCCCCTGCCCTGGCGGCCTCTCCGAGCGCGGGGACAAACAGTCCGTCAGTGTAGTGTCTGTGATAATGAACAATGAGCTCTGGATATTTATTTCTTATGGCGCTCACCAATCTCCGGATAAAATGCGGCGGGCACACGCCTGCCATGTCCTTTAAGCCGAGTATGATCATGCGCGAGGCCTCGGAGGTGCCTACCCCCGCGGCCCTGCGGGTCATGTAAAGGATCTCCCCGATTACCTCCATGTAATGCTCAACCGTAAACCCGGGTGCGTAAGAAAGCGAAACCGCAGGCTCGAATATGCACTCATTTCCGGAAAGCACTATTTCCGCAAACGGGCGCATGTTTTCAACGTGGTTTAGAAAGTCAAAGCACCTGATCACATCGTAATGCGAACATATCATCTCCCCGGTTTTTTCCATCATGGAGCGCGGCTGGGGCTTGTAGCCGAGCACATTTGTGGAGCGTATCAAAATCTGCTTGGGTGTTTGCGGGGCGAAATCGTTCCATTCCGCTGCTTCAGTAAAAGGATAGGTCATGTTTGCAAGCATGGCCACGTGAAAATGAGCTCCGCCGCCGTTTTCAATGGAAAAAAACCCGCATTGGTCCAGATACGGCCCGACCAGCCTGTCTTCTGCAAGGCGGAACCTGTTGCCGCTGTTGGACTGGGTTATATCCCTGGTTGTAGTATCTGTGAAATGAACGATTCCCTCGTTTCTTGTGTCACGAACAAGATCAAGGGCGGCTTTTCTGTCTCCCCTGGGGTAACTGAAAGTCCCTGTGTCCCGGTCTTCAAACCGCGGCATAACCACTTCAAGGCGCCCAACCCGCTTGTCTGTTCGCCCCCTGTATTCTCCGAGTTCCACATAAGGATTGTGGCCCCGGGCCGATATTTCAGCAACCAGCCAGGAGATTCTCAGTCCTTCAGGCTCTATGTCGGAATAAAACATCAGCTCGGGATGGTTTTCTATAAACCTTGTATCGTAGCTGCCGGAGACAAATACCGGATGCTTTATTATCTGACTGTGGAAGGGGATGGTGGTTTTCACCCCGCTTATCATGTATTCGCGAAGCGCCCGCTGCATGAGCTTGACGGTTTTCGCCCAGGTATTTCCATAGGTAATGAGAAGCGAGGCTGCGGAATCATACTGGGAGGGAAACTCGTATCCCTCGGTAACACAGGAGTCAAGACGCACTCCCTGTCCTCCGGGCGATACATATCTGGTTATCAGCCCGGAGTTGGGTGCAAACCCGTTCTGAGGGTCCTCGCAGTTGATTCTGCACTGCATGGCATGCAGAAACGGAACAGTTTTTTCGTCTGAAAACCGCAGAGAGGCGCCGAAAGCCACCGCAATCTGTTCCTCCACAAGGTCGATTCCGTACCGGCATTCAGTGATTCCGTGCTCCACCTGGAGTCGTGTGTTGACCTCGATCAAATAGGGGTTTGCATGCTCATCCAAAAGAAACTCCACGGTAGCAAGGCTGTAGTAGCCAACAGCGCTTATAAGCCTGCGGGAATAATCCTTGAGCTGGCGCCTTAACTCCTCTGTCATCTGCGGCCAAGGCGAGGGAGTAATTTCAACCAGCTTCTGGTGGTTGCGCTGAACAGAGCAGTCGCGCTCGTCAAATGCAAAAACGTTTCCGTAATGATCTGCAATCACCTGGATTTCTATATGGCGGACAGACGGCAGGTACTTTTCCACGTAGACCCCAGGGTTTCCGAACGATGCTTCCGCCATTACCGAGGCCTTGTGAAATGATGACTCAAGCTGGTTTTCAGAATAAACCTCATAAATACCGCGGCCTCCGCCTCCGCCTTCCGCTTTTATCATTATGGGAAAGCCTATTTCAGAGGCTATTTTCCTCGCCTCTGATACGCTTACCGCATCTTCCGAGCCCGGCACAACAGGTACTCCCTGCTCGCGGGCAAGACGCCGGACCGAGACCTTGTTGCCGAGAATCCTCATGGCTTCCGCAGGCGGTCCTATAAAAGTAATGCCATCCCTGGCGCATCGTGCGGGAAAGGTGTCGTCTTCGGCGCCAAAGCCCCAGCCGGGGTGTAGTCCTATAACACCCCTTTCACTCGCCTTTTTCACTATGCGATCCAGATCCAGGTAAGCATTAGGATCGCCGCCGAGCATAAGAAGCTCATGTGCCCCCAGGGTGGAAGGCGAGGTCTTGTCCACGTCTGTTGCCGTCATGATAGCCACGGCCTCGAGCTGCTCGGAGATTGAGCGGCTGATGCGCCGGGCGGGAATTCCGCGGTTGGCTATGAGTATTGGTTTGCCCTCGATTTCGGCACGGACCTGTTCAAAGCTTTTCCCTGCTGATCTGTCTTCTGATTTGCTCATATAAAAAATATCCTAAATTGCAGTTAGTTCAAAATGTTTATATATAAAAATAAATGTATCGCTTTAATTTGTTGCGACCCGGTCCTGGTTCCCAATCCTGGGCCTGAACCTTATATTATCTTCAGGTAAAATGCTGCCCGTATATATTACCCTGGTTTTGCCGTTTGTTTCCACTATAAGCCCTCCGTCGGCAGAAAGGCCTTGTATTTGCGCAATGTAGGCATCATGCTCGCTTTTTCTTACAGTCACCCTGCAGCCCTTCCATGCAAGTCTCTTGTGCACCAGCTCCACGAAAGCATCAGGTGTCATGGCTTCCAACAGCTGGTAAAACCTGCTTCGCCCTGCCTGTGCGAGCCTGCTCCAGAACTCAAGAGGAGTTATTTCCAAACCTGCATCCCTGAGGCTTGCTGCGGGAATGGCAAATGTGTCAGTTAGAAAGATTTCCCGGAGGTGAAATCCAGTGCCTCTGGGTCTGCCCCCTGCCCTGCTGCTGCCCCACTGCCAGCAGGCAGTCCCATGGTTCAAGTCCTGCCGTATCAACCAGGTAACGCACCCCGTCCATGGTGGACGAACACCTGCCGCATATCAGGGTTGCTGAAACCCCGGAGCCGGAGCCGGAACGCAGGGCAGCAAGACCGCCACCCGGCCTGTCCTTAAACGGTATTGTCACCTCAGACCACGGACCCAGGCGCCTGACATCCCCGGCCCATGCAGGGTGGGCCCCCGCAAGGCCGTCAGCGTCCAGGGGTTCAAACAACCCGCTCAGGCCATCTGCCAGAATATATATTCCCGGTTCCATTGATTGTTTTCCTATTTTGTCTGCATTTTGTCTGCAGCAACCCCATTCGCAGGATAAAATACAGCCCTCTTTTTTGATAAAAAAACCGGCACTTGTCAAGAATATTAACCGGAAGGCAGCCGCCCGGGATTTTGACGCTTTTTACCAGCAGCGCCACCAACAGGCGGCTGCAGATCCCGACACCGGTTCAGTACTGGTAATGAGTGCCGATGGCAAAGGGATCGTGATGCGTACGGCGGATTTGGGTGAGCAAACCAGCAAGGCCGCTGAAAAGCGCCAACATAAAATGAACAAACGGCTTTCCAGGGGGGAGAAAAAACGCCAAGCGCATGGCCACGGTTTCGGCTGTTTACACAATCCCACCGTTTGTCCGGCAGCCGGAGGAGATTGTCGCCGGGAAGGGATTTTCCGATACACAAAGGCCCAGCCCGGAGCATAAGCGGGTTTGGGCAAGCATTGAAAAAACACCCGGGCAGGTTATCGAAGAGATGTTTTCGGAGGTTCAGAATTCTGATGCCGCCTCCCAATGCATACAAAGGCCAGGGTTGATTAAGAGGTCTCTCAATCAATTTTCCCAAGCCGGAATAATGATTTTTTAAAGGGGCTGAATTTTTGATTAGCAAAATTTCAGCCCCTTTTCTATGTCCGGCTCCGCCGGGGCGAAACGGGTGGCAGGCTATTTCCCGGCAAACAAGCGGCGCGGGTTTTCCCTGATGATCGTGTCTATTTGTGCGTCCGTGACCCCGACTTGTTTGAGTTCGGGGATGATGTTTTCAAAAAGATGGCCCGGATGCCAGTTGGCCACCAGGGGCAGGGCGGCATCCGGCAGGTGCAGGGGGCGGCCCAGCCAGGTGATAATGAAATCGTGGGAGATCATTAACCGGTTGGCGTAACCTTTCTTTATCAACTCGACCATCACCGGGTAACGCTCACTGTCCATGGGGCACCCCACCAGTCCCTGGAGCCCCATTCTGTCCCAGGCGACGTAGACCCCGTGTTTGAAGGTCGCCTCCTGGTAATCGATATCGGTGTTCTCGCTCATGTGGCCGATCTGGATGCGATTGGGATCGCCTCCCGCCGAGATTAACAATTCCGCCTGTTCCGGCCCCATGGTCCCTTCCTGGGTATGGGTGATGATGGGGACATTGGTTTCTTTCTGTACGCGGGCTGCCGTTTCAAACATCAGCTTCTCATAGTCGGTGATGACATCTTTGCTTGATCCCACTTTGATCACCCCGGCCTTGATACCGGTATCCCGGATGCCGACAGTCACTTCCCGCATGAACAACTCGTAGAGTTCCTCGCGGATGTCTCCCAGGCTGCCGCGGAATTTCCAGTACACCGGCGATCCTTCCCCTTCATAGTAGTATCCGGTGGCGCATATGATTTGAACGCCGGATTTTTCGGAAACCTCTTTGTAGATTTCCGGCATGCGTCCACCGTCCAGTGCTGTGGCATCAACATAGGACTGGAGGCCGTGTTCGTTTTTCAGCCGGGTCAGGGTTTCGACCGCGTTGTTCACAATCAGTCCCCGGTCCAGTGGAGCGATGGACTGATCACCTTCCCATCCGGGATAACCGTAAAGAATGTGCTCGTGCATCAGGGTGATGCCCAGATCATCCGGGGAAACTGTCCCCAACACCGTGTTTACCGCAGCCATGAGCTTCTCCTTCCTGTTTTCGGTTATGTGCTTAGGCGAAACGTTCCCTTTCATTTTCCTGGATTTAACGCCACAGTATTTTCCCGGCCCCACTTTTTGGCAGGGAATCGACAAATTCGATCAGGCGTGGATATTTATAAGCGGACATTTGCTTTTTGGACCAGGATATGATCTCCTCCGCCGTGGTGAGGGCAATACGGTCGCCTTTTTTAATACCCGATGCCGCAAGCGCTCCTGCCAGGCGGAGGCAGAAATCCCACAGATCGGAATATTTGGTTCGTGTGCCATAGAAGATGATTGCCGGATGCTCAGGAAAGCGGCGGGCGGACGTTTCCAGGAATTCAAACAGCGGGGTTTGCGGATAAACCAGTGTTTTGGGAACACGGTTGGGCCAGAACGAAAAATGTGTTTGATTCATTTTCGTCTCCTGTAGTTTTGGCGGGAGAATGATTGAAGCAAGGCCGGGGATTGTAACAGCAATGCCCGGAAATGCCCTGTGCCGAAAATAATTTAAGTTACATTATAACTTGGATTTCGCTCTTTGAAAAAGTGAATTTATTTTTTTGCCTTTGCCTTGCATTAAGGCACCCGGCCAGATAAAATATTGCCTGGCTAAATCAAGAGGTGTCGAACAGGTATTCATAAAAATAGCGTTCGTCAGACACCCCCAAGGAATAGGAACTTGTTTTTGTGATTACATGTATATCAAAATTCCACTTGTGTATAAAGGCTTTTTTGCCCCTTTATCTAGAATGCGGTTAGTAGGAAGGTGGTAAGGATGTTTGCAAAATAAGAACAATGCTAATCAAACTCATTTCGCTCAACCGAAATGAGTCAAAATCCGGCTTTTTTTCTCATGCCGCGGGATTTGTTTGAATAATATCCATAGTAGCGAACCATGTGTTCACGGCGGTTCGAAATATGTGTGGTGAGCCGGGCCAGCCAGTCAAGGGCATTAAATGTTTTTGAAAACCGGCCGTTTTTGGACTCATAGAGGACCCTTGCTGCGCTGTCGCGTGTCTCTGCACCCGGAATATAGGTCATGCGCTGGGAGGAAAACGAGGCCTGAATAATGTATCTGGCCGGATTTTCCATACCATCATCATTGCCAGGCCAGAGGGTTTTGCCGCAATACACATTAAATCCGCTGTGATGCCAATTTTTCATGTTGTCGATGATCAAATCGGTGATCAAGCCCCTTTTTTGAGCATTTAATCCAAGGTGCGGGTCTGCGCATTCCAGAAACTGTCTTGGGCATTGATTCCCTCCGGGGAAGTGAATATCAGGGAAGCACATGCAACCCCGGCTGCAGCCAAACTTAGAAAAAACGATCCCGTAATAAAAGGATTTAAAACCCTTGGCACAGAAGCCCTTGCCACAATCGAGCCTTTCCATTACCTGAAATACTAACCGGCATTTTTTCCGATATTTTTTTCTTGACAATTCTTTTGATTTAACATTAACATTCACGTCAATGTTAATGTTAAATCAAAAAACCAATCCGCATCAGGACATCCCCCAGCCAGGGGAACCTTGCCGGCGGCCAAAACCGGAAAATCCTGTATGACAAAACAATCTGCTACATCCTGTGCTGCACAAAACCCGACCCCGGCAGCCCGGCAGGAACCCAAAAACCAGTACCTGATCTCGGAGCTGGCAGAAGAGTTTAGCATCACCGCCCGCTCCATCCGCTACTACGAAAAACAGGGCCTGATATCACCGGGCAGGAGCAACGGCAATTACCGGATCTTTACACGGAAGGACCGAACCCGGCTCCGCCTGATTTTGCGGGGCAAACGTTTCGGCTACAGCCTTGAACAAATCCGGGAAATGATCGGCTACTGGAACGCCGAGCCCGAAGAAAGCCAGCAGATCAAAAAAAGCCTCAGCTATGGGGACAAAAAACTGGCAGAAATCCAAACCCGAATCAAAGAACTCCAACAACTGGAAAATGATTTGCTGTCAGTGAAGCAAAAATTGTTAAAACGCCTTGAAAATCTGGAAAACAATCAACGCCCTAAACAAGGAGAAGGAAAATGACGCTTGCCGAACTGCTGGATTTAAATCACAGAAAATTCGGTGATGAAATTGCTTTGATCTATGGCGAAAAGCGCATCACTTTCAGAGAATTAAAAGCGCTTTCCGAAAAAAGCGCAGCTGTTTTCCAAAGCATGGGAGTTGGAAAAGGCAGCCGGATTTCCATCATGAGCTTTAACACGCCGTCTTTTGTATATGCTTTTTTCGGCGCGTTCAAAGCCGGAGCCGCTGTTATTCCCATCAATCACAAACTGATGGCCCCTGAGGTGGACTATATTTTAAACCACAGCCAATCAGAACTGTTTCTCTATGACGGAGCCCTCTCCGGGGTTGCCGCAGAGCTTCAAAGCCGGTCAAAGCAAATTGCAATGGACAGCCTGCCTGAGACAACCGGCAGCCCGGTCCAACTCCTTGAAACCCTGATCGAAACCGCCGGACCCTATAGCCCGGTTGACGTTTCCGCCCACGACACTGCGGAAATCCTTTACACTTCCGGGACCACTGGGAAGCCCAAAGGCTGTGTTCACAGCCACTCCAATGTGATCATGGCAGGGATCACCGGCGCCCTTACCATGAAAATGGATAAAAATGACCGTCTTCTTATGGCCATGCCCATATGGCATTCTTCACCTTTAAACAACTGGTTCATGGCGGCCCAGTACGTGGGGGCGTCCTCCGTTCTTTTACGGGAATATCATCCGGTTCATTTTCTGGAAGCAGTGATGAAAGAAAAAACAACTGTTTATTTCGGCGCGCCCATATCTTACCTGGCCCCGCTTCAGATGGTGTCTGAATTTGATGATTACGATCTGAGCTCCATGCGATGCTGGATATACGGCGGTGGTCCCATAAGCACAGAGCACGCCAAGCTGCTCACGGCAAAGTACAAATCAGACAAATTCTATCAGGTCTATGGCATGACGGAAAGCGGCCCCACCGGCACAACTCTTTTTCCTGACGAGCAGGTGGAAAAGGCCGGTTCTATCGGAAAAACTGCTCTGCCCGGGGCAGATCTGAAAGTAATGAAGTCGGATACACACGAAGCCACCAGGGGAGAGACCGGAGAAATCTGGCTTAAGGCCGCCTCTATGATGGAAGGGTATCTGGATGATCCAGAGGCCACAAAAGCGGCTTTTGAGGGTAACTGGTACAAAACCGGTGACCTGGTCCGCATTGATGAAGATGGTTATATGTTTATCATCGACCGCACCAAGGACATGATCGTAACCGGCGGTGAAAACGTATACTCAAAGGAAGTCGAAGACGCACTAACCGCTCATCCCGAAATCTCGGAGGCGGCGGTAATCGGAAAACCGCATCCGGAATGGGGGGAAACCGTTGTCGCATATTATATTCCGCTGCAGGACAAGGATCCGTCTCCAGATGACATCAAAGACTTTCTGGGCCGTCGCCTGGCCAAATATAAAATTCCCAGGGAATTTTACAAAAAGGCGGAACTCCCGAGAACTCCCACTGGAAAAGTAATGAAATACATGCTGCGTGAAAAATAGCAACCCCAAAACAGATCAAAACAAGAGGTGAGAAATGTTTGATTACATGATGGATGAAAAGGCCCTGGCCCTGCGGGAAGAAGTACGGGATCTGGTGGCCTGGGTGCCAAAGCAGATGATCCTGGACATGGACGAAGAAAAAATCGTGTTTCCCAGGGAATTTCTGGCCGAGGCCGGCCGGAGAAATCTAATGGGCTGCCGCTATCCTGAAAAATGGGGCGGTCGGGGCATGGACTGGGCCACAACCGTGATGGTCATGGAGGAAGTCGGGGTTTTGGGCTATATCTTTGCCTGTGTTTTTGGCGTTGGCGCCGAACTGGTCTGTGATGCCGTGATTTTACACGGCACGGATGAGCAGAAGGAAAAATACGTCAAACCCCTGCTTGCCGGGCAGATATTTGCCGCTGAATGCCTTACCGAACCCCGGGGCGGATCGGATTTTTTCGGCACCACCACAAAAGCCGAAGACAAAGGCGACCATTTTGTTTTAAACGGTCAAAAAAGATTTATCGTGGGCGCCGAGGCCGCGGATTATTTCCTGGTGTATGCCAGAACCAACCCGGATCCCCAGTGCGACCCCCACAAGGCCCTGACCTGCTTTCTGGTGGACAGATCCGAAGGAGTGGAGACGGCTTACCAGTACGGCCTGATGGGATGCCGGGGCGGCGGTGCCGGCCGCGTGGTGTTCAAAGACGTCAGGGTCCCGAAAGAAAACGTGCTCGGCGAAGTGGGTGCGGCCTACAAGGTGTTTAACACCATGATGATCCCCGAGCGCCTGGGCACGGCAGCCATGACCATTGGTGCGGCCCGCCCGGCCTTAGATATTGCCACCGGTTACACCACCCGCAGAAAGGCCTTTGGCCAGACAATCAACAATTATCAGGGCGTGTCTTTCCAGGTAGCTGAGGCCGCCATGCTCCTGGATGCATCCAGGAGCATGTGCCATGCCACGGCCAGGGCAGTGGACAGCAATATCCATCCCAGGCGCATCCGCAGAATGGTTTCAGAAACCAAGAAATTTGTCACCGAATCCTGCCAAAAGGCCGCCCACAACGCCATGCAGGTCATGGGCGGCATCGGATACACCAATATTTTCCCCATAGAGCGAATTGTCCGGGATCTGCGGCTGGCCTCCATCTGGACCGGCACCAACGAGGTCATGTCCTTAATTATAGCATCGGAATGGTACAAGGAATATTTTTCCAAAAAAGGCGCCACATCAGAACGCGACATGGAGGAAATCGCTGCACAGGCGGATTCGCCGGAGGAAAAAATCTTCGAATAAAAGGAATAGGAACTTACTTTTGTGGTTACGACGTATATCGAAATTACACTTGTGTGTACCTAACCTGAGCGATTCAAAACAAAAAAATCCTCCACCCAAAGGGATAATGCGTTATAGTTTAGGTTTGAGCAAAACTGCGGATCATGTTATATGCTTTGCAAAAACAGTATACGGTTCGGCCTGATTCATGAAGGTCCGGGGGAAACCGGATACAGGGCGCCGGGAAAACAGCGGCGCACAACAAAGCAAATCAAGGAGAGCCTTATGCATAACCGTCTTTTCTCACCTATCGAAATCCAGGGAAAAACCCTTTCAAACAGGATCACCATGGCTCCGCTTTATCTTGGATACGCCGGCGAGGGAGGGGCTGTATCGGCCCTTCTGCTTGAGCACTACCGGCTGATGGCTGAAAGCGGGGCGTCCATGATAGACGTGGAAAACGCCACTGTGGATCACCCGGCAGGAAGCGGATCCAACAGAACCATAAGAATCGACACGGACGAAAACTCAGACGGCCTGGCAAACCTGGCAGAAACCATTAAAAGCCGGGGCGCCCTGGCCTCCACCCAGTTAAACCACGCAGGCAGGTTCGCGGGCCTGGGACGGATGCTTGCGCCCTCGGCCGTGGACACCTTCGGGAAAAAAGCAGAAAAACTGGACAAAAAACAGATGGCCGAAATACGCGGCAAGTTTGCGGCTGCGGCAAAAAGGGCTCAGTCCGCCGGATTTGATATGGCAGAGCTCCACGGCGGCACAGGCTACCTGCTGGCCCAGTTTGTCTCGCCCAGGACCAACAAGCGGGAAGATGAATACGGCGGCAAGCTCAAAAACCGTATAAGATTCCCTATGGAGGTTTTCTGTGAGGTAAAATCCGCAGTGGGGGATTTTCCCGTGGGCTACAGGTTCATGGCAGACGAATGGCTGCCAGACGGACTGAAGACCGACGAGTCAAAAGAATTCGCAGGGCAGCTCTCGGAGGCGGGGGCAGCCTGGCTTTCTGTGGTGGGAGGCACATACGAGTCATTCATGCTCGACGAGGTGGTGGAAAAATCAAAATCACCGGGATACATGGCCGACCTGGCCGGGGAAATCAAAAAATGCTGCAATGCCCCGGTGATAACAGCAGGAAGGATATCCACCGGGGACCTGGCGGAAAAAATCATTGCAGAAGAAAAAGCCGACCTGATAGGACTTGCCAGGGTTCTGCTGGCCGATCCCCGGTGGCCGGAAAAAGTAAGGCAGGACCGTGAATCAGAAATAATTCAATGCGACCCCGACTGCGGCGACATATGCATGCAGCTTGTAATGAAGGCAAAACCCGCCTTCTGTACCCGGTGGACACCTGAAAAAACCGGGAGATTCAAGGAACTGTTTGAGTAATGAAAAAGGGAAGACAGAGCTACCAGGAATTTGCGGCCTCACTTAACCAATGATAAGAACTCAAATATATTTAACAGAGCGACAACGTAACGAATTGGCTGCTATAGCCAAATCATTTGGAAAAAAGCAAAGCGAACTAATCAGGGAGGCCGTCGACAGACTAATCGAACAAGCCGGTAAAAGCCATCGCGCGATGGTGCTTCGTGAGTCTGCCGGTATCTGGAAGAATCGAACGGATCTTCCTGATTTTGAATCAATTCGTTCCGAATGGGACCGGGGATAATAATGGAGACACTTATGATGCCCTGCGAGGCAAGGTTTACAAAGGCGGGGCATTAAGTGGGAAGATTAAGCGTTTAATGGCCTTGTCTGGTGCATTGATACATGACTGCAGGGCCTGTATTGTTTCCCAGACACAACATGCGTTGAATCTGGGAGCAAATGTGGAAGAAGTTCCCGAAGCGTGTTCAGTAGCCATAAGCTTGGGCGGGACGATGGCTGCAGGCGAAACATTGATAAACTGAACCATCAATGGTGGAGCCGGTACATTCACTCATGTGCCAGGCTGAAGACGAGAAACCAGCAAAGCATAAAAACATAGACAAAATACGGTAGCGGTAAAATTTAATGCATGGTTTTTGAACAAAGAATATTTTAACCTTGGCGGGGAAATTCTCGGGAAATTTTGGGAAAATTTTTTATGCCTGAAAGCGGTATCAAAAAGATTGTTTCCGATTTTAATGATCTGTCCGGGAAGCAATTTCTTATGAGCAGCCTATGAAAGAGCAGCAATACTATCGGAAAGTTATCGACCGGCTGAAAAATTGCTATCAGTTCAGCCACCATTTTATAGCAACCGGCGAAGCGCTCGCAGCCGAAACCCGCGATCCGATATTCCCCTCTGTTGCAGCCGGTTTGGAACAGTTGGAAGAATTCACCGTGACCCGTGGTCTTGAGATTCACCTGCCGGTGGTGGGGGAGAGGTCGCAGGCGGTACTGATGCCACTGGATATCGAAATTTTTCTGGGAGCCGACCAGCACCGGCTCTACATGGACAAAGAAGAACAGAAAAAACTGTTTCAGCAGGTGCGCCCCTTGATGGATTTTGTGCAAGAAATCTTTCGCTCCAGGGGGGATGCCGTATCTCCTGGATTACACGCCGTCCGGGGGCCATTTCCTGTTCCAGAATGTTTTAGGGTACCGGGCCACGGAAGAAGTGCGGGAAATCGGCTTTGTGGAAAAAGATCTGATCCGTGCGTGCAATTACATCGAGCCCGGGGATATCCGGCGCTGGTACGGGGTTTCCATAGATGCGGCCCGGGTCTTTAGCGGACTGGGCAGGCTTGCGGAATATCTGGCCCTGCTGGCCATGAAGGTCTTTCGGAATAATGAAGAGCCGGAGCTTTTGCCGGTGACCATCTCGGACAGTTCCGAACACTGTCTTAACTTCGATAATACCTGGAGCGAAGGGCCGCCCTATCTGTGCGCTATACGGAGTCCTTTCAGCCTTCATAAGAAAAACCGGGAAAAATATGACAACCGGCACCAGCCGCCCCTGACAGATGTCATCGGAGCATGCTTTGACGGATATCTGGTAACTGAAACCGGGAATATCGATTTTATCCTGGACTGCATGTGGGACCTTAAAAAGGCGGCAGTACACGCA
>CAZVFQ010000080.1:10170-15259 GCA_964626455.1 uncultured Desulfobacteraceae bacterium | reverse complement strand
ATGATTCATATTTCAGCAGAAACAGATAATCCGAAAACCGGTGTCCCTGCCCTGATAAGAATATTGACTTTCAGGGCGGCCAATGATAGAAAAAAATCTTTGATTACAACCAATGTTTTATTTGAATATAGAATCGAATAACCGGTTTGACAAGGACAATTTCTATGCAGCAACTTATTGAAGAGCTCAAGGTAAAAATTATTGAAACCCTTTACCTTGAAGATATAACCCCGCAAGACATTGATGAGAAAGCTCCCCTGGTGGGCGGAGACCTGGGCATTGATTCAATTGATATTCTTGAGCTTGTTATGATGCTTGAGCAGGATTATTCCGTTGTTATTGACAACAAGGAGCTCGGAGAAAAAGTGTTTGCCTCGCTTGAGACACTTGCCGCCTATGTCGCGGAAAACCGGCCTGAAACAGTCGCAGGCCAGATCAGTGGACAGTAATCGGAAGTCAATGATCAATAATCTGTATTCTATGATATGAAATTTAGACTTATCTACCCTAAATGGCCCAAGCTGGCCGGCCAGACAGAGTTTCACCTGCCGCCCCACGGCCCTGTTGTTTTTGCCGCCACTCTGCCGCCCGACGTGGAAGTGGAATTCGTGGATGAAAACCTGGAGGAGATAGATTTTGGCAGACAGGCTGATTTTGTGGGCATATCAATGATGCTTTCCAGTCAGGTAAAGCGGGGCTGGCAAATCGCGGATACCTACAGACAGATGGGCGTTGCAGTGATTTTCGGCGGAATCGCCACAATGCTGCATGCAGAAGAGACCGCTGAACATGCGGATTCGGTTTTTCTGGGAGAAGCAGAAGGCCGCATGGAAAAAGTATTTGCAGATTTTAAAAACAACCGGCTGCAAAAGATATATGACTACTTAAACGACCGCCCGCCCATTGAATCCGTCGGCACTGCGCGCAGGGATATACTCAGAAAGGATTTGTATAATTACCGGGGCATCCAGATGGTGGACCTGGTGCATGCTTCCCGCGGATGCAGGTTTAACTGCTATCCATGCGCGGTCTCCTATCTCGGGGGACGCAGGTTCCGGCCCCGCCCTGTTGAAAAGTCAGTTGCAGAAATGGCCGCCATTGACAACAAGAGGTTGTTTATCGTGGACAACTCCCTTGCCCAGGACACACAATGGGAAAAGGACCTGTTTAAGGAGATGATACCACTTAAAAAGAAATGGTGCAGCCATCCCATTGAAGATGATCCGAAAGTGCTGGATCTGGCAGCGCAGGCCGGGGCATGGTATGTTTACCAGGCCGTGTTTGACACCTCTGATTATATTCGCGAGCGCATAAAGCGCTATCATGATCACGGGATTGCTGTGGAGGGAACCATCCTGCTGGGTCTGGACAGCCACACAGAGGACTTTGTCAAGCGGCTCGTGGATTTTCTGCTTGAAATCGAACTCGACCTTGCTGAATTCACTGTGCTTACCCCTTTTCCGCACACCCGGGCATTTAAAAAGCTTCATTCTGAAAACCGGATCTTTTCATACGACTGGGACGACTACACTGCTGACAAGGTGGTTTATCACCCCGCCAAGATGTCTGCAGAGAAGCTGCAGCAAATGCTGTTTTACGCATGGGATACTTTTTACCGGCATGAGCCGCAACAGGTCAGGATGTCAAAACTGCTCCAGAAAGTCATGCGCATGGAAAAGGCGGACAATACATACCAGCCCAGAAAAAGGGATCTTATTAATAAGGCATTCGGCAGACAGATTAAAAAATGATGAATTCGTAAAAAGCAATTGATCCTGCTTTGCGGTATTTTTGCAGGAAGTAAACTGACGTTTCCTGTAAAAACCGCAAATGAGGTTGGAGACTTTTTACGGTGCCATCAAAAAATAAATAGGGTTGATTTTTTAAAGGTAAATGGTTAGAAACAGGGGCCAAAACAGATATGTTAGCATGTAAATCCAGCAGAATAGAGAGGAGTTAGGACCGTATGACAGAAAACCTCAGAAATGTCGCCCTGATTGGACACGGCGGATCCGGCAAGACCTCCCTGGCAGAAGCACTGCTCTATAACGCCGGTGTTACCAAGCGTTTCGGAAGCGTTGATGAAGGAAATGCGACATTGGATTTTGAGCCCGAAGAAGTAAGGCGGCAAAGCAGCATTTCAAGCTCATTTCATCAGTTTTCCTGGAAAAATCACAAGGTGAACCTGATCGATACACCCGGAGACCAGAATTTTTTCACAGACACCCGCATGTGCATGCAGGCCGCAGATGGTGCAGTCGTGGTAATCGATGCTGTTGACGGAGTAAAGGTGCAGTCAGAGCAGGCCTGGGAATTTGCAGATGAATTCGACCTGCCCCGCATTATTTTTATCAACAAGGTTGACCGCGAAAGGGCTGATTTTTTCAAAACCTTTAATGACGCTGTTGAAATATTTTCGCCAAAACCAATAATTCTTCAGCTCCCAATAGGACAGGAAGCCGATTTTACCGGAGTCGTGGATCTTGTAAACATGAAGGCCTGGACCTATGAGGACGGAAAGGCCAAAGCGGCGGAAATCCCGGCAGACATGAAGGAAACAGCAGAAGCAGAGCGCGAAACCCTGATTGAAAACATTGCCGAAGCCGATGATGAACTCGTGGAAAAATATCTTGAAGGCGAATCCCTTTCCGACGAGGAAGTCGTGCGCGCCCTTCGCAAGGGAACCCTTGAAAAGGTTTTTGTGCCGGTTTTATGCGGCTCTGCAACACAAAATATTGGCGTTGACTTTATCGCCGGCCTGATTGCCGATGCCCTGCCCTCTCTTTCAGAGCGGGACCCCAAAACTGGATTTATACCCGGAACCGAGACTGAAGAAAAACGCGAGCCATCCCCTGATGCTCCCTTTTCCGCCCTGGTGTTTAAAACGGTTGCAGATCCTTATGCGGGACGTCTGAACCTGTTTAAGGTTTTTTCAGGAAAACTCGGACAGGACGGTACCTTTTATAACGCAAACAAAGAGTGCAAGGAGCGCTACAACCAGCTGCTTCATATCCGCGGCAAGGAACAAAAACCCGCGGAAGGCGCTGGCCCGGGCGATATTCTTGCCGTTGCCAAGCTAAAGGAAACAGTTACCGGAAACACCCTGTGCGACCCTGACAAACCGATTCAATATAAGAGCGCAGAACCCTTACCCGGAGTGGTCTCGTTTGCAATTGCGCCAAAATCCAAAGGTGATGAGGACAAGATTTATTCATCCCTGGCAAAACTTATTGAAGAAGACCCCGGCTTAAAGCTTCAGAGAAATGATGAAACACGACAGACTCTTTTGACCGGCCAGGGCCAGGTGCATATAGAGACAACTGTGGAAAAGCTCAAGCGCAAATACAATGTGGAAGTCACCCTGAATATTCCAAAGGTGCCTTATAAGGAGACCTTCAGGAAAAAGGCCCGGGTTCAGGGCAAGCACAAGAAACAGTCAGGCGGCCACGGCCAGTACGGCGACTGCTGGGTGGAGTTTGAACCCCTGGAACGCGGGGAAGGATACCAGTTTGTAGACCAGATAGTAGGAGGCGTGATTCCAAAGACATATATCCCGGCGGTTGACAAGGGGATTGCCGAGGCGTCCCAGAAAGGAGTTCTTGCCGGATTTCCGTGCATTGACTTTAAGGCCACTGTGTTTGACGGGTCCTATCATTCTGTTGATTCATCTGAAATGGCCTTTAAAATTGCCGGTTCTCTTGCTTTTAAAAAGGCTATGGAACAGGCTGATCCAGTGCTGCTCGAACCGATTATGGAAATCGAGGTCGTTACTCCCGAGGAATACATGGGAGATATCATGGGAGATTTAAACAGCCGGCGCGGCAGGGTTCTCGGTATGGAAAACCGCGGCAGAAACCAGGTTGTCCGCGCACTTGTACCGCACGCCGAAGTGCTTACCTATGCCCCGGATCTTCGTTCCATGACAGGCGGCCGCGGTGTGTTTACACTGAAATTTTCTCATTACGATGAAGTACCCTCACAGATCGCCCAGAAGGTAATCGAGGAACTGCGAAGCCAGCAGGATTAATTCTGTTAATACAAAAAAACCGGGGACTGATTTTAAATCTGTCTCCGGTTTTTTATTTTATGCATTCATTATATCGGAGATGACCTCGCGGGCGGCCTGTTTTATTGGTTCTGCATAGCCGCCGTTTATTACGGATTCCAGCCTGGAATTTAACTGACTATCATTTAACACCCCGAAAAGATGAATAACATCTCCTTTTACAGAGTCGTCCAGGTCTGAAAAACGGCTCCACATACTGTCAAGGGCCTGGCGGGCCAAATCCGGGGCCTGTTCTGCAAGATATTCAAAAGCCACCATTGCCCCGAGCCTTGTAGGCCACCTGGGATGGGCCAGCAGATCCAGAAACCCCGGTATAACAGTTTGGCTTTTTATCATAAGGTTGGCAAGACCTTCTGCGTCGCCATCCGCGACTATCTTTTTAAGGGTTTCCGGACTAAGCTCTCTTGGATCACGGTCTTCCATTACATCCAGCATTTCAGATATCTTAACAACCCCAGTCCATCTAAACTGCCCGTCTAGCACTGCTGTAGGAACAGACCTGATGTTCTCTGAAGCGGCGGTGTCCTGAAACATGGCTGCGTCAATTATATGCAGATCTATCATTTCCGGGGCGCAGGAAGCCATATACAGCCATCTGGATACTGCAGAAGGGCAATGGGGGCAGGACAAGGAAACATAAACCCTGACAATACCGGGGATTTTAAGCCTGTGCTGAATCTCTTCCGCGGAAACTTCTGCTTCATTTTCTTCCAATGAAGGCAGCCCTGCAATGCACATCAAAAACAGCTCAAGGAGCTTTCCCTCAGCAACAGCTTCAAACCGTATATTCGGCGGAATAAAAATTGACGGCAGCTCATCTTCGCCGGGGTCATTTTTTACAGTAACAGCGGGAATGTTTGCACGCAGGCGGTCACAGAAGCTTTCCATACGCCTTCCTGCCTCGCTGTCTGTTTTTCCCAAGAGCAGAAGCTTTGTCGGCTTGTAGATTTTATACTTGTAATTTTCAATCAGTGCCATGTCCTGTTGAGATACAACAGGCTTGATCTGCTGGTCTGTCATTTT
>CAZVFQ010000080.1:0-10070 GCA_964626455.1 uncultured Desulfobacteraceae bacterium | reverse complement strand
TCAGTGCCATGTCCTGTTGAGATACAACAGGCTTGATCTGCTGGTCTGTCATTTTTAAATGAGCCTCTTTATATTTTTTTGAATTTCACTAATTCGGATTTGTTTCGATATTCGGGCCTAAGGGCTTCAAACCTGTTTTCTTACTGATTGATTTCCGATATCATCTGTGAAATCTCTGCTGCAAGATTCTGACTGGCGTCATCAGATCCCTTTTTACTTTCAAATTCATCGTCTTGATTGGGAAGTTTATCAGATGCGGTAATTTCAAGGGTCTCGCCGTTTCTGGCCAGCAGCAGGGAAAGATTGGCCTGCAGGCTGAAATCCAGCCTGTAGAGCACATTATTGTTCCTTACCACTATATCGCCGTTATAAAAAGAAATGTCGCTTCCCGGCGTAAGGTCGCATTTTTCTCTGACCGCCTGTTTTAGTGCTGTTTTGTCAATATTTTTTGCAATCAGCTTGAGCAGGTGTTTTTCGCACGCCTTTATGATATCCTCGCGGGCAATCTTCATGGCTGCAAATCCTTTTGATGTATTTTCTCTGTTTGATCTGTTTTCTTTATCCACCTGGCCGCAAGATCCAAAAAAGCCTGTGCTCCGGAAGATGCAATATCATAGCACGCTGCGGGCTTGCCGAACAAGCAGGCCTCTTGCAATCGGGCGTCTTCAGGAATACAGACTTCAAGGCAGATACGGCTGATTTCTTTGAAAAATTCCGGGCCAAGCAAGGCTTCTGCTTCCTGCCTGTTATCGCAGCAGTTGATCAGAATACCTGCTCTGCTGATATTTGTTCTGCCCTCCTGTTTGAGCCTGGTGGTTTTCTCAAGCAGTTCACGTATGTGCAAAAGCTCTTGTTCTATGTATTCAGCGCCTGCCGGATCTATGCGAAGCGGTATTAACAGTTCGTCTGCCGCACACAGGCCGGCTTCCACAAGCGGGGCAATACCGGTGGGCGTGTCTATAACCGTAAGATCGAAACCGGCTGCCTGCAATAAAACAGTTTTGCCGAGCAGGTCTGCGGCCCGGTTTTTGTCCTCGGCGTTGTTTACAGCCTCTTTGAGCCCGGTTCCTGCAGGAAGAATTTTAAGGTGTTCCAGGCTGGTTGCCGCATGGACCATGGACAAATCAGTATTTCCCCGGGTCAGCACATCTGCAAGGCCTTGCGGATCTGAGGGAGGCTCAACTTTTGCACCGAATAAACAGCCGTTTTCAGGGCTGCAGTCTACAAGAAGAGTTTTTTTCTCAAATACGGCAAATGAGGCAGAAAGATTTACCGCAGCAACGGTCTTGCCGGTGCCTGCAATGGGAGCAGCTATGCAGATAATCCTTGTCATGGACTTATACATAACATAACAATATGTTTTTTCAAGCCCGTTAACAAGACAGATTAAACTTTTACGCCCTGTTATCATGTGCTATAGAAATCCCATGAAACAACACATTAAAAACAGAATTGAAAAGCTTAAAAACTCGTTTGCAGATGCAGACATTGACTCCATGCTCGTCCAGGTTGGGGAAAACCGGCGTTATCTGTCAGGGTTTACAGGCGAAGACACGGGTTTTAACGAGTCCGCAGGTGTACTGCTTATATCTGAAAACGCTCTTGTGCTTGCTACTGACTCGCGCTACGAAATCCAGGCACAAAACGAGGCTTCTGGCTTTGAGGTAATCTGTTATAAAAAGGGGCTTTCAAAAGAGCTTCCTGCAATACTTCAAAATCTTGACACAAAAAAGCTCGGCTTTGAGGCAGGCCGCATGAGCTGTGAGCAGTATGATGAGATATGCAAACAACTGTCTGAAAAAAACCTTGCAACCAGCCTTGTAAAAACACCCGGACTTGCTGAAAACCTGCGCCAATGCAAAGAGGAATCAGAAATTGACAGAATCAGAAAATCCCTTCATATTGCAGAATCGGCTTTTTCCGCATTTCTTGAAAATATTGTCCCCGGCGTTACAGAAGCTGCGGCTGCCTGGGAAATTGAAAAACAGATGCGCGAAGCAGGCGCTGAATCAGTTTCTTTTCCCGTAATTTCCGCATTTGGTAAAAACGCCGCCCTGCCCCACGCCATACCGGCACAAGAACCACTAAAGGAAGGCATCCCGCTTTTGTTTGACTGGGGCTCCCGCCTGCACGGATATTGCAGTGACATTTCGCGCACAATCACACTCGGGCATCCGGATGAAACTTTTTCAAAGGTTTTCAATGCGGTATACGATGCGCAGCAAAAAGCCGTTGATGCTGTGCGTCCCGGGGCCTGGACAAAACAAATTGATGCCGCAGCAAGAGACCATCTTCGCGAAAAAGGACTCGATCAATATTTCGGCCACGGACTTGGCCACGGAGTCGGCCTTGCAATCCATGAGGCCCCTTCACTCAGCCCGGTGGATGAACGAAATGTTCAACTTGAGGAAAACATGGTCTTTACTGTTGAGCCAGGGGTTTATCTGCCTGACTGGGGCGGGGTGCGTCTTGAAAACATGGTTGTCGTACGTTCATACGGCGCAGAAGTGTTAAACAGCCTGGAAATAAGGCTTTGATAAAAAATAAATGAACGAGATCTCCGCGCAGATAGACCAGTACCTTAATTATCTTACCGTGGAAAAAGGGCTTTCCGCCTCCACCATTGAATCCTACGGCTCAGACCTTGCAAGGTTTCAGCGGTTTCTTTCCGGAAACAAAATTAAGCAGGTAAAACAAGTAGATACAGCCTCTGTGTTAAAGTATTTGTTGAGGCTTCGCGAGGACGGCCTGGGAATTCGCTCCAGGGCAAGGCACCTTGTTACTCTGCGGGGATTTTTCCGGTTTCTGGTACAGGAAAAACACATTTCCAGCGACCCGGCCCGGCTGATCGACCTTCCCAAGTCAGGCCTGAAACTGCCTGATGTGCTTTCTGTCACCGAAATCACCCGCCTGCTCGAAGCCCCTGAGACCACCCGCCACAAGGGGCTCCGGGATGCAGCTATGCTTGAGCTTCTTTATGCGGCCGGCCTCAGGGTAAGCGAGCTGGTATCCTTAAAATTGCAGGATATAAATCTTGAAGCTGGCTTTGTACGGGTGTTTGGCAAGGGATCAAAGGAGCGGCTGGTGCCGGTTGGTGAGCATGCCAGGCAAAAGGTGGAGCAGTATATAAAAACCGCCAGGCCCGCTTTATTAAAAAACCGCACATCCGCTTATCTTTTTTTCGGCCGTGCCGGCCGCGCTATGAGCCGCCAGGGCTTCTGGAAAATTGTAAAACAATACGCCCTGGCCTCTGGATGCGGCAAGAAAATCACCCCGCACACCTTCCGTCACTCGTTTGCAAGCCATCTTCTTGAGGGCGGCGCAGACCTTCGGGCCGTTCAGATGATGCTTGGCCATGCAGACATATCCACCACGCAGATCTATACTCATGTAACCCGCGATCACATGAAACGCATGCATGAAAAGTATCATCCGAGAGGATGACAGTTTCTTTAACAAAAACCGTTAGTTGAAGAGGATACCAGCATGCGGCTGAAAAAACATCGTCGGCTCAATCCCGAAAGCCACACAGCTTCGAGACGTTATCGACCTGATTCCATCATTATTGTTTGACCCGACATTTTCCGATTCCTTTGGACTCCTGAAGCTGCAAGTGCGGCAGTAAGCCCCTGAAAAGCCTGATGCTCTTGGTTTTTAAATTCTTTGGCTTTTTCAAAAGCATCAATTGCTTTATCATAAAGACCAGCTTTAATAGCACTGTATCCCATTAAAAGGGCAGCCTCTCCGTTTTGTGAGTCCAGTTCAAAGCTTTTTTGAAAAGCGTTGAATGCTTCTTCAGGTTTATCCTGGTTGTAAAAAATGCCACCGAGCATATGCCAGAGACCGGAATCAGGTTCCAACTCAAGGGCCTGGCTTAATGCGGAAACCGCCTTTTCCGGCCTGTGTGCAGCCAGGTAGGCTGAAGCAAGCCTTTTAAAATCCTCAATGGCACGGCTCCATTGAAGGACTTTTTCATACTGCTGAGCTGCCTTTAACGGCACACCTGCAGCCATGTAAAGATCGCCTAAGTGTATCACGTCATCTTTTTTTGATGCTGCAAGCTGGTTATGGATTTTAAGAGCAGCCGCAGCCTTGTCATAGGCTTCACTTTTTATGTGAAAGTTGGCCATCATTTTCCACCATCGCAGCTCTTCCGGCCGGTGATGGAGAAGGCGCCCGACTATCTTTTCCGCCTCTGTGTTCTTGCCCATCTCCATGCAAACATTGGCCAAAGATTCCAGCCAGTCGGAGTTCACCACAGCATCATCTTCGGAGCAAAGCTCTTTTAGCAACTTATAGGCCCTTTCAGTTTCCCCGGCCATAAGGCGGCAGCCGGCCGCCTGATAAAGCAGATCCGGATTTTTCGTTTCCTGAAGTTGATAGGCCCTCTCCATGTGTTTTCCTGCACAGGAAAAACGCCCAAGGTCATAGCAGGCTTTGCCCATGTTCTGCCAAAGCGCCGGGTCCCCATTATAGCGGGAGGCTGCTTTCTTATAAGCGCAAAAGGCTTTTTGGGCATTATCCCGGAGGCTGTAAACATTTCCCAGCTGAAAAAAAAACCTATAATCAACTTTTTTCCCATGCTTTTTAATTTGTTTTTTTAGCTGTTTTTCTGCTTTGCCGTATTCTTTTTTTTCAATGGACTGAGATACTTCATAGAGAATTTGTTGTTCTGCTCTGGAGATCTGAGGAGGCCTGTTTTCTGCCGCACCGGCAAAATTTGAGACCAGCGGGGTCCACAAGAAAACAAAAATTAATAAAAACCGGTATTTTTTCAGAAATCCGATCATCGCACCATGCCCTTTTTCCCATCAAATTTCATTGATATCAAAAATGATGGTTGTCTTCATCCAAGTATCCACGGCCTGTCCGCTGATTTTACCGGGCTTAAACCGCCAGGAAGAAACCGCCTGGATAACGCTTTTGTCGAAAACATTCTCCGGTTCGGCTGATAGAATCTCCACTTCTGAAACATGCCCGTTTTCTCCTACCAGAAACTTCACACTGACCTTGCCGCTCAAATTCATCCTCTTGGCCTTGTATGGATAAACCGGAGGAGTTTTGGCCATTGCCATGGGCACAGTGTCCACCTCCCCAACGCCATATTGATTGTTTAGAAGCGGATTCTCTTTTTTCCGGGGGGCGGCGGGCGCAGACACTTTTATGCCGGAAGAAAGTCTGGGATGGATCTGCAGATCCATGGGATCGATTGAAAGCGCTTTGGGTCGATGCTCGGTTGTCTGCTCCGGCATGTCAACGTTTTCAGGCACTTTATGCTTTTTCGGCTGTTTGGTCTCAGGCTGTTTTTTTTGTTCAGGCGGCTTTTTTTCAGGTCTGGACAAGTCTGTCCTCAGCACCTCAAACGCATGGAAATCTTCAATTGACGGATCTTTTACACCGGCTGTTTTCTGCTGGATCACATAATGGGGGAACAAAACAAACAAAAACAAATTCATCCCAAGCATGACCCCAATGATAAACAGGTATTTACCGGCTTTTTCAGCCATCGGCTTCAAGATCCGTCTTTTTTTCTGGCTGCCACACTCACACGCTGCACTCCGGCCAGCCGGCACTTGTCCATCACTTCAATAACCCGACCCATATCACATGTTTTGTCCGCCACGATCACGGCAGCAGCCATGGGATTCTCAGCAAGTGCGTTTTCCACATGGGAGCTCACCATCCGGATGTCTATGGGTTTGTGATCCATGTAAACCCGCCCGTTTTCACTCACGCCGATCATAATATTTGCCTTTTCCTGGACACGGGCGGTGTCCGCCGAGGGGCGCTGAACATCCAGGCCGGTTTCCTTGACAAAACTGGTTGTGACCATGAAGAAAATCAGCAGAAGAAAAATTAAATCCATCAGGGGAGTAATATTGATCCCTTCCCCGGAATCACTGTAACGCAGGGATTGTCGCGCATTGATCATTGTTTTAACGTCCTTTTGAATCTCATCCGGACTGCATTCAACCGCGTTTCAAGCCGCCTGGCCTGCTGCCGGAGAAAAATACACATGAGCAGCGCAGGAATTCCCACCAACAGGCCGGATTGGGTTGAAATCATGGCTTCAGATATCCCGCCGGCAAGAGCTCTGGCGTTTCCGGTGCCGAAAAGTGAAATCACTTCAAATGTATCAATCATACCCAGAACTGTACCGAAAAGCCCAAGAAGAGGTGCAGCCGCCGCCAGGGCTGCCAGCATAGAAAGTCCCCTATGGATACGTTTTTTTTGTCTCAGCCAGTTTTCTTCAAGTATCCGGCTGTCCAGATCCGGGGCGCCGCAGCGCTGCTCACAGAAACCCAGAGCCATGGCATGACAGACCTGCCCGCAGCGGTCGGAAAATGGGGCTGCCGTTTTTGGTAAATGCTGATCCACCAGATCCAGCTCCATGTCAGGGCCCGTATTGACAAAAAAAAAGTATATCCGCTCGGCAATAAGCCCCCAGGCCCAAAGGGAAATCCCCAACAAAGGAAGCATAATCGGCCCGCCCTGGTAAAAATAGTACAGCACGTCTTCCAGCAATTGCATATAAAATACCTTCTTATGCCATTTCCAGCGCCAGCCTGGTCCCGGCTGTATCATTCTGACACTGACGGCAGATAATATTGCTCAGGGCCACTGCCTTTTCCTCCATGTCTCCCACTATATGCTCGATACGGCGCCGTAGAAAAGCGTGAAACAGCATAACCGGAATGGCTACTCCAAGGCCGAGCATCGTGGTTACCAAAGCCTCGGATATGCCGCCGGACATAAGGCGCGGGTCTCCGGTGCCATAGAGCGTGATCACATGAAAGGTTCCGATCATACCGGTTACTGTGCCCAGCAGGCCGATGAGAGGCGAGACCGCTGCCATGACGTTTAAAGCAGGCAAAAAACGTTCCAGGCGTGGCAGCTCCTTTAAGATGGCCTCCTGCAGGACATTTTCAAGGCTCTCCCGGCTCTGGTCCACTGCCCCGAAACCCGCCATCAAGACATTATATACCGGCCGGCCCTTGCGGGGAGCCAGAAGTTTTAGGCAGCCGTCCCAATCGCCCTTGGCCGCCATTTGGTTGAATCTTCCCATCAGGCTGTCGGCGTTGGCATGGACCCGGTGCAGAAAAACCAGTCGCTCCATGACAAGGATGACTGCAAGCACTCCAATGCCTAAAATCGGCCAGACTAAAGGCCCTCCTTTTTTAACCTTTTCCAGCAGGGTGGAACGGTGAGAAACGCGTTTTAAGGCTGAGCCGCCGGAAGGATCAAAGTAGACGGCTTCACCCTGGCCCTGCATATAACTTTTAAGATTGCGCCGCATTCCCCAGGCAGGCAGGGCTGAAAGCGCCACAAAGGACTCATGAGCTTTGCTGAAGCGAAGAAAGCCTGTTTCCCCGGCAGTTCTGTAAGCGGCTGAAAAAGGCCCGACAATAAGCAACTGCCCTTGTTTCATTTGACCGTCGCGTCCCAGAAATTCATCCTGAAAAACCTTTATCTCGGCTGACGCCGAAATTTCTTCGAATATAAGGTCTGCCATATCCTTGATTGAATCAATGCCCGGGAAATAATCCGGTTGCAGCATGGCAGATATAACTTCTGCCCTCTCCGGGTGCCGGGCGCTTAGATTGGAGCCGGAGACAATTGGATGCAGATCTTCTGCTGTCTGTCTTACAACCCCTGCATACTCCTTCATGTCGTCTTCCATCCTCTCCAGTTTTTCAGCAAACCCTGCCTGGTCTTTGCCAAGCTCAACATAGGCGGTCTCCATTTCACTGATATCTGATTTCAAACTTTGGATATCCTCCCGGGTTTCGGCAATAGCCTTTTCCAGTTTTTTCCGGCTGTTGAAAATCTCATTTTTGCGCTTTTCGGATTCCTCGACTGCTTTTTGGTAGTCTGCGTCTGCCTTTTTTGAAATCAAGCGCATATCAGCAGCTCCAGGGCTTCCGGCAAACAAAAAACAAAAAAAGAAGGTCAGCAGCAAAGTCCATACCAGCGAAAACTTCATTGAACCTCCAATCGGCCCAAGGGCAATTTGATAATATCCGCGGGCCGCTGCTGGTTTGCTATTTCCATGGCTACTGATATCGACATCTCATGTTTTCCGGCAAGGGATTGCCAGGATTGATCTGCCGGCACATACCAACCAAGAGTACTGCCGTCACTGCTGCGGCAGAATAGCGACAACCGGCCGACCCGCAAAACATCTACGGCTACTTTCTGCCCGTCGATGTTTATATTTTCGCTGCTGACTTCCAGACGACGGCCGTAATCAAGCTCCACTTGCATGGCCTCAAGGGTGCGCCGGGTTTTTTCTCCAGGGGATATATCCGGATCAATCAGACAGGTTTTCAATTCCTTGAGTCTGCCGGATCGCTCGCTTTCCAGAAAGGGCAGATCGTTTTTTACAAACACCTCCAGGCGGCCGGCAATATCTTCCAGTGTTGCCTGGAGCTCCTTTTTCACCCGGTCAGACTCGCCCAGGGTCTTTTGCATATGTGAAACTTTTTTTTGTCTAAGCCCTATCTGGTCTGAAAGGCGTTTTTTTTTCGCTTCCATGGCACTGCGCCTGGATTCAAGCTCCTGATACTGCCCGGCAAGGTCATGCCGATCTTCGGCCCATTTCCCTTCAAGCTGCTGCATCTGTTTTCGTACATTGATTTCCTTTTCAACCGTCCCGTGAATATCAATAGGATCAGAACCTGCTATGACCTGGGCAAAGGAAGCCAGAAAAAAAACAATGCACAAGGCTGAGATGAAGTACAGCCGTTTTGGTTTTCTGCCTTTTCTTGATTTCATAATCCTTAATCCCAAATATTGTCTGCCATGAATAAGTTTTGACATACTCGTAAAAAGCCGGCTTCCATACGGTGCCATCACGTTTAGAATCTCATGTTAATGCCGGCAAGAAACTCGGTTCCGTCCACATCATAGGCATCATCAATGTCTTTTTTGCCCAGGAGGTTTTCCACCCGCACGAATGCCTGATAGTGTTTTGCAAAATCCTTATTGATTACCATGTTAAACAGGGTGTAGCCCCCAAGGCGTTTTTCGTTTTCTTCATCAGCATACCGTCGTCCCAGGTATTGACCTTCCAGAAAAGCCGAGATACCGTATGACGGGTGCTGCCAACCCAGGCTCATGTCTATCTTGTGATTGGCCCTCTCAATGAGTTCCTTGCCTGTTTCACGGTTTTCAGTGTCCAGGTAGGTATAGCCGATATTTGCGGTCCAGCTTTCCAGAAAATCCAAGGCCGCACTGATCTCTACGCCCCGGGTCCTGGCCTCGTCTACGTTTTCCCAGAAAAGGTCCCAGGGCGGCGGACCCTGGCGCAGAGTCCTGGAGACGATCAGGTTTTCCACATCGTTTTGAAAAAAGGTTGTGGACACGGAAAAGCCGGGGCCTGCCTGCCAGTCAACCCCAAGATCGTATCCCCAGGATTCTTCAGGTTCCAGGTCCAGGTTCGGCTGCACCTCATAGGGCCCCATTCGCCACTGACCATAAAGCTTGCTCAAGGTGGGCGCGTTAAACCCCCGCCCTGCAGATCCTCGCAATTTAATTGCATCAGTTATCGAATAAGAAATATTAATCTTGGGAGTAAACTCACTTCCCCATTCATCATGCTCGTCAAGACGGGCCCCCAGAACCAGGACCAGGGGATGCAAGTCTATTTCATCTGATATAAAAAAACTGAGCACATCCTCATCTGCATCATATTCTTTGACTGTATCAACGCGTTCTTCTTTCTCAAACTGTGAGCCCACAGTCAGAAGATGCCGGTCAAAAATCAGGCGGTTGTAGTTGATCTCAGTCTCATACATATCATGCGTATAATCAGTACCTTTTTCTCCTGTTTCCGGATCATCGGATTCATGGTTGTATCTAAACCAGGACCCCCAGGCCCTGATAGTGGAAAGTGCGTCCGGCTTCCACTTCCATTTCGGATTCAGTCCGATGCGCTGCTGCATCCTGTCCTCATAGTCTATACGGTGTTCAGAAAAATATGGTTTAAGGCTGACCTGGGCCCTGGATGAAAAATCATAACTCAAAGTCCCATGGACCGCATGCTCGTCATATTTGTCGAAATCACTTTC